>CAZDWH010000007.1:33786-37813 GCA_964509025.1 uncultured Rhodanobacteraceae bacterium
GGAGTCTGGGGGGGGGCTATGGACTGGGGGCCGAAACGGACTACGTTCCGGTGCAATTCAGCGTGTCAGACCTGGAGAAGAAACAGCACGCCACCCGCAACGAAATTGGCGAACTGATTGAATCGGCACACGCGCTGACGAGTTACAACACGCGCTTGAACAAGGTCGTCGTGACGGTGATCGCGGCGTTATCGGCAAACGAGGAAGCGCGGCTGAAGCCGCTGAGCGCGATACCATGGGTATATCTTCGCCACGTTGAAGTGCCAACTCTGGCGAGTGCGACCGTGTCCTGCAATATCACCTATTGCAATCCCCCGCTACGCGGCGGACGCGAGATGCACAGTAGTAGCAATTTCTTTTGCACCATCGGATTCATCGCGCGTGACCGGTTCATCTTCCAACAATTTTGGGCGATAACCGCGGGGCACTGCATTTTCGGTTCAGGTGATACGCGATGGAAGGCCAGGGACGAATCTGGCAACGAGAGTCTGTTTGGCAATACCGCTTTTTACACCTTTGCCGGAGGACCGGGGGCTGATGCCGGTATCGTGAGTATCGACCTGTGGCGCTCTTGGGCTACGCCCCTGCCAATCCCTGCGGTCGTCGTGAAAGGATCGGCACAGACGGCCTACGACCCGAACTATGCAATTCGTGCAACCGCGTTTAGTTCGCTTGGACAAATCCTGTGCAGAACGGGCAGAACCACCGGCACGGAATGTGGCGAGGTTTCCGCCCTTGGCGCAGACGAGACGGAGTCCCTCAACGGTGTGAATTACCAATTGCGTAACATGGGTGAACTCGATGTCTGCGGTTCGCTCGGCGGCGACAGCGGCGGTCCGCTCTACAAAAACAGTCGCGCTTTCGGGTTGTTGTCTGCAAGCATCGACGCTGGGCCGGCGTACTGCTTCACGACCTATCAAGGCATCCGTGGCGCCGAAAACCTGCTGGGGGTTAGCGTCCTGCTATCGCCATGAAATTGGCCTTTACGGCGCAATCCGGTCGTACGCGACGAAGGCCATGAGCAGGCCCAGCACGCCGCTCATGGCGATCGATGCGGTTTCGCGGTACTTCACGTGTACGCCGATGAACACGAGGCTCTCGATCGCGAGAATCGTCGCGGCCACCGTCGTGAGTTCCGGATGCCAGTGAAAAGCGCCCGGCACGATCAGCCCGATCACGCAGACGAGTTCGACCACACCGAGGCCCAGCCAGGCTTGCCGCGGCAACGCGCCGAATGAAGGAACGTCGGCGCTGATCTTGTCGAACATAAAGATTTTCATCACGCCCGACGCGCCGTACAGCAGCGCGGCGAGAATCTGCAATGCCCATAACAGCATATTCATTGCGATACGCCCTTCGATTCCCATTCAACAATGGAATGTGCACCCTAAGCGGCGTTCCGCTCAAGTGGCCCCGGCATGATGGCCCGCATGATCCGAACCGGTCTGCGATTGCGTCTATGCGAGGATGCTCCAACTCCCTTCTGTCAGGAAACGATATGTCCGATTGGAAACGCTTATTTGCAGCGACATTGACTTGGGCGTTGTCCGCCGCGACATGCGCAGCACAGCCCAGCAGCATCCTCCATGGATCGGCCGACCTGCTGGATACGCCGATCTCCGCACGCTCGGGACTGACCTGGGGCGCTGCGCTGAAGCTTTTGATGCCGGATGCGCACGCTGGCACCGACGACTCGATCGAAGCGGCGACCCTCGCCAAGGCGCGGCGTCTGGACTCCGACGACGAAGTCGCCGCCGACGGCGCGTTTCATGCGACCTGGTTTTCGGCGCGCGACGTTACTGCAGCGGGGCATGCAAGGCTGCTCGTGTTCGCGGAAGTCGATCAATCCTTGTCGGGCAGGCCGGGCTCGGCGCTGCTGGCCTTGATCGACCCGGCGCCGCAGCCGCGCCTGCTCGATCTGGTCGATGTCGGCGACGATCGCGAGAACTCTCTCGAGACCAGCCCGGCGCTGAAGATCGGCGCAAATTCCGATCTCGTCATGGTCTCAAGTTCGCACTTCAACTCGAACCAGGACTACTTGATACACAAAGCGCTGTTCATCGACCACGACCGCTTCGCCACTGCCGCGAGCGTATTCCTGCTGTCGTCGAAGTTCTGCGGTGTCGAGCGCAATCAGACGGCGGATTTTGCCACGCGGCCGAAACCCGGCGCCGAGTTCGCCTCGTTGGACATCACCGTCACCGAACGCACGAAACGTGTGGCCGAGGATTGTGAGCCGCCGCCGAGTGCGAAAGCCGGCGTGGCGACATGGCGTGCAACCTTCGACTGGAATCCGGCCAAGCGCGCCTTTGTTACGAAGTCGCGCGCACTCGACGCGCTGGCGAAGCACAACGAAAAGGATTTGTGACGGGAAAGAAAGTGCACGCTGACCCTGGTTTTTGCCCTGGTTTTTCTGGTTTTTCTAATGCCGCCATCGGCCGCGACCGAAGTTCTCCCGCCCGACATTGATGGAGAGGCTCACACCGCCCGTGGGGTGATCGCAGCTGCCGGTCGCTTTCGTGAGTCGGATACTGCCGGTCTGGTAGTTGCCGCTGACGTGGTTGCCCGCAACCACACCCATGCCCACGCTGCCATGCACTTGCGTCTGCGTGTAGTCGGCATCGTTGCATGCCGGTTTGCTGGCGTCTTGGCCATCCAACGGGCGGTTCGCCGCGTCTGCGGCGTCCACGGCGCGGTTGGCGGCAGCATCGTAGTGCGAGTCCGGCGAAACCGAGTCCGTCGGCGACGATACAGCCGCCGAGACGCTATCGGCGTCACGCGCGGGCGCGACGGTCGAGGTTTGCGGCGCCGCGGCGTCGGAGGGCAGACGCAGGTTCAACGGCTGCACCACCGATTGCGCCCACGCCGACGCCGCCACGAGGCTAGCGGCTAGAAGGATGAACTTGCCTTGTTTCAACACGCTGCCTCCTGAGTGCGCTCGCCGCACTGCTATGCCGGGCAAACTCTATCGGATCAAGAGTGAGGGCGTGCTGAAGAGTCTGCTTTCTACTCCATTCCCGTCTTGAGGAGTTCGTCCAGCTGATCGAACTGCTCGGATGCCCGTGTGCGGCACCCACCATCGACTCGAACGCTTCCTTCGAATGATTTCTCCGTGAGCGCTTCGCGCGCTCCTAACTTACCGCTTTCAATGCAGCTCCGAGGAAGCGTCCGACGATCTCCGGCAGCATCGGCTCGACGGGGAGCGTGTAGTGAGTTGTGTTCGGCAAGATGGCGAGTTCGTTTGCGGGCCGCAATGAGCCATCAATCCCGGCATCTCGCCGGCCGCCTCCCAGCGCCTTCCAGAACTCGACCATGTGTTCGGGCCGGATGGAGTCAGCGTCGGCAAAGACCAGCAGTGTGCGAGCCTTAAGCTTGGCGACGTCGGCGCTCCAGTCAAAGGGGCGTTTGGTCAGGTCACCGACCTTGCGGAAGAGGTTCGTCCAATCGACATCGGGATAGGCCTGCCCTAACGGCGATGCCTTGACGCTACCGCCGAGCATGGCAGCGTTGGCCTCCAATTGATTGAAGGCCGCCACCACCTCCGGATAAGCGTCGTCCTGCCTCATCCTCGCGGCCAGGAGCACGAGCCGGTCGACCACGTCCGGATGGCGGATGGCGGTCTGCAGCGCGACGAAGGAGCCCAGCGAGTAGCCCATTACGTCGGCCTTGCCAAGCTTCAGATGGCCGATCAGAGCGGCAACGTCGTCGCCCAGCGTTTCACAGCGCAGTGGCCTGTCGGTGTCTGGCGTGCGCCCATGCGCCTGAAGATGGACGGCGATCACCTGCCGGCCCTTGGCCAGTTCGGCCAGATTGCTCCCGAAGCTGTCTGGGTTGATGCCCCCGTGAAGAAGAATGAGCGGCTTGCCGGCGCCATGCACGCTGTAAAAGATATGCTGGCCATTGACGTCGGCAAAATTCGCATTCGACATGGCGGGGGTCTCCTTGGCTTGAACGGGAAGGGTCGCAGTCAGCACTGCGGTCGCTGTGGCAGTCTTCAGGAAATCGCGTCTGAGCATATCGTCCTCAC
>CAZDWH010000008.1:0-9735 GCA_964509025.1 uncultured Rhodanobacteraceae bacterium
CGAGACGTCGAGCGCAGCGCAGATCGCGTCGAGACGCGCCAGGGAAAAATTGCCGCGGCTCAGATCGCGCTTCACCGTCGGTTCGCTGACGCCGAGTGCCTGGGCCAATTGCCGATAGGTCATGCCGCGCTGGCGCAGGAGCGCGCGGATCGACTGCAGCAGGGATGCGGTTGCGCTCATGTGCGATTTCCAGCGAAGTATCAAATCATGATACCTCACGGCTGATCCGGTTCGGCGGCGGCATTAATAGTTGAATCGCCGCCGGGTCGCGCCAATGCTCGGCGAAACGAGCCGGAGTTCGCCAATGAAAATGCGTGCCGTGGCCCTGCCGCTGCTGGTGTTGTACCCGCTGTATGCGGGCATGATGTACGCGAAGCAGGAAGCGATATTGTTCCCGGCGGCGTCCGAAGCGCGGCATCCGCTGCACACGGCGCCACCTGCAAACGGCCAGCTGGTGGAGCTGCACGCGAGCTTCGGCACCGTACGCGCGGTTTATCTCGGCGCCGACAACAATGCGCCACGCGGACCCGCCATCCTCTATCTGCACGGAAACTTCGAGTGCATCGAGGACTCGTTCGCGCTGTTGCAGCCGCTCGCGCGCGCGGGCAGCCCGGTGCTGCAGCTCGAGTTTCCCGGCTATTGCGGTGCCGACGGCAAGCCCGATTTCGCCCAGGTCACGCAAGCGGCGGATCTCGCATTCGACTGGCTCGCCGCGCGTGCGCGCGATGAGAAGCGCAAGGTAGCGGTGATGGGCTATTCGATCGGCGGTGGCGCTGCGGCGGATTTGACCCGGCGGCGCAAGCCGGACGCATTACTCCTGCTCTCGACCTATACCTCGATGGAAGCGCTGGCGCACCGCTATGTGTTGCCGGGGTTCCTCGCGCGCTATCCGTGGGACACGCATGCGCGCGTGCACGCGTTCGGCGGGCCGATATTTCTCGAGCACGGACGGCGTGACAAGGTCATTCCGTATGCGATGGGGCAGCAGCTCGCGCAAGCGGCGCCGCAGGCCGAGTTTGCCTCGCTCGATTGCGGTCACGACGACTGTCACTTCGACCAAGCGCTGTTCGCCACGCGCATTCCCGCGTGGCTAGCCGCGCACGGCCTGACCGAGCGTTCCAACAATATGGCTTCGGAGAATCTGCATGCGCTGATCGACCGCCCGTCGGAACGGTGATGCCGTCAGAATAAATTGTTATGTTATTTCATAACATTTTGTGTTAGCGTGAATCCCGCAGTGATCGTCGGCCCGGCGTTCGCGCCGGTTTTTCGGTTCGATAGAGGGGATTGGCCATGACTACGCTTGCGCTCCACCCGGCTTCGCCGCTTCGTGCTCCGTTTGCATTCAACTGGCCGCGCGTCTCGGCCTATTCGGGCAGCCTTGCGTTTCATATCGCGCTGGCGCTGGCCTTGCTCGCGCCACCGGTGGCGATGGAACTGCGCCGCGTGGCCGAAGACAAGGCGATCATCGTTACCCCTCCGCGCGAGGAGGCCAAGCCCGTCGCCGAGCCGGTGCTGCCGGTACCGGACCACCACAAGCGCAAACCCGTCGCCGCGCCGCCGATTCCGAGCATCACGATCACCCGGCCCGAATCGTTCGCCGTCGCGCCGCCGCAGAACACGATCGCACCGCCTGGAGAAGCGTCAACGCCTACTGCGGATGGGGCCGGCGCTGGCGTTGCGGACAGCGCACCGAGCGCGCTTGCATACAAGAACCGCACGGCGATTCCGTATCCGCGCATTTCCTTGCAGCGGCGCGAGCAGGGCACCGTGATGCTGCACGTGCTGGTCGGCGCAGACGGTCTGGTGCAGCAGATCGAAATCAGCAAGTCGAGCGGCTCGCGCGAGCTCGACAACGCCGCGCGCGACGCCGTGCGGCACTGGAGCTTCCAGCCAGGTACGCACGGCGGCGTGCCTTACGCGGCGTGGGCGTTGGTGCCGATCAGCTTCAGTTTGCCCTAGACGATTCCGTTCACGCCAATCCCTCGCCCGACAAAGCGCGGGCGAGGGTTGTGCAGGGTTCGTTCCGCGGGAATCAGATCGACACGGCGTCGAGCACCGCCTGCTGCTGCGACAGCCGATACAGGTTGTCGCTGACTTCGGTGAATGCCTGGTACTCATGCAGTACGCCGCCATAGACATGCAGCGACAGCGCCGGCTGCGTCGCCGACAGATTACGGCAGCGATGCACATAGGCCGGGTCGGTGAACACCGCGGCGTCGCCGCAGCCGAGCAGTAGCGAGCGCTGTGGCTGCAGCGCTGGTTGCGACGCATCGCCGTCGCTGAAGAATTCGTCGACCTGAAGGGCACCGTCGAGCACCAGTTCGATGCCCCACAGGCCGGCGTGATCGTGCAGCGGCGTGACGTAGCCGGGCGGCCACGCGATCAGCAGCATCGTGAATCCGCCGTCGGGCGCTGCGGCGATCAGCTGGCGCCGATAGCGCGGCGTCTGCATATGCGCGAAGAACGAGGCCGCGCGCGGACTGCCTTCGTGCCATGCGAGCGCGCCGAGTTGATGGCGCAGCGTCTCGATTTCCGGCACGGTGAGATCGCCGCACAGTCCAGCGCTGATATTGCGCAGTGCCTGGCTCCATTGCGCCGCGATCGCGATGTGTTCGTTTTGCATTTCGCACCACATTGTTCGTGTTCTTGTCGGCGTCTATGCCAACACAGGCACCGTTACGAAAGCGCTAATTCCGCGTAGATTTTTCCGTAGCTGTTGTGCATATCGATGTGCTGCCGCAGCATGCGCATCGCAATATTCAGACGCCGGCTTGTTGCAGACCGATCAGCGGATCGCTGACGCTGTCCTTGCCGGTTTCGACGTGGCCGGCGAACTGGCGGCGGAAACCGTTGCCGCGGTCGTCGCTCACACTGATGTCGTACCAACGCAAGCTCGCGGCGAGATCGAAATGCTGCGCGATCGACTGCGCCGATGCGAGCATGTGCAGCGTATCGGAACCGCCGTACGCATCGACGACGCGCAGCTTGATCGGCGCATTGCCCGCATTGCGCAAATGCAGCGTGGCGAGGTTGTTCGCATCATCGATGGAGATACTGGCAGCGACATCGCTCACGCCGAGCCCCGCGCCGCGCGCGTGCCCGGCGAAGCGGCGATAGAAGCCGTTCGGGCCATGCACGGCGAAGTCATATTTACCCTGCGTCGCGGCGAGCGCGAACGTCCCGGCCAATGACTTGCCGGCTTCGACCGTATACATCCAAGGGCCATCCGCGCGATCGAGTGCGCGCACATGAAACACTGCGGCCGCAGCGCCGCTGTTGTCGAGTTGCAGCGTGAGGTCGCCAAATGCATCGATCGACGCACTCGCATCGAGTACGTACGGCAGCGCGCGCGCGGGACGCACGCCGCTTTCCTGTCGCGGCATCTGTTGCGAGTGTGGCGGCTGCGGCTGATAGTCGGGATGGCGCAGCGCGTCGCCCGGCGCGAATGCATCGCTCGGCGGGAGTTTCGGCCAAGCCGCGTTCGGATGCGCAAAATCGAACGCGCTGGTCAGATCGCCGCAGACCGCTCGGCGCCACGGGCTGATGTTCGTCTCGATCAAGTCGGACTTGTTCGCGCCGAAGCGTTGTTCGATGAAGCGGATGATCGAGGTGTGATCGAATAGCTGCGAATTGACGTAGCCGCCGCGGCTCCACGGCGAGATCACGAGCATCGGCACGCGCGCGCCGAGGCCGTAGGGCCCTGCACGATAGGTTGCGTTGCCTGGGAAGAATTCGTTTGTCGTCGCGACGGTCGAGGCGCCGTGTGCGGGCGAGGGCGCGGCAAACGGCGGTGGCATATGATCGAAGAAACCGTCGTTCTCGTCGTAAGTGAGCAGGAATACCGTCTTGCTCCACACCTCAGGATTTGCGGTCAGCGCGTCGAGAATGCGCGACACGTACCAGGCGCCGTAGTTCGCCGGCCAGTTCGGATGCTCGGTATAGGCCTCGGGCGCGACGATCCACGACACCTGCGGCAACGTGCCGTTGGCGACGTCGGCCGCGAACTGCTCGAACAGATCGCCCTCGGACTTGATATTCGAACCGCGGCGCGCGCCTTCGTACAGCGCGTCGCCGGGCTGCGCGTTCTGGTATTGATGAAAGTATAAAAGTGAATTGTCGCCGTAGTTGCCGATGTAGGCATCGCCGGTCCAGCCCCAGTAACCGCCGGCGTTGAGGCCCTCGCCGACGTCCTGGTAGATTTTCCACGAGATGCCGTTGCGCTGCAGACGCTCGGGATAAGTCGACCAGCCATAGCCGGCCTCGGCATTGTCGATGACCGGGCCGCCGCCCGCGCCATCGTTACCGACGCAGCCGGTCCACATGTAGTAGCGGTTCGGATCGGTCGGGCCGAGCAAGGAGCAGTGATAAGCATCGCAGATCGTGAACGCATCGGCGAGCGCGTAGTGGAACGGCACATCCTCGCGCGTGAGATAGGCCATCGTCGTCGGGCCCTTCGCCGGCACCCACTGATCGTTCGCGCCGAAGTTGCTCGCGGCTTGCGAGGAGTTCCAGTCGTGCGGCAGGTCTTCGAGGAATTGCTGGCCGAGATCGGGCGCGTTCGGCCGGAACGGCAGCACGTAGTCGCCGACGCCTTGCCCCTTGCGTTGCTGCCAGATCGGACTGCCGTCGCGCTGCATCACTGCGCGCGGATCGGAAAAGCCGCGCACGCCGCGCAGCGAGCCGAAGTAGTGGTCGAACGATCGGTTCTCCTGCATCAGGATCACGATGTGCTCGACATCATTGATCGTGCCGGTCGCGTTATTCGCGGGAATCGCGAGCGCGCGCCGGATGCTGTTCGGCAGCGCTGCGGCCAGCGCGCCAGCGCCGGCGAGGCGCAGGAAGTTGCGACGATCCAGAGTCGTCATGGGAGCCTCCACAGATGTCGCGGTGTAGTCCTTGGATCAGCGAAGCCCCTGACGCCGATCCGATTCGGGTCGGCATTCTCGGCGCGCGAGAAGTCAGGAAAGCGGCAACGGCATTGCAGCTTTATGAAGCGCTACGTGCATGAATCTGAAATACTCGACGCCCGTCCAGCACCATCAACGCGCCTTCATGCCCAAGCGCAATCCCGTTCGCGCCACCGATCTGCGCGGTTACGGCCGCCTCGCGGTCGAGGCGACATTGGGCTTGACCGAGTTGGTCGAGAATCTGCATCACAATATCCTGCGCACGCCGGGCATCCTCGCAAAGCCGACGCAAGCGCCAACGAAGGGCATCACCGGACTTGTCTACAGGACCATCCGCGGCGTAACACGGCTCGTCGGTGGCGGTGTCGATATTGCGCTCAAGCAGCTCGTGCCGTTTTTTGGCGCGCCGGGCGAATCCACGGGCGAACGCGAAGCCGTGCTGGCGGCGCTCAATGGCGTACTCGGCGATCATCTTGCGGCGAGTGGCAATCCGCTTGCGATCAAGATGCAGTTGCGCCGCGACGGCCGCGCACTGTCGCTGAATCGCGACGACCTGCGCGCTGCGATACCCGCACCGACCGGCAAGATACTGCTGCTCGTGCACGGCCTGTGCATGAACGATCTCGAATGGCGGCGGCACGAGCACGATCACGGCACCGCACTTGCGCGCGATGCTGGCTACACGCCGGTGTATCTGCACTACAACACCGGTCTGCATATTTCGAGCAATGGTCGCGAGCTGGCCGGATTGATCGAAGACTTGACGAATGCGTGGCCGCTGCCGATCGAAGAACTGGCGATACTCGCGCACAGCATGGGCGGGCTCGTAGCGCGCAGCGCCTGCCATTACGCGCAGGCGGGACGCACCTGGCCGCGTCACCTGCGCAAGATCGTGTTTCTCGGCACGCCGCATCATGGCGCGCCGCTCGAACGCGGCGGCAACTGGGTCGATGCGATCCTCGGCGCGAGTCCCTACACCGCTGCCTTCGCGCGTCTAGGCAAAATTCGTAGCGCCGGTATCACCGATCTGCGCCACGGCAGCGTGGTCGACGCCGACTGGATCGATCGCGATCGCTTCGCACGCGTGCGGCGCAAGCCGCAGTTCATCGAATTGCCGGAGCACGTTGCTTGCCATGCGATAGCGGCCTCGATGGCGACAAGATCTGGTTCGTTGCGCGAAAAACTTCTCGGCGACGGACTGGTGCCGGTGCGCAGCGCGCTCGGGCAACACGACGACGCGCAACGCAACCTGCATTTTTCCAAAACGCGCACATGGACCGGCTATCGCATGCATCACATGGACCTGCTCGATCGCAAGGAAGTCTATGCGAAGCTGCGCGACTGGTTCGCGTAGGCAGGCACATGGCGGAATCATTCGATGCCTTGATCATCGGCGGCGGTGCCGCGGGTCTGATGTGCGCGATCACGGCGGGCCAGCGTGGTCGGCGCGTGTTGGTGATCGAGCATGCGAACCGTGTCGGCAAAAAAATCCTCATGTCCGGCGGCGGCCGCTGCAACTTCACCAATACCGGCACGACGCCGGCGAATTTCCTGTCCGCGAATCCGCACTTCTGCAAGTCTGCTTTGGCGCGCTACACGCCGGTCGATTTCATCGCGCTGGTCGAGCGCCATCGCATCGCGTATCACGAGAAGGAACTCGGCCAGCTGTTCTGCGACGACTCGTCGAAGCAAATCGTGCGCATGTTGCTCGATGAATGCGCCGCGGCCGGTGTGCGTATTGAGACGAATTGCGCGGTGACGCGCGTGCGCCACGGCGAGACGTTTCACGTCGACACGGCGCTCGGTGAATTCAGCGCGCCCGCATTGGTGGTCGCAAGCGGTGGCCTGTCGATTCCGAGCATGGGCGCGAGCGGCTTCGGCTACGAACTCGCGCGGCAATTTGGCCATCGCGTGCTGCCGACACGCGCTGGGCTGGTGCCGCTGACGTTGAGCGGCAAACATCAAGAACGCCTCGCCGAGTTGGCCGGCGTCGCCTTGCCGATCGAGGCGCGTTGCAATGGCGCGAGTTTCCGCAACTTCATGCTGATCACGCATCGCGGTATTAGCGGCCCGGCGATCCTGCAGATTTCCTCGTACTGGAATCCGGGTGACGATCTGCGTCTGGATCTGTTGCCGGACGGCGACGCATTCGACTGGCTGCGCGCGCAGCAACTTGAACGTCCTGCTGCGGAACTGAAGACGGCGCTCGCCGATCGTCTGCCGAAACGCTTCGCGCAGCGCCTGTGCGAACACTGGATCGTGAGCAAACCACTGCGCCAGTATCGTGAGGCGGAGTTGCGCGACGTCGCCGCGCAACTCGCCGACTGGCCGCTGATCGCGAGCGGCACCGAGGGCTATCGCACTGCCGAAGTGACGCTTGGTGGCGTCGACACCGACGAGATTTCCTCGACCACGATGCAGTCCAAACGTATGCCGGGTCTGTACTTCGTCGGCGAAGTGCTCGACGTCACCGGCTGGCTCGGTGGCTACAATTTCCAGTGGGCGTGGGCGTCGGGGCAAGCCTGCGGCGGCGCGTTGTGATTACTCTGCGCGCCGCATGCGTCTGGCGTATTCCGCCGGCGCGTGGCCGACGACGCGACGAAAGTCGCGGATGAAGTGCGCCTGATCGGCGTAGCCGAGATCGAGCGCGATATCGGTCCACGAGACGTCCGCCTCCCGCGCGATGCGCACGGCGGCTTCATGCAGACGATAGCGCTGGATCATCCACTTCGGGCCGATGCCGACGTAGTCGTCGCATAGGCGCTGCAATTTGCGCAGGCCGATGCCATATCGCGCGACGATTTGGTCGACATGAGTGATCGCGCGATCGCTCGCGATGGCTGTAGCGATTTCGCCGATCAGGGTCATCGCAGGGTCGGCACACGGTGCGTGTTCGCGCAGAAATGTTTCGATCGCGGCGAACGCGGCCTGGTCATCGCGCTCGCTCAGCACGCCCGCAACAAAGTCGCCATGCTGCGCACCGAACAGTGCCTGCAGCGACATGGTCTTGTCGGTCAGTGTCGACACGGGCGCATCGAGAAACGGCCGGAATCCGCCAGGCCGGAACTTCACCGCACGCACGCGCACCGCGCCTTCGAGCACGCGCGAGAACTTGTGCTGCTGCACGCCGGCGACGAGCGCCTCGCCATGCTCGAAGATCAGATACACGACCGGAAACGGTAGCGTCTCGGTCAGCTGTGGCGCCGCGAAGTCGTGTGTGAAGGCCCAGTAGTGTTCGATGAATGGCGCGAGGTCGGCGGAAGGGAAATAGCGCCGGTGGCCTGCCATCGGATCGGCAGCCGGCACATGCAGGATGCCGCGCGAGCGCTCGTGTTTTTGCTTCAGCATCGTCTATCGCAACGCATGTCGCGTTTTTTCAATCCGGGCAGCGCAGGCATCGCTAGCATGCATCGCACTTCACTGCGGAGCATCACGGTGCAATTATCATTATTTTCTCGCGCATGTCTCGCATCAGCGCTCGCGATGGCGTTCGTCCATGCGAGTGGCAACTCCAATAACTCCACGGAAACTCATATGAACCAGACTGCGGCCGGCCCCTTCGACGTCAAGATCAATCCGCTCGAAGCGTACAACAAGGACGAAGGCGCGCTGCTCGGGCGCATGTCGATCGACAAGCAATTCCACGGCGACCTCGATGCAACGAGCAAGGGCGAGATGCTCAGCACCGGTGTGCCGGGGCCGAAAGGTTCCGGCGCCTACGTCGCGATCGAGCGCGTGACCGGCATGTTGCACGGCAAGCGCGGCAGTTTCGCGCTGGTGCACAACGCGACGATGACGCAAGGTGTGCCGTATCTCAACATCATCGTCGCACCCGGATCGGGCACCGGCGAACTCGCGGGTTTGAGCGGGCAGATGAAGATCGACATCGCGCCGGGCGGCAAGCATTCGTACACATTCGAATACACGCTGGCGGCAGCGCACTGAACTTCGCCAGGCCTCAGTTCGGACAGGAGGTGCTGACATCGGCGACCGCGCCCTCGACCGGCTGACCATCGCTCGACCAGCCCGACAGCAGCAGATACCAGTCTGCGTTGCCGCCTGCGCCGGAACTCGGCAGCGTTCCGAGCGTGTGGCCGTCGGCGCTGACGATGACATGGTTCGCATCGGCGTTCGGATGCAGAGTGAGTGTGTGCCAGCTGCCGAGTTCGCTCGCGTCGCCAGTGCGGAATTCCAGCCGGCGCTGGTCGGTGCACGCCGGTGTAGCCGTGGCCGCGCCGCGTGTTGCGTACAGATAGCACGATACCCATTCGCTTGGCCGATCGCTGCGCGACAGGCTGATGCCGATGCCCGCCTGCTGTGCGAGCGCGGGCGCGTCGAAACGCACGCGCGCGGAGACGCAGTCGAGTCGCGTCGCGGGAAATTCCGCATAGACGCCGTGCTCGCGTTCCTGCGAGCGAATATACAGCGTGCCCGCGCGCTGTTCGATCGTCATGCGCGCGTCGACCTTGGTCGGATGCCAGCGTGCGCCGTCGTACTTGCCTTCGAAGCGCGGATCGTCGAAGCGATCGAATAGCGCGACGCTAGTGGGCGGAGTATTGCTCACCGTTGCTTGAGTGCTGCTCGTTGGCGTCGCGGCGGCGGCAGCGGGCGGCGCGGCAGCAGGTGTGCTCATCGCCGGCGACGAAACCGCGGCTGGGGTGCTCGCCGTGCGGCGCCATGGTTGCCAAAGCAGTACCACAGCCGTGACGAGCAGCGTGCCGACGATCGCGATTGCAGCGATATGCCTTGCGGGTAGCGCCGAGGTCTGGGCCGCCGTGCTCGTGCGGACGGTCGCGTCAGCGGGATCGGGGCTCTCGCCGTAAAC
>CAZDWH010000008.1:9745-25613 GCA_964509025.1 uncultured Rhodanobacteraceae bacterium
GCCCGTGCCGGGGTGAAGGAGTGGAGCGGCGGGGCGCGGGGGGGGGGCGGGGGGGGGGGGCGGGGGCGGGGGGGGGAGGGGGGGGGGGGGGGGAAGGGGGCCGGGGGGGGAAGGGCGCGGACGATGGCAAGAACGGCGATGTTCTTGGCCTGTCGCGGTGAGGGGCGAGCGGGGGCGTCGTTCGCGGGCTCATCTGCGGCATCGGTGCTCTCGCCGTAGCGTGACTCAGGCAGTGCCTCGCGTATCGCCGCGGCAAATTCCTGGGCGCTCTGGTAGCGCGCGTCGGGCGCCTTCGCCAGCGCTTTGCCGATAACACGCTCGAGCGCCGGCGGCAGATCGGGATTGAGTGCGCGCGCAGACGGCACCGGTGTATCGCTGTGCGCGCGCAGCCAGTCGAGCGGTGTATGCGCGGTGAACGGCAGGCGGCCCGTCGTCATCTGGAACAGCACGACGCCGAGCGAGTACAGGTCGCTGCGCGCATCGGCACGGCCCGCACTTTGTTCGGGTGGAAGATATTCCGGCGTGCCGATGTAGAAACCGGCGATGGTCAGGCGCTTCGCATCCGCGCTCAGCGCGATGCCGAAGTCGGTGAGCAGGCAATTGCCGTGCTCGTCGAGCAGCACATTCGCAGGCTTGATATCGCGATGCACGACGCCCTGACCATGCGCATAGTCGAGCGCCGCACACAGCTGCAGCATCGCGCGGCGCACGCGCGGCAGGGGCAGCGGACCATCCTCGCGCGCGATCAGATCGGCGAGGTCGCCGCAGCGCACGAGCGGCATGACGAGATAAAGCCGTTCGCCCTCGCGCCCCGCATCGATCAAGCCGAGAATATGCGGATGCTGCAGCGCTGCGAGCACGCGCGCCTCGTGTTCAAAACGCGCACGCAGATCGGGATCCGCATCGAGCGTCAGTACCTTGATCGCGACTTCGCGTCCGGTGCTCGCCTGGCGTCCGCGATACACCTTGGCCATGCCGCCCGCGACGAGGCGTTCCGTGACGACATAGCCGCCCAAAGCATCGCCTGGTTTCGGATCCATCGCTGCTCCGCGTGCGCGCCAACGGCAATAGTATGACGCAATGCGAGCAATCAGAGCGCCGTATGTTGCTCGTCATTTGCGAGCAGGATAGGTTGAAGCCATGAGGCACGTACTTTTCATTTGTAGCCAGAATCGGCTTCGCAGTCCGACTGCGGAACAGGTATTCGCGTCGTGGCCCGGAATCGAAGTGGCTTCCGCTGGGCTCAACAACGACGCGGAAAATCCGGTGACGTCGGAGTTGCTTGCCTGGTCCGACCTGATCTTCGTGATGGAGAAAGCCCATCGCAACAAGCTGTCGAAGAAGTTTCGCGCTCACCTTGGCGCAACGCGGGTGATTTGTCTTGATATACCGGACGAGTACGACTATATGGACCCGGTACTCGTGCAGTTGCTCAAAGCGCGCGTCACCCGGTTTCTTCCAGTTGGCTAGACGCCGCGGCGCTACATCTGCCGAAACAGATGCAGATAAGTGCGGCTGACCGGCAGCACTTCGGCGCGGCCTTTCAGATGAATGTCAGCGGTCTCGTTGTCGCCGCGCGTGACATGGCTGATCGCGCGCAGATTGACGACGACCGAGCGATGCACTTGCGCGAAGCGCGCGGCATCGAGTTGCGTAATCAGGTCCTTGAGCGGCGTACGAATCAGGCCTTCGCTCGGTTTGCCGTCATCATTGCGCCAGGCGACGAGCGTATATTTTTCGTCGGAGCGCAGGAAATCGATCTCGTCGAACGCGACAAGGCGCAGCTGTTGTCCGACCGAGACACGCAGCCAGCGCAGCGGTGCGGGAGCCGCGTCCTTGCGTAGACGCGCGGCCAGCTGATCGAGCAGCGTTTCGGTGTCGCCGATCGGTTGCGCCGCGCGCAAACGATCCTGCAGGCGCGCGACGGTGTCGGCGAGACGCGCGGGCTCGACCGGCTTGACCAGATAATCGAGCGCGCCGTGTTCGAACGCCTGCACCGCGTACTGGTCGTAGGCGGTGACGAACACGAGATGCGCACGGCGGCCGATGAAGCGCGCGGCCTCGACGCCGGACAGTCCCGGCATATGCACATCGAGGAAACAGATGTCCGGCTGCAGCGCCTCGAACTGCTCGACCGCCTCGCGTCCGTTGCGCGCCTGCGCGACGATCTGCAGCGCCGGCCATGTCTCGCCGAGCTGGCGCATCAGCGCGCGCCGCAGCAGCGGTTCGTCTTCGGCGATCAACGCGGTCGGCTGCGCGGCGCTCATGCGACGTTCCCGCGCGCAGGAAACTCGACTTCGGCGCTCGTGCCGTGCGGCGCGAGCGCCGCGAGATGGACGGAAGCAGTCGCACCGAACGCGAGCTCCAGGCGTTCGCGCAGATTGGCGAGTCCGGTGCCGAGTCCTTCGCCGCCTTGTTTCAAGCCGACGCCGGTATCGATCACTTCGACATGACAGCGTCCGTCGCGGACACGCACGCGCACATCGATACGCCCGCCTTGTTCGCCTGGATCGATGCCATGGCGCACCGCGTTTTCGACCAGAGTCAGCAGCGTCATCGATGGACAGAATAACGGCAGCGCCGCCTCGTCGGCGTGCAGCGAGAACTGCAATCGATCGGGCATGCGCATATGCATCACCTCGAGATAGGCGCGCACAAGTTCGAGTTCCTGCGCGAGCGTGGTTGCGGGCTCGTGCAGGCGCGGCACCGCTGCGCGCAGATAGGCGATCAGACTGTTGAGTACCGTGGATGCCTGCGGCGAACGCGCATCGACCAGCTCGCGCACATTGGCGAGCGTATTGAACAGGAAGTGCGGCTCGACCTGCGCCTGCAGCAGATGCAGACGCGCTTCGGTCGCCTTGCGTTCGTAGGCGTTGCGTTCGAATTCGAAGCTCAATGCCTGATTGATCGCCTCGTCCTTGATCTGGCGCAGCAGCGATGCGACCGTAATCCACGGCCCGATCAACAAGGTGAATATCGTGATGCCGGAATAGCCGCCGAGGCGATCCTTGTCGTGAAACCAGGGTTTCGGATCATCCAGCGTCGTCAGCGTATAGGCGATCGCCGCCGCGAACGGCACGACGAAGGCGACACCGGCGACCTGCAGCGCCCAGCGCGCGATCCAGCGTGGCAGCTGCGCCGGCCAGCGTTCGAACACGCCGAACGTGAGCAGCATCGAGCCACCGATAAACAGCAGGCGCGAGATCAAAACGAGACGCGACACCTGCCAGCCGGGCGCGAACACGATGAACCCGGCGAGGCATCCGCCAAGCATCACGCGCACGCGCCGCCAGGCGAAGATGCGCGCGAGGCCGACGGGTTTTTGAACAGATTCAGCGGACATGATGCAACGATAACAACGAACGCGGTCCCGCGGCGATATGTGCTTTGCCGCGCGACCTTACTTTGCGCTAAAAATCAGCACGAATCGCCGTGCCCATCGAGCGCGGGCAGCTTCACTGCGCATGAGCTGCTTCCAGTGTTCTCCCGGTTGCCGCACGTAATGCGCAAACACATAGCCCCACGGAATGCTGATCGGGAAGATCACGATGCCCATGAGGCAGGCCTTGATTGTCTCGCGCGTGCCCGCGTCGATGTCGCCCGCCGACCATAGTGGCCACGCGAACGAGAGCAACCAGATCGATTTCCACAGCAGTTCGAACAACAGCAGCGGCAGTATCTGCAGCGGATAACGCAGGCCGATCAGCGCGAGGATCGACACCGCCGCGAGAACGCTGTCGACGACGCCATCCATCAACGACAGTTTGGTGTGATGCAACACTTCCGGCCAGATATGCAAGCCGAGACCGACGACGATCAGAAGGTATGTGGCGCGCAGCAGATATAGACGGAAGGTGGAGACTTCGTTCATTGCAGATGCTCCTCGATGTGTGCGGTAACCAAGAACGTTTCTGCGTGGCCTTATACCCGCGGCAACCACAGGATCAGCGTCGCACAAGCGACGCCGGCGGCGGTCGCGAGCGTCAGTGCAGCCAGCGCCGCCGTCATCGCGAGTTGCGCGCGCGGGCCGGCGTTCTGCGCGCGCAGGTAGCCTTCGAGCGCGGCGAGCGGCAGCAGATAGTCGGCGAACGAGAGGAAGGTGATGAACGGGCCAGTGAACGTCTTCGGATCGAAACCGGCCGGACCGTGGTTCAGCACGATCCACAGCGCGAGGCCGATGCGGAAGAACCACACGCCGTTCGCGACGAGGAACAGGCGCAGCGCCCACGGCCGGTGTCGCGCGATGCGGCGCGCGCGCGCGTGGTGATAGGCGAGCCAGGCGAACGCGATGATCAGCAGCGCGTCGAGAGTGATGCCGAGATGTTGCGACAGGTCGCCGACCGCGCCACCGCGGATCCAGACCATATACAGACCGGCCACGCTCGTGGTCACAATGGCAGTGAGGTACGCGCGTCCATTCCAGCGGTGGAAGGCGGGCCAACGCTGGCGAATCGCGGGGATCAACTGCAGGGCGCCAGCGAGTGTGACGACGACGGCGAGTGCGAGGTGCAGCGCGACCGCGAAATTGCCGATGCCGTCGCCGGCGACGTAGCCGTGCGGCAGCTCCTTGTTCCAGCGCTCGATGTGGCCGGCCGCCGCAGCACCGCCGTAGACGATCGCCACATAGGCGAGAAAGATCATCTGCCCCGCAGCCGCGATGGCGAACCAGCTTGCCGCTGCCGCGCGCAACGCTCGTGCGGCGAAGCGGGCAAGCGCGTTGGAGTCGGCGGCGATTGCGCCGCCTGCGGTTATGGCGCCGGCGGGCGCGGCGAGTTCGGCGGTAGTCATCGGGGTTCCCGGCGGAAGGTGTGCATCTTTTTCGCAGAAGGCTGCGACTTCCGACAGCGCGATGCGACGAGCCGCGCCGCGGCGCGGACGAACGACGGCAGAGCGCGATGGGTGACGCGGTATCCGATGGCGTCGCCATAACCATCGAAGGCCACGGACCAATGTCATTTGTGCTGAGCTTGTCGAAGCACGGAGGCGCCGCTTGCGCGGGCCTGCGTGTCCTTCGACAAGCTCCGGGAATCATCATCATGACGGAGTAGCAATTCGTCCTGCGCCAGCGTGTCAAAGGCGTCGATTGCCGTCGTTTGTCGCATACCGCTTGGCGTGCAGGCCCGCCTTCGCCAATCTCGCTCGCCGTTATCAAGCGAGGGGTGCGCAGATGAAACCGATCCACATCATCGCCGGACTGATTGCGCTCGTTGCGGGCGCCATCGCGCTGTACTCAGCAAAAGGATCGTCTCTGCACCGCCGCAGCGGCATGATCTTCGCCGTCGCGATGCTGACCATGACGGGCAGCGCGGTGGTGATGGCGGCTTTCCTCACCCCGAATCGCGGCAATGTGGTTGCCGGACTGACGACGTTCTATCTCGTCGCGACGGCGTGGCTCACGGTGCGCCGTCCGGTTTCAGCCGTGCGCGGATGGACGCAAAGCTTGATGGTGATGGCGATAGGGGTTGGCACGTATGCGCTCGCGCTCGGCTTCGAGGCGGCGCGGCAACGCAATGGCATCGGCGGCATTCCGGCGCCGCCGATCTTCATGTTTGCGATCGTGGCGCTTGCCGCTGCTGCGGGCGACGCGCGCGTGTTGCGCGCCGGTCATGTCGAGGGCAGGGCGCGAATAGCGCGGCACCTCTGGCGCATGACGTTCGCGCTCTGGATCGCAGTGATGTCGTTCTTTCTCGGCCAGGGCAAGTTCTTTCCCGAGCCGTTGCGCAGCAGCATGGGTCTGCGTGCGATCCCGGTCGTGCTGGTGCTCGGGACGATGATCTATTGGCTTGTGCGCGTGCGGCGTCACGCTGCGCCGACGCGCGACAATGGGCGCACGGGGGTTTCGGCGAACGAGGCGACTTGAGTTAATGCGTAAGCTAACAACTAGGCGATGTTTGACATCGCGGGGCGGCTGCGTCAGTCGGCGTCCGGTACGTCGCCCTCTTCATCGCCCTCCTTGGGGCTGCCGGCTTTGTCCGCTTTTTTGATTTTTGCCAACGACTGAACATAGCGCTGATCCTTGCGCAGCGCATCCCAATCCTCGTCTTTCTCGAGCAGGTTCGGATACAGCATGCCGTTTGCGATCGCATCCTGCAGGATTTGGAACGCTTGGTCGGACTTTCCTTCGTGCGCCATCAGGCAAGCCATGTTGTAGCGAGCGATCCATGATTTGGGTTTCTTGCTTATCGCTTCGCCCAGCAGCTGTTCCGCCAGTTCCGATTCGTTGGCGCGCCGTGCGCTGGCACCGGCCTGCAGCAGACTTCTGAAGTCTTTCGGCTGACGCGCATAGGCGCTGCGATATTCCTTCAGCGCGTCAGCGTAGTCGCCGCGCTCGTAATACACGTCGGCGAGGCGACGATGCAGGGTCGGAAACGACGGGTCGATTTTCAGCGCCTGATCGTAAAAGCGCTGCGCCGCCGCGTCGTCGTTGCGGATCATCGCGATAAGGCCCAGCTGGCCGATCGCTTCCACAAATTGCGGGGCAATCTTGAGCGCCTCATTGTTGTAACGTTCCGCTTCATCCAGATTCCCCTGCAGCAAAGCAATCTCGGCGAGCATGCCGTAAAGGCGGAATTGCGAGGGATCCTGCGCCAGCAGTTCGAGATACTGGGTGCGTGCTTCATCCAGCTTGCCGCGCTTGAATTCGACCAGGGCGAGCACGCTGCGCGCGGAAAAATGCCTCGGCATTTCCGCGAGGATGGCCTTGAGCTCGACCTCGGCCTTCTTCCATTTGCGCTGCTGTGCGGCGTGTCGCGCCTCTTCCAGCTTGTTGTAGATGGCAATGCCGTCTTTGGGATCTATGCCACCGGCCGCGGCGCGATCCGACGCGCCTTGCAGATATCCGAGCGATTGCAGGGTCTCCATGGTTTCTTTCGACATCGGCGTCGACTGCGCGGAGATTGCGTGCGCGGCGCTGTCTTGCAACGATTTTTCGAGTTCCACGTCGAGGGCGTCCGCCTTTGCCTGGTATGCCGGATCGCCGTACAGGTTGTGGGTCTCGTTTGGATCGAGCTTGAGGTCGTAGAGCTCCGGCTTCGGTGCGCGAACGAAGGTATAGCCGCCTTTGCGCAATGCGAACAGCGGTGCCATGCCGAAACCCAGTTCCGCGAGTTTCGATTCGGAGTACTGCGGCAAATCGCGTATCGGCTCGTCGCCGCGGATCATCGGCGCGAGGTCGACGCCCTGCGTCTGATTCGCGCCGGGCAGGTGGGTAAGATTGAGCAGAGTCGGGGCGATGTCGATATTGCGCACCGGCCCGGCGTAGGCCTTCCCACTTGGAAACCGCGGCGGATAGCGCACGACCAGCGGCACGCGCGTGGTGGCACGATAGACGAAGATCGCGTGGGTCTTCTCGTTGTGCTCACTGAGGCTCTCGCCGTGATCGGCGGTGAACACGAACACGGTGCGGTCGAGTTCGCCACTCGCGCGCAGGGCGTCGACCAGCCTGCCGAGTTCACGATCCGCGTAAGCGATCGAAGCATCATAGGGTGTCGGGGAGACAGCGCGCGCCCATGCTGGCGGGCGGTGCGGTTCGTGTGGATCGAACAGGTGCACCCACAGAAAAAACGGCCGGGCCTGCGCTTTCTGATCGCGTTTGCCAAACCAGTCAAGTACGCGATCGATGGTCTCCGCAGCCGGTCGCTCGCGGATCATGAACAACTTCGGTTCGGCCTCGCCCCAAAGATCGTCGTCGTAAACGTCGAAGCCTTGATCGAGGCGATAGCGGCGATTGAGTACGATGGCCGAGACATAGGCGCGTGTATCGTATCCGGCCGTCTTGAACCGTTCCGCGAGCGTTGTCGCCGCATCGCCGAGCGCGAAAGAGCCGTTGTCGCGCACGCCGTGTGCGGGCGGCAACAGGCCGGTCATGATCGATGCGTGCGATACCGCCGTAATCGGCGCTGCGGAGATGGCATCGTCGAAACGCACGCCCTCTGCCGCAAGCCGGTCAATCGTCGGCGTGTGTGCGATCCCGAGACCGTAGGTACCAAGATGATCCGCGCGCGTCGTGTCGAACGTGACGATGACGACGTTCGGGTGCTCGGGCGCACGACCGCACCCGGCCAGGCCGAGCAGAACCAACATCAGCGCAAATACGCCCGGGATCGCGCCAACGCGCGATCCCGGAGAACCGGTCATTCGAGTACAGCGATGAACATCTCGACGCCGCGTTGCCGGCGGCGTCGATGCCGCCTTTACTTCGTAATCAACGTCGCCTGCCACTGAGTTCCCGGATGCCCAAGAAGGCGAGCAAGGTCAGCATGAGAGCGAGCGCGATGCGTCCGAGGCTAGGACCGGGCACCAGCGCCTGTCCTACCAACGTAATCGCGTTGGCACTATTGTTGGCTGGGGTCGGATCGGTGGTCGCTGAACTCACCGTCGCAGTGTTGCTGCGTGTGGTACCAGGGCTTCCCGTCGCGGTGGTGTTGATCGTGATCGGGCTCGCCGCACCGACGGCAAGCGTCGGCAACGTGCAGGTCACCGTGCCCGCTGCGAAACCACAGGTCCAGCCCGTTCCGGAAGCGCTGACGAAAGTCACGCCAGCGGGCAGGGGGTCGCTCACGCTGACGTTGCTGGCAGTGGCGGGACCGTTGTTGGTAACGCTCAAGGTATAGGCAAGACTGCCGCCGAGGCTGACGAACGCCGGCGCCGTCATGGTGATCGACAAATCCGTGCCGAGGGCGAAGTTGACTACCTGGCTTATCTCAGTGGCGCTCATGCATTGCGTGGCCGTCGAGGGCAACGCAGTCAACGCTGCGGCCTGCGTCGCGGCAGCAGCCTTGCTCGGCTGGCCTGTCACGAAGTTCATGATGGCCTTGGTCTGCCCGGGGTTCAAGGTGATCAAATATCCCCAATAGGGATTGTCGTCGCCATCGACGAAATTCACATTGCTTACCGGAGTCGGCGCTCCTGGGCCCTGGACGACATGGCCGAGGCGTGGATCGCTCGAGGTATTGCCCGAGTAAAGCTGGAAGCTGGTAATCCAGTTGTCGGCGGTGGTAACGACGTTGTCGCCGCTCGATGTGGTCACGATTCTCGTATTGCTGTCGGAACCGAGGTTGTTCGACGTGATCATCGTGAAGGTGATCGGCGCGCCGGTGGTATTCGTGAAGAAATTCAGCGAGCGCTCGAACGCGTCGTTCGTCGGCACATAGATTTTGCGCCTTACGCTCAGGCCGCCAATCGTTTGCGTTCCGAAAACATACTGCCGGTTCGTACACTGCGGTATCGCGGGTACCGTTGCATCAACGGCGGCCGGACCATTCTTGTTGTAAATCGCATAGCTGGCGCTGCCTGTCTGGCACGGCCCGGTGGCATTGGAGAGACTGACGCAGATCGCGTCATAGCCGTCGAAGGCGTCGTTCAGCGACGACATTGAGGTACCACCGAGCGCTGTCGATGCTGGCACTGCGTGCGTGTAGCTCGCTTCCGACATCGCCGCGGACGCCGAGCTGCTCGTCGAAAACGTGATATTGGTGTTGATGAAGTACTTCAGACCCACACTATCGATCAGCGCGACCGACCCGGTTGCTTGTATCACTGCGCTCAATGTTACGCCGTGACCGCCGCGGTGTTTCTTTTCCCCGGGCTTGATGACATGCCCGTAGTTCTTTGCGATGACCCCTTGCGCCTCGTGCGCCGCGATGGCGAGCCGCCGGTCGTGCTTGCCGACCGTCGAGGCGATCGAATCGGAGTCCGAGACCAGGACATCAGCATGAGCAAATGAAGCCAACGCCAACAAGGCGAGTGTCGCGATTGTCTTTCTCATCGGTTCCCCCTGAACACGGAAAAGAGACATATCTGCGGACTTTACCCTTTTTGTCGCAGCGATTGCCATACCCCATTGGTGATCTCCAAAATGTCTTCACATTCCGACGCGGTGAATTCGGGCGAGTAGTAGTCCGGTGAGGTGATACGGGCTGCCTGCGTGCGAACCAGGTCTTCCGAATCCGCCTTGGCTACTCCGACATGTTGGTAAATTGTTGTAAGCATTGCTGCCGGAGCCGAACATAGGCTCCCATAGTCGACGACGATGCAGGCGCTCGACGGAACATCGCGCCCCAGACTATCGGCGAGCCAGCCATAGGCCGCCGCCCATTGACGTGCATAGCCTTCCAGCGTGCGTCCCGCGCCGAAACAGGCCTGGATCGCGGCCGCTGCGGAGGAATCACCGAAATTCTCCGCGCGTTTGTACGGGCCGAACTCGAAGTGCCCGCTGCGCGCGAGCTGGCGACCGATCGCGGGATTGCGCTGGCTCCAGGCGGTGAAAAGACGATCCTGCTTCACCAATGATGCGATCTGGGCGATGGGCTCGCGCACCGCGATGACGAAGCGCGCATCCGGAAACAATTGCAGCAGGTAGCCGATGCGGCTCAAATTGTAATTGCCCTTCGCCAGGTATCGGCGCGCGTTTCGTACCGCCAGCAGCTTGCGGATATGTGCCGTATAAAAGGAGGCGAATCCACGGTCATCGCATCCTGCTCGCAGCGGCTGGGCAATGTCGGCGTCATGCCTTCCCGGGAAGAAGTGCATCCAGAGGACCTCCTCCAGCGCTTCCGGACTGTTGCGCGTGACGGCGATACGGTCTTGGTGCGCTCGTTCCACTGGCGCCGTCGCTGGCACCGGAAGTCGCGCGCGCAACCAGTTCCACCAATAGGGTGTCCAGAGCAAGGGGAAATCGGCGTAACGATGCGTGGTAAAGACTTCGGCTTGGGCAAGCAACTCGAGCAACAGCGTGCTGCCGGCGCGCGCCATGCCGCAGATGTACACCGGCTGCTCGATGCGCTGTGTGGCGATGCCTTCTGCCAGGATGCTCGTTTCGAGATCGCCGATCCGGTGCCATAGTCCAGGCGCCCGCTCGATCAGTGCGCCGCCGATGCGATCGAGTACGGGGATGCGGGGAACCGGAGCGGAGGCCATCCCCGATATATTGCCGTTATTTCGCATGCACCGCAGGTCGATGACGGATTCGCTCGCTGGATCAGGCCCGCTTGGATAAACTTCCGGACATGAAATCCAAATCCTTGATCTGCGCGCTGCTTGCGCTTGCGTGCCTCTCGTTCACTATCGACGCTGCCGCATACATCGGGCCAGGTGCGGGCCTGAGCGTACTGGGTTCGCTCTGGGCGGTTGTCGTTGCCATTGTAGTTGCGCTATTCGCCCTGCTGACTTGGCCACTTCGCGCATTGTGGCGCCGGTTGCGCGTAAAACGCGCTGAGGCGCCAGCATCAGATAACGATCACCAAACATAACGGCATGCACCGCAGCATCCCGCTTGTCGTCGGCCCGCTTGTGGCCGGCACGTTGTTGATTCTTCTCGCCGCCTGTCAGCGAGCTCCGGCACCTGGAGTGCATTCGCGCGTGGTTGTCGTCGGCTTCGACGGCATGGATCCCAACCTCGTCGAGCGCTGGATGGCCGATGGCACGCTGCCACACTTTGCCCAGCTTGCGAAAGCGGGACGCTATCAGCGCCTAGCGACAACCAATCCGCCACAATCCCCAGTGGCGTGGGCGAGTTTCGCCACTGGCACAAATCCGGGTGCTCACGGCATTTTCGACTTCCTGCGGCGCAGTCGAGCCGACTACATGCCGCAATTCTCCATTGCCGATGCCGAGCCGCCGCATCACGTCCTGCATCTGTTCGGCTGGGATTTGCCATTCGACGCCGGCAGCGTGCGCAACCGCCGCGATGGCATCCCGTTCTGGACGACCGCCGAAAGCCGTGGCGAACCCGCAACCGTGCTGCGCGTGCCCGTGACGTATCCGCCCGATGCGGTAACGCACATGTTGTCCGGCATGGGCGTGCCCGATCTGCTCGGCACGCAAGGCACCTACACGATCTACGCCACACGGCCGATTCAGGGGGCTGAGAACGGGGGACGCGTCGAACTCGCCGAGATCGACGATGCCGGAACGATCCATTCGAAACTCGCAGGTCCGGCGCATCCGCTCAGCCCGGGCATTACGCTCAGCGTGCCGCTGGAGTTGGTCCGCGACGGCGCTGGTGCACGCCTCACGCTCGGCGCGACAGTCGTTCCGCTAACCGTCGGAACTTGGTCGCCCTGGATCCACGTGCGCTTTCGTTTTGCCGGCATCGGGCACGCTGCGGGCATCGTGCGCGCCTACTTGCTCGAGGGGTTTCCGCGTCCACTTTTATACATTTCGCCGATCAACATCGACGCGGCCGATCCGGTCGCGGCGATCAGTTCGCCACCCGACTATGCCGCGAATCTGGCGCACAGCATCGGAGATTTCCACACGCTCGGCATGCCCGAGGAGACCTGGGCCCTGAACCAAGGTCACATGAGCGAGCAGGGATGGCTGGACATGGTGAAAACCACGCTGGCCGAAGGCGAGGCCATGCTTCTCGATGCGCTCAAGCGCCGCGACAGCGCGCTCGTCATCGAAGTATTCGTGCAGCCCGACCGCGTAAGCCACATGTTCTGGCGCGGCCTAGATCCGCAGCATCCTCTGTACGCGAAATCCAGCGAATTGGCGCGCGGCGCCATCCCCTGGATCTATCGCGAGGCGGATCGCGTGCTCGGCGAAATTCAGGCGCAGCTTGCGCCCACAGACAAGCTCGTGGTGTTGTCCGACCATGGCTTCGCCTCGTTTCGGCGCAGCGTGCATCTGAATCGCTGGTTGGCCGAACAAGGCTATCTGGTATTCAAGCCGGGCGCTCAAGGCAAGGTTCCGCTGTTTGCCGATGTCGATTGGGCGCGCACGCGCGCGTACGCGCTCGGCCTCAACGGGATTTTCCTCAACGTTCGTGGCCGCGAGGCACACGGCATAGTCGAAGGCTCTGCAATAGTCGGGCTGAAAGCGGAGATTGCCGAAAAATTGCGCAAACTTCGCGACGGCGATAGCGAAGTCGTCAATGAAGTCTTCGATGCGAAATCGATTTATGCTGGAGCGCACGTCGACGATGCGCCGGATCTCGTCGTTGGCTACGCACCGGGCTATCGCGCCTCCTGGCAGACCACGCTGGGTGCCGCGCCGCCAACGCTGCTCGAAGACAATCTGCAGCCATGGAGCGGCGATCACTGCATCGATCCGGCCGCCGTCCCCGGCGTGATGTTCACTTCGTTTCCGCTTACCGCAACCGTGAACGGTATCGTGGACGTGCCGCAATTGATTTTGCATGAGCTCGCTGCGTCAGGAACGAAGCCGTGACTTTCGGTCTTCTCGATCTGCCGGCGCCGCTGTTCGATTTGATTGATTCTGCATTGCAGATGGTCCTCCCCGCACTGTTGCGTCTTGTGCTGTATGCGACGCTGTGCGCTTGGGCGATGATGCATGTCTACCTGCGCTTGTCGGATCAGGCGACTCTCGCAGACACGCGCGCCGAGATCATCCGCACGCGTCGTGCGCTCACCGAGCACGCGGGCGATTTCGCCGAGCTCAACGGGTTGATCCGGCGAAATCTGCGCGCTTCGCTGCGTCAGCTCGGACTTACGCTTTGGCCCGCGCTTATCGCCAGCCTGCCGATGTTGTTCGCTTTGCCGTGGCTGTCGAACCGCTTCGACCTCGAGATTCCTGCTGCGGGAACCTTGGTCCAGGTCTGTGCGCATCCCTCCACGGATGCAGCCACCTTGCGCTGGCAAAATGCGAACGCCAGCCAGTCGGACGAATCCGGCTGCTGGCAACTGGCGTGGCCGACCGCCGATATGCCGGTCGTGTTGCAAGACGCAAACGGCAGCGCACTTTGCTCCCTGTCCGCTTTGACAAGAAGCGATATTGTCCACAAATATACATTGTATAATTGGCTCATCGCCAATCCCGGTGGCTATCTTCCCGACAGGGCACGGTTCGACGGCATCTCGATAGCGCTGCCCACACTTGAAATTATCCACTTGGGTCCGGGCTGGCTGCGCGGGTGGGAGCCCTGGTTCTTTGCGCCTTTGTTTCTCGCATCGATAGCCTTCAAGCTGCGCTGGCGAGTCCTCTGATCGTCACGCTGCTGGTGCGGCCTGCGCGTTTTCAGCCGCCGTAGACCCACACTGCGGCCGCCGCCAGCGCCAAAACCAGAATCACCGCCAATGCCCACCAAGGCCGGGAAGCGGATCGGGTCGCACCCTCGGTCTCCCCCGTAATTTCGCCGCGCCGAGCCTTGGTTTTTTGTTCGACAAGTCCTTTCGGATAGACCGTGCGCTGATTCGGCCGGTGGCCCACGCTGCCGCCGGGCGGAATGGAATCGGCCACCCGCTTGGTCGACATCGGTCGCGCGGGGTTGATCTTGATTTGCAGTTCCAGAGGTGCCAGACATGCCGCGCCCGGCAGCGCCGCAAGCGCACGCGCCACAGCCAGGCCGTCGGAATAGCGGTCCTCCGGCTTTTTCGAAACCATTTTCAGGAGGATTGCCTCCAGGGCCTCATCAACATGAGCATTCAGACTGCACACGGGGGGAAGCTCGGTCTGCACGACATTGAGCATGAGCCCCAACGGAGAGGCGTCCGTGAACGGCACCCGCCCGACCAAACATTCGAACAGCACGACGCCGAGGGAGAACACGTCCGATCGGGCGTCCACTGGCTTACCGGTACACGACTCAGGCGACAGGTAGCCGGGTGTGCCGATCATCTCGCCCGTCAGGGTGAGTTGCCGTTCGCTCGGCGTGGCCGAACGCGCAATGCCGAAATCGCTCACCTTCACCGTGCCGCTCCGGGTGATGAGCAGGTTGCCCGGTTTCACGTCGCGGTGCACCAGACGCTTTGCGTGAGCCGCCCCCAGCCCCAATGCGGCTTGATAAACCACGCGCACGGCGTTTTCGGGCGACAGCGCGCCGTGGCGGCGCAGCACGGATCCCAGTGTTTCCCCGTCGATGAGTTCCATCACGAAATCGGGATGGTCGTCCGCCTCCCCGCTCGCATAAATGGACACCACATGCGAGTCGGCAATTCCCGCCATGGCCCGCGCCTCGAACAGGAAGCGCTCCGCGATGCTGGAATCGTGAGATAGCGCGCCGAACAGGGTCTTGAGGGCCACGAATCGCCGCAGTTCGGTGTCGTAAGCCTTATAGACCACCCCCATGCCGCCACGGCCCAGTTCGCCGAGCAGTTGATAGGGACCCAGCGCCACAGCAGTCATAGAACCAGAGCATCCAAAAATAGAGAGGCGGGCGCGAATGCTACACGAACCAACTCAGGCCGGGTGTGTCGGCCCAAAGAAGCGGGCAATAAGAAGCGGGCAATGCAGTCGTGATGGTGCGGATCGCCGCGCTGTGCTTTCACGGGGACGATTCACGTCGAAAAGGCCGTAGTGCATCAGGCGGCTTGTTTCATGCGCGCGGCGGATCGGCATCATTATCGTGATACTTTGCGCCAGAGCAAACACCTCGAGGAGAATCGGGATGGACTCGCAAACACTTACGCTGTCGCACGTCGTCATTAGCCTGATCGCGATTGCAGCGGGCTTCGCTGTCCTTTATGGACTGCTAACCGCGGCACGGATGCGCGCATTGACGCTGCTTTTTCTCGTCACGACGATCGCCACCAACGCAAGCGGATTTCTCTTTCACCGCGAACACGTCTTGCCGTCGCATATCGTCGGGGCAATCGCGCTTGCGGTGCTCGCCGTCACGCTGGTTGCGCTCTACGTCTATCACCTGCGCGGTGCTTGGCGCGGCATCTATGTGATCGGTGCGGTCACGAGCCTCTACTTCAACATGTTCGTCCTGGTCGCGCAGGCGTTCCTCAAAGTCCCGTCGTTGCACGAACTCGCACCCCAAGGCTCCGAGCCGCCCTTCGCTGTCGCGCAAGGCGCGTTGCTGATCGTTTTCATCGCTGTCGGAACCCTGGCGTTTAAGCGATTTCGGCCTTTAATCTGAGAGCGAACGAGAACCGACGCCCCGCAGCTGATCGTCGCGAACGGC
>CAZDWH010000008.1:25623-37270 GCA_964509025.1 uncultured Rhodanobacteraceae bacterium
ACGACGTCAGGAATCTGCAAGACCTTCCCGATTCCGACGTCCAATATTTGGCTAGCAACTTTGCTCCCAAAGAGGAACGGTCATGAAAACGTACTATCCGGCCAGGATGTTCGCGTGGGCTGTCGTGGCGCTGCTGCCTTTCGCCACGCCCGTGTCAGCCGACACCTTCGACTTTCCAACAGGCTTCCGCACACAGGAAATCGCCACGAACGGGACCACCCTGCATGTTCGTATCGGCGGAACCGGTCCGGCTGTCATGCTCATCCATGGCTATGGCGACACCGGAGACATGTGGGCGCCGCTGGCGGCGGATCTCGCGCGCGACCACACTGTCATCGCTCCGGACTTGCGCGGCATGGGACTCTCCGCGAGTGCCGCGGACGGCTTTACGAAGAAGAACCAGGCCGAAGACATCGCCGGCGTGATGAACGCGTTGCATATCGAACGCGCCGACGTGGTCGGCCATGACATCGGCAACATGGTTGCGTTTGCGTTCGCCGAGGCTCACCACGATCGCACCACGAAGCTGGTGATGATGGACGCGCCGGTTCCCGGCATCGGCCCCTGGGATGAGATTCTCAAGAACCCGTTGCTTTGGCACTTCCGATTCGGCGGGCCGGATATGGAAAGGCTCGTGGCCGGGCGCGAACGCATCTACCTCGATCGTTTCTGGAACGAGTTTTCGGCCAAGCCGGAGCACTTTCCCGAAAGCTCGCGCCGTCACTATGCAACACTGTATGCGCAGCCCGGCCGCATGCACGCGGGATTCCGGCAATTCGCGGCCTTCGATCAGGATGCGATCGACAATCGCACGTCATTGCAAACGGGCCGACTGCAGATGCCGGTGCTCGCCATCGGTGGCGATCACTCCTTTGGCACCACCATGGCGTTCGTGATGCGTTTTGCCGCCGACGATGTGCATCAGGTGGTGATCGCCGATGCCGGCCACTGGCTGATGGAAGAACAGCCGCGGGCGACGGTCGCGGCGATTCGCGCCTTCCTCAATACCGATGCCCCGCCGCTTGCGCAAACCCGACTGACGCCGGCCGAAGTCGAAGCACATGCACGAGTCGGCGCAGGTGCAGGAACCTCGGGACTCAGCGGCGTCCAGACAACCGTTCTCTCCGGGGATCCCAATGCGTCTGGACCGTACGCAATCGAAATTCGAGTGCCGGCTCACACGCGCATCGCCGCGCATCGTCATCGTGACAACCGCACTGCACTTGTGGTCTCGGGCGAGTGGCATTTCGGATATGGCGAACAAGCGAATGAAGCGGCGACGCGCACGCTCGGGCCGGGCGGCTTCTACACCGAGCCCGCCGGCCAGCCGCATTTTGCTTTCACTGGCGATCTACCGGCGGTCGTCTACATCACCGGCCAAGGGCCGACGGATACCGCATACGTCGACCCCGCTGACGTGCCGTCCCACAAGTAGGAGCGACTCTGCGACTTCGAGACGATCGGATTGTCGACGGCCGCAGTGCCGCTTCGGTTTATCGGCGCGGCAGGATAAGGCAGACGCTCAAGCCTCCGCCTTCGCGGTTCGCAATCGCGATGCGTCCGCCGTGCGCCTCGACAATCTCGCGCGCGAGCGCAAGTCCGAGGCCGGTGCCGCTGCGCTTGGTCGAATAGAACGGCAGCAGCGCGTTGGCGAGCACGGTTTCGCTCATGCCGTGGCCGCGATCGCGCACATCGATGCGCACTTCGTCGCCGCGTTCGACCAGCGCCAGTTCGATGCCTGCGGCCGCGCTGCCCGATTCGTGCGCATTCTTGAGCAGGTTGATCAACGCCTGCTCGACCTGTGCGCGATCGAACCATCCGTCGTGTTCCGGCAGGGGCGGGGCAAGCCGGAAGACATAGTGCCGCTGGAGCTGATCGAGAAACTCCGTCCAGCCGACTCGCTCGGGTCGCGGCTGTGGCAGGCGCGCGAATTCGGCATAGCCGTGAATGAAGCCGTGCAGGTGTCGCGCGCGTTCTTCGATCGTGTCGAACACAGGCGTCAGCCGCGTCGCGTCGCCCATGCGTGCGAGTTCGCGCCCGGAGTGCGCGAGCGAGGAAATCGGCGCAAGCGAGTTGTTCAGTTCATGGCTGATCACGCGGATGACCTTCTTCCAGGTCTGCACTTCCTGCCGGCTCAACTCGCGCGTGAGGCGCTTGATCAGCACCAGGCGATGCTCGCGGCTTTGCAGACGGAAACTCTTTTGCGACAAATGGAACGTCTCTTCCTCGCGCTCGATCGTCACGCTGAACAGGCTGTCCTTATGCCGCGCCAGCGCCTGCTGCAGCGGTTCAGGGCATTCCGCCGCGATTGCGGCGAAGCGCGATCCGTTCAACGCGCGGCCGTCGTTGAGCAGGGCGCGCGCGGCGAGATTGGCGTAGACGACGTGATCGCCTGGCTCGATCAGCACGAGCGCCGTGGGCGAGTTCTGTACCATCGTGTCGAGCAGCAGTTCGCGCTGGAACAGATTCTGACGCTCGCTGCGCAGCACGCGGCCGAGCTCATTGTGTGCGCGCACGAGGTCGCCGAATTCGTCGCGCCGCTCGTCGACGAGCGACACCGAGAAGTCGCCGTCGCGGAAACTGACGACGCTGCCGGCCAGCGCGCGCAGCAGGCTTGCCACCGGCGCGGTGACACTGCGCGCGACGATCAGCGCGAACGGAACGAGGATCAGCGGCGCGATCGCCGCGGCGATCCACGGCGACCACAGCCAATGGGCGAGCGCGGCCATCACCAGGACGGCGCCGAGCATCGCAGCACAGAGCAGCAGTGCGAGTTTGCCTTCGAGGGAGGTCAGGCGCATGGCGCGAGAATAAGCGTTGTCTGCAAATCCGTCAGCTACGCGTCGCGAACGGACTGGCGCCTACGCTCGGTTTCACCTCGCTCCGGCTCGCGGCGTTCGGCCGCGTGCGCGATGCCGTCTACTCGCATCATCCCTGATGCTCGCCCTTCGGGCCATCCGCTGTGCGGATGTTCGGGCGCGCTCCGAGCGCGCCTCGTCAAGGCATCGCGCAAGCACTCGACCTCACCCTTCCGCCTGCTGGCGATGGTCGTCTGCCTTTGCCTCGCCGGCGAGGGCGATGCCGAATTTCTCGATACGCCGATACAGCGCCTGTCGCGACAAGCCAAGATCCGCTGCGGCCTGGCTGATCACGCCGCGTGAACGCGCGAGTGCCGTTTCGATCGCGGCGCGATCGGGTTCGTCAGCCGCCGGGCGCGGCGCTTGCGCGCGCGCAATCAAACCGAGATCGGCGCTGCGCACGACACCGTCGCGGCACAGCAGGCGCGCGCGCTGGATCGCGTTTTTCAGTTCGCGCACATTGCCCGGCCAGGTATGCGCGACCAGCGTGGCGCGCGCGTCGTCGCTCAACGCGGCCTCGCCGCCGAGAAAGAGTTCGGCCAGCGGCACGATGTCATCCGGCCGGGCGGCGAGTGGCGGCAAGGCGAGTTCGATGACGTTGAGCCGGTAATAGAGGTCTTCGCGGAACGCGCCGGCGCGGATCATCGCTGGCAAGTCGGCATTCGTCGCGCTGAGCACGCGCACTTTCACGGATCGCGTCTTGCTGGAACCGAGCCGTTCGAACTGGCCAGTCTCAAGCACGCGCAGCAGTTTCATCTGTCCCGGGGGCGGCAGATTGCCGATCTCGTCGAGCAACAAGGTGCCGCCGTCGGCCGCTTCGAAGCGCCCCTCGCGTGCCTTGTTCGCGCCGGTGTAGGCGCCGGCCTCGGCGCCGAACAATTCGGCTTCGATCAAATCCGCTGGCAACGCACCGCAGTTGACGATCACGAACGGGCCGCTCTTCACCGCCGAGTTGGCGTGCACGATTTCGGCGATGCGCTCCTTGCCCGCACCGTTCGGACCGGTGATCAGTACCGAGGCGTCGGCGCGCGCGACCTGGCAGGCGAGTTCCACCAGCCGTTCCATCGCACTCGATGCGAACACGATGCCGCGCAGATCGAAGCGTTGCCGCAACGCGCTGCGCTGTGCGCGGCGCTCGCCGTGCAGACGCGAGACTTCGCGCGTGCTTTCCGAAAGTTCCAGCAGGTTTTCGACGGTAGCCAGCAGCTTGCGGTCGTCCCACGGTTTGGCGAGGTAATCGGCGGCGCCGGCCTTGACCAGTTCGATCGCCGTTTCCAGATGCGTCCATGCCGTCAGCAGGATCACCGGCAAATCCGGATGTTGTGCGCGGATCGCGCGGAACAACGCGATGCCTTCCTCGCCGGAAGTCGTGTCGGCGCGAAAGTTCATGTCCTGCACGACGAGATCGATGCGCTCGCGCGCAAGCATGGCCAGACCTTCCTCCGGCGTGACCGCGCGCAGCGTGCGGATCTCGCGCAGGCTGAATAGCACCTCGAGCGCCGTGATGACGGCGGGATTGTCGTCGATGACGAGGATCGTTCGCATCAACGTATTCTGACGGATTCGGCGGCGCATCGGCAGCTTGGATGCTGCCGAGCGCGATTCGGTTGCAAGCGCGTCAGCACATCACGCGCTCGGCTCCGCGGTGGGGCGCGTCACCGCCACGACATGCGACGGCGCATGCGGCAACGCGAGGCCGCCCGGAATGAATTGCCGCCGCGCCTGCATGTGAGTGCGCGCGAGGGCGGCGCCGGGGCCATCCGCGTGCGCACTCGCAACCGCGCACCAGGCCATAGCTGCAAGCAAACAGGCCAGGACGAAACGATGATGGATAGCGATCATGTCGTCCGACTCAAACGCTGCGCGTCGCCAATGCCGGCGGCACGCGCGAGGCACGCGTGGCCGGACCGAGCACCGCGAGCTGGCCGAGCAGCCACAGGCAGATGAAACCGGTCGGCACGTAGTACCAGGGCAGCAGCTTCGCGCCGTCGATGTGGGCGAGCAGCCAGAGGCTGAAGGCGTAGGTCAGCACGCCGCCCACGATCAATCCCGCCGTCGTGATCAGGAAATTTTCAGTCAGGAAGTAGCGCAGGATGTCCAGCTTCGTCGCGCCGAGCGCGCGTCGCGTGCCGATCTGCTTCGTGCGCTGCGTCACCCAGAAGCTCGCCATGCCGACGATGCCGAGCGCAGTGATCGTGAGCAGCAGGAGGATCACCGTGCCGAGGATGATCGTCATCGCGCGGTCGTCCGCGTAGGCTTCGCTGCGCACTTGTTCGATCGTCTTCACCTTGCCGATGATGCGGCTGGGGTTTGACTCGCTCATCTTCTGCTCGACCGCCTTCATCACTTCGTCGCGGCGGCCGGGTTCGGCACGCACGAGATAGCGTGTCGAATTGCCGTAGGGAATATAGGACGGAGCGAAGGTGGAGTACTCGACGAAAGAAGCCTCCACCCAGGGAACCTGCGCGCGCTCGACGATGCCGACGATGGTCGACTTCTGCGATGTCTCCGGATCATCCCACCAGGCCTGCTTGCCGAGCGCATCGCCGTCCGGGAACAGCTTCTTCGCCAAGGCCTCGGTGATGATGACGCTGGCCGGCACGGTGCGGTCGTTCATCGTGCGGAATATGACCTCCTCGGGGGTGAAATTGCGGCCCGCGATCAACTTGAGGCCGAACGTCTCCAAGCCTTTGGCGTCGGTGAGATAGAAGGCGGTGTCCGCGTTTTCCTTCTTCTGCTCGCGGGTCAGCGACACTCCGGTGCTCCAGCCGCCCTGGCTCATAGGCACGGAATTCACCGACGTCGCCGCAGCGACGCCCGGCAGCTGCCGCAGCAGTTGCAGATCGGCCTGCTGCACGCTCTTCACGTCGAAGCCCTGACCGAAGCCGGTGCTGCCGAACCAGAACGTGTCGGCCTCGTTCATGCCGCTGGGCCGGTTCATGCGCTCCAGCCGCTGGCCGATGATGAACAGCGAGTTGCAGACGATCGCCAGCGTCAGCGCGATCTGCAGGCCGATCAGGATCAGCGCGACCTTGCTGCGCATCAGTGCGGAAACGATGGGACGGATTTCCATGTGCATGACCTCTTTAGAAATCAATTCTTGGCGCACGCAGGCGCCAACCGCGAGACTCTTGCGAGCGGAAACACGCAGGGCGGCTCTGCCGCACTCGTGCGCGCGAAAGTCGAACCGGGAAGTTCGATCTTTCGCATGGTTACTGTGTCTTCAGCTGCGTCGCCGGCGCGATCTGGCACGCGCGCCACGTCGGATAGAGTCCGGCGAGCAGTGCGGCAACGATCGCGAGCGCGACGGTTGTGACGATCATCGACCAGTCGAGCTGGGCGACCGACTTGTAGCTCGTGTACAAGGCGCGCACAGCGAGCAAGCCGAAACCGGTCAGCACCAAGCCGAGCACGCCGCCGCTCAGGCCGATCACTCCGGACTCGATCAGGAACTGGCTGAAGATATCGCGCCGGCTCGCGCCGAGCGCCCGGCGCACGCCGATCTCGCCAGACTTGCGCGTGAACTTGGCCAGCAGCAGGCCGATCGTGTTGACCAGGCACACGGCGAGGAACGCAAAACCGAGTCCGGTCTGCACCTCCACGTCGCGCGACACGACGCGCTGATCGACCATCCATGCGTTGACATCGAGCAGACGATTGTTGAGCGGGCGTGGGAAGCGGCCCGACTTCTTCTGCTCATTCACATAAGAGTCGAGGAACGATTTGTATTCGGCCAGACGCGCCGGCGAATCGAGCTGCGCCCACATCTGGATCCAGACGCATTCGGATTGCAGATAGGCATCCCAGCCTTCGCCCGCCGATTTCCAGCAACTGTTGTTGCCGCTCGAGCGCTGCTTGAGATCGATGCTGGTGGTGAACGGGATGAAGAACTCGTCGGGATCGGCGAACGCGCCGTTGGTGAGATCGTAGTAGCGCGAACGCAATTTCCAGTCGCCGAGCACGCCGACCACGACGTAGTCGTCGCCGCTCAGGCGCACGTTGCGGCCGACGCTGTTCTGGCCGCCGAACAGTTTCTCGTTGATCTCGCGGCCGAGCACGACCACGCGCGCGTGTTCCGCATCCTGCTTGCGGTCCCACGCAGCGCCATACGCGAACGGCGGTTCGAACATGGCGAAGAAGTCCGCATAGGCGGCACGTCCCAGCGACTGGAACGGCTTGAGTTCGCGGTTCTCCGGCTGCACCGGCAGCGCGACTTTGAACATGGGCGTCTGTTTGTCGGCTTTGCCGGCTTCCATCAGCGCGACGGCGTCGCGATAGGTGACCTGGTCGGGCGGGCGGCCGTCGTCGTTGAACGGATTATCCGGACTCCAGTTGTCCATCTGCACGGCATGCAGCTTGTCGCTCTTCCACGGAATCGGATCGCTGCCCATCAGGTGCATCACCGTCAGCGTGGTCATGCTCGCGGCGATGCCCAGGGCGATGCCGAGCACCATCAGCGCGGTCAGCACCGGGTTACGCCGCAAGCTGCGCAGGCCGAGTTGCAAGTAGTAGGAGAACATGACGGCGCCCTCAGACCGCGGCCAGTTCGGTATCCGCGTCGCGCACTGGCGTGCGCAGGCGCGGCTCGTCGTCGAAATCGGTGACCTGGCCATCCATCACGTGCACGTTGCGCTGCGCGCGCGCGGCAAGCTCGGGGTCGTGGGTGACCATGATGATGGTGGTGCCGTGGCGGTTGATCTCCTCGAGCAGTTCCATCACGCCGCGCGCCATCAGCGAATCGAGATTGCCGGTCGGCTCGTCGGCCATCAGCAGGCGCGGCGAACCGGCCAGTGCGCGCGCAATCGCGACGCGCTGCTGCTGACCACCCGACAGTTCCGACGGGTAGTGCTTCATGCGCGAAGCGAGGCCGACGCGCGTCAACGCATCCTCGATGCGCTTGCGCCGCTCGGCCGCGCCGAAACGGCGGTAGCGCAGCGGCACGTCGACGTTGTCGAACAAGTTCAGATCGGGAATCAGGTTGAAGCCCTGGAAAATGAAGCCGATTTTCTCGTTGCGCAACTTCGAGCGCGCGTTGTCGTCGAGACCGCGCACGTCGACGCCGTCGAGTTTGAATTCGCCGTGCGTGAACTCCTCGAGCAGGCCTGCGATGTTGAGGAATGTCGTCTTGCCCGAGCCCGACGGGCCGGTCACCGCGACGAACTCGCCTTCGCGCACGTGAATCGAAAAGTCGCGCAGGGCGTGCGTCTCGACCATGTGGGTTCTGTATACTTTGGAAAGATGCGACATTTTCAGCATGACGTTCTCGGGTTCAGTGAAGGAAATCGGCAGCCTCGGATCGGCAAGGGTCGTCGGCATCGGGGTTATCCGGCGCGTCACGCCGGGGATCAAGCGCAATCCTCGTATCGCATGCACGCTCGGCTCGTCGGTCATTGGGTTGACTCAACTCAATTCAGCACCACCTTTTCCGCGCCGTTGAATGCGTCGGTGCCGGAGATGACGATGCGATCGCCGTCCTTGACGCCGGACACGATCTCGACGGCGTTGAGGCTCGTCGCGCCGACCTGGATCGGCGTGCGCTCGGCCGTGCCGTTGCGTACGACGTAGGCGACGCGGCCGGCGCCAGCGTCGACGAACGAGCCGCGTTCGACCATCAACACGTTCGGATGCGAATCGATGAGAATGCGCGTGGTGAGTTGCTGGTTCTGACGCAGGCCCGCCGGCTTCGTGTCGCCGAAGCGCACGCGCGCCACGACCTGACCGTCGACGACCTGCGGCGACACGCCGGACAGTGCGCCGGTATACTTTTGCGTGCCCTCATGAATCTCGGCCGGCATGCCGATCGCCAGATCGTGGGCGAACACTTCCGGCACGCGCAGTTCGACTTCGAGCACCGACAGGTCGACGACGCTGAGCAGGCCGGTGTTCGCTGCGACATTGGCCTTCTGCTGCACGAGCAGCTGGCCGACCTGACCCGCGAACGGCGCGCGCACCTTGAGCTGATCGACCTGGCGCGACAGATCCGCGACGAGCAGCTTCTGCCGTTCGAGCGCCAGGCGCTTGGTCTTCAGCTCGAAGGCAAGTACTTCGCCTTGCAGATGCGTGTCCTGTACGGCGTGAGCGACGTCGAGTTCGGTCTTTTGCAACGCGTCCTTCGCGCGCAGCACATTGATCTCGGGTATGGCGCCGACTTTATAGCCACGCTCGTTGCGATCGACTTCACGCGCGGCAGTCTGACGATCGATCGTCGCCTGATCGAGCAATTTCTTCGCCGCGAGCTGCTTCTGGCGGTTGTCGATGTCGGTGCGTTGGACTTCGATGCTCAGGCTGTCGAACGTCGCCTGTTCCTGCGCGAGCTTGTTCTTGAGTTCCGGACTGTCGACTTCGGCCAGTACCTGGTCCTTCTCGACCTTGTCGCCGGCCTGCACGGCCAGCGTGACCGTGCCCGGCGCTGTCGCGTACAGGGTCGGACTCGCGGCTGCGACGACCTTGCCCTGCGCGGAAACGTCGCGAGTCAGCGTGCCGCGCTTCACCTCGGCGATGCGCACGCTGTTGCCACGCACGGCGACGCCCGCAGACAGCAGACGCGCTACGCTCGGCACGACGAAGATCAGTGCCGCCAGCACAGCAGCGGCGCTGGCGCCGAGCAGGATCCAGCGCCGGCGTGGTGCAGCGGTTTCGATGCGGTGGTCGGTGGCGGAGGTGTCGCGGATCATGAGCGCTTTCCGATGAAGTCGCGACCGCTACAGCAACGAGCGTGCCAGCGTGAAAAACCGCATCGCAATGCGGAATTCCTTGCATCACCGCATACGAACGAGTGTCCGCTCGGACTGAGCGGACAGTGCGGACACTCGGGATTCGACTGCGGCTCCGCACCTTGTGCAGGCACGCTGTTGCCTTCTCGGTGATGCGGAGGCAGTGGATTGATGGCTTGCTACGATCAGGCCAGCTCAATCACTTCAAACAGTTCATGCTCGCCGCTCTTGCCAGGCAATGTGGTTTTGTAGGATGCCCTAACCCTCACGGTTTGAGCGACTTGCGCATGCGCCTCGGCTGACAAGAGCACACGCGTTCCGAAGAGTTTGTTGGCGGACTTGCAGCGCGCCGGATGAAACCGTGCAGGCGATCTGGGCAACGGGGCGTCGTGGCGAATGGATGTAGGCGCCACCCTCAGGTAATGCAGAACAGGCGTCACGACCAACGCACGCCCAGCACCAAAGGGTAGATGGCTGACCAGGTAACGAGGTACTGCTTCCAGCGTACCGGCACTTTCGCCTTCGCCCCCGCCGGGGAAAACCAGAAGTCCAATCCACTGCTGAAAAAATCGTCGCCCGCCACGAACAGCGGCTGGACTTTCTCGATCAGCCGAGCGCGAGTCGGCGATTCCATCCACGCGCTTGGAGGTGTTTCGGTATCGAATCGAATAATGATCGTGTAAGTCTCGCTCAGCCCTGGAATTGGGCGAACGATGTGCCAATCCAGATGACCGGCAGAACCCTTACAAAGAGGCCCGATCTCTTCGAGCCAGGCTTCATAGTCGGCGTGTGTTTATCACCGCGCACTCTATGCGTAATTACTACGGTTGCGCCTTCGTAGCGTGTGGCGTCAGTCAAAGGTTCGCTCATGACTTTCCCGCTCCCGTCTATCAAGACGGGAGATTTCCCAACTCCGAGAAATAGGCCGATTTTGGGCGCGTTGCTGATCCGCTGCCTTTATCAGGCAGCCGCGTCCTTGAGCTTTTTCAGCGGCCGCACTTTGACTCTCACCGTGGCCGGCTTGGCTGCGAACCATTGTTCCTGCTTGGTGAACGGGTTGATGCCCTTGCGCTTGGGCTTCGCCGGAATGGTGGCCACTGTAATCTTCAGCAGGCCTGGCAGGATAAAAGTACGCGCTCCATTCTTGTTGACCGAACCGATCACAGCGCCTTCGAGAGCCGCGAGCACAGAGCGAACGTCCTTGGCCATCAACGCAGTCGAAGTGGCGATATGTTCGACGAGACCGGATTTGCCAAGCACTTCCTTGATCGGCTTGTTCGCGGCGGGTTTAGCACCTTTGGTTGCCTTCTTTGCAGTTTTCTTGGTGGCCATGACTTTTCCTAAAGTGAGGTGAATGAGATCGTGAGGAACCTTGCGGCATTCCAATGTACGGCACGCTGGGAAAAAAGGGAATCTACTGTGGGTTGCGTATGCGACGGAAGCGTGGCCATGGGTACTATTCAACCGTCACGCTCTTCGCCAAATTCCGCGGCTGATCGACATCGGTGCCGCGCAGCACGGCGACATGATAAGAGAGCAGTTGCAACGGTACGGTGAATACCGCGGGTGCGATCAGATTGCCGCCGGCATCGAGACGGATCACTGCGCCGCGCTGGTCGCTGACGTGGCGCTCGGAAATCTCGACGCCGCGATCGGCGAACACGAACAGCTCGCCGCCGCGTGCGCGTACTTCTTCGAGATTCGATTTCAATTTTTCCAACAATTGATTGTTCGGCGCGACCGCGATGACCGGCATGTCCTCGTCGACGAGCGCGAGCGGGCCGTGCTTGAGTTCGCCGGCGGGATAGCCTTCGGCGTGGATATAGGAAATTTCCTTGAGCTTGAGTGCGCCTTCGAGCGCGACCGGATAGTTCGCACCGCGGCCGAGGAACAGCGTGTGATGCTTGCTGACGAAACGCTCGGCGAGCTTGGCTATCTCGGTTTCGCCCTTGAGCGCGTCGGCGACGACACGTGGCAGGCGCGCGAGTTCGGCGACGAGTTCGCGCAGGCGTTCTGGCGCAAGGCCGTTGAGGCGCGCGAGTTCGAGCACGATCAGCGCGAGCGCGGCGAGCTGGG
>CAZDWH010000009.1:0-37253 GCA_964509025.1 uncultured Rhodanobacteraceae bacterium
ACCGCGCGCGCCTGCGTGTGGTGACCGAGAACAAGCCCGGCGTGCTCGCGACCGTGGCGGCGGCGATCGCCAAGGCCGAGTCGAACATCGAGAACGTCGAATACCAGGAGCGCGATCTCAACACCTCGACCCTGATGTTCACGATCGAAGTGCACGATCGCAAGCATCTCGAGGAAGTGATGGCACGCATCCGCCGCACGGCGGTGGTGCATGCGGTGCAGCGCTATCCGGTGTGAGCCGGTCGATCCTCGCTCCGACATGGAACAAAGCGGCGCCAGCGCTTATGATCCGCGCTTGCATCGCAGAGATGCCCGTGCGGGAGTCTGGCTTGAAACGAATCGCCATCGGATGGTTTTTTCTGGGCAGCGCGATCGCCGCAGTTGCGGCGCAGCCGGCCGACAAACTCGCCGCGCGCGTCGATGCGGTGCTCGCCGCGACGCCGCTGATCGATGGCCACAACGATCTGCCGGAGCAACTGCGCGATCGCGTCAGCAACGACCTGTCGAAGATCGATCTCGCCGCCGACACCTCGAAACTGCCGAATCCCGCCAACACGCCGGCGTTGATGACCGATATTCCGCGCCTGCGCGCCGGACATGTCGGTGGCCAGTTCTGGTCGGTGTGGATTTCGACTTCGATCAAAGGCCCCGAGGCGGTGCAGACGACGCTGGAGCAGATCGATCTGGTCAAGGCGATGGTTGTGCGCTGGCCGCACGACTTCGCGATGGCTTACAGCGCGGCGGATATCCGGCGCGCGCACAAGCAGGGCAGGATCGCCTCGTTGATCGGCGTCGAAGGCGGACATCAGATCAACGACTCGCTCGCCGTGCTGCGTGAGTATTACGACCTCGGCGCGCGCTACATGACGCTGACGCATTCGATCAACACCGCATGGGCGGACTCGGCAACGGATGAGCCGGCGCACCATGGGCTCACGCCGTTCGGCAAGGAAGTCGTGCGCGAGATGAACCGGCTCGGCATGCTCGTGGACTTGAGTCACGTGTCGGAGGAAACCATGCGTGCGGCGCTTGATGTGACGCAGGCGCCGGTAATTTTCTCGCACTCGTCCGCGCGCGCGCTGGTCGATCACCCGCGCGACGTGTCCGATGACGTGCTGCGCCTGGTCGCAAAAAACGGCGGCGTCGTGATGGTGAATTTCGCGCTGGATTATGTGTCCGACGCGCATCGCCGCTGGGATGCCGACCGCACCGCCGAACGCGCGCGCTATGCCAGCCCGCCATTCGGCGGTCTCTATATCGGCCAGCCCGAGCGCGCCAAGATCGCGCTCGCCGATTGGGAAAAAGCACATCCCGCGCCCAAGGTCACGCTAGGCGACGTCGCCGATCATATCGAGCATATGCGCAAGATCGCCGGAGTCGATCATGTCGGCCTCGGTTCCGATTTCGACGGCATCCCGACGGCGCCCGCGGGGCTCGACGGCGTCGACAAATATCCCGCGCTGCTGATCGAGCTCGCGCGCCGCGGCTGGAGCGATACCGATCTTGCCAAGCTCGCCGGCGAAAACCTGCTGCGCGTATTGGCGCAAGCCGAAACGGCGTCCGCGAAACTGCGCGCGACGCATCAACCTTCGCAAGCAACGCTAGCCGCGCTCGACGGCGGCGCCGCTGCCGCGCCATCCAAGTAACCAAAGCCAACAGGAATGCCATGTCCAGACAGATCATTCACAGCGACCACGCGCCGAAAGCGATCGGCCCCTATTCGCAGGCCGTGCGCGTCGGCAACACGATTTATCTGTCGGGCCAGACGCCGCTCGATCCGGCGACCGGCGAACTTGTCACGGGCGATATCGCGGCGCAGACGCGGCGCGTATTCGAGAATCTGAAGGCCGTCTGCGAAGCCGCAGGCACGTCGTTCGCGCAGGTCGCGCGCGTCGGCATCTACCTCACCGATCTCGGTAATTTCGCCGCGGTCAACGGCGTGATGAAGGAATATTTCAGCGAGCCGTATCCGGCGCGCTCGACCATCGGCGTCGCCGCGCTGCCGCGCAATGCGCAGGTGGAAGTCGACATGATCGTCGCGCTGGACTGACCCAGCTCATAAACTACTGCGCTCGGCATATCGTGTGCGGCCGGTGCTCGGAATCCTCATGTACTCGACTGTACACTCCGGTTCCTGCGCGCCGTCCACACGCGATCTGCCTTCGCTCGCTACGTTTCTGAGCTGAGTCAGGACATGTCGGAGGATTCCTTCGCATCGAAACAGGAAATCGGCGCGCGACTCGCGTGCACCCTGCCGGGCGTTGGGCCGGCGGTCGCGACCGCGTTGCAGCGGCTCGGCCTCGTCACGCTGCAGGATCTGTGGTTCCACCTGCCGTTGCGCTACGAAGACAAGACACGCATCACGGCGATTCGCGATTTGCGCGTCGGCGATACGGCGCAGGTCGAGGGCCGCGTCGAGGCGATCGAGAAGGGCTTCCGTTTTCGCGCGCAGCTGCGCGTCGCGATTTCCGACGATTCCGCGCAGACGCTGCTGCTGCGCTTTTTCCATTTCAACAACGCACAGGTACGGCAGCTCGAAATCGGCACGCGCCTGCGCTGCTACGGCGAGGTGCGCCGCGGCGCGCAGAGTCTGGAGATGGTGCATCCGCAGTATCAGCGTCTCGCTGAGGATGCCGCGAGCGATGTAGACGAGCGCCTCACGCCGATCTATCCGACCACCGAAGGGCTCGGTACAAAACGCCTCGCCGGCTTGATCGAACGCGCGCTCGCGCTGCTGCCGGCCGACGACGTGCTCGAGCTGATCCCGCCGGCGTTGCGCGAAGCACAGCATCTGACCTCGCTGCGTGCGGCGCTGCTGTATGTGCACCGGCCACCGCCCGATGCGGACCTGGCCCAGCTGGCGCTCGGCGCGCATGCGGCGCAGCGGCGACTCGCTTTCGAGGAACTGCTCGCGCAACACCTGAGCTTGAAGCGCCTGCGCGCGCGCATTCGCGCGCACGCCGCCCCATCGCTGCGCGGCAAGGGCGATCTGCGCAAACGCTTTCTCGCGGCACTACCTTTCGCGCCAACGCGCGCGCAGCAACGCGTCGCCGCCGAGGTCGCGCGCGACCTCGCGGCGAAAGCGCCAATGCTGCGCCTGGTGCAGGGCGATGTCGGTTCGGGCAAGACGGCAATCGCCGCGCTCGCTGCGCTCGACGCGGTCGAAGCGGATCATCAGGCTGCACTGATGGCGCCGACCGAACTGCTGGCCGAGCAGCACTACGACAATTTCCTGCGTTGGTTTGCGCCGCTGGGCGTCGAAGTCGTGTGGCTCGCGGGCAAGCTCAAGGGTCGCGCCCGCACGCAGGCACTCGCGCGCATCGCGAACGGTGCCGCGATCGCGGTCGGCACGCATGCGCTGATGCAGGAAGGCGTTGCTTTCGCGCAGCTCGGTCTCGTCATCATCGACGAGCAGCATCGCTTCGGCGTGCATCAGCGCCTCGCATTGCGCGACAAGGGCAGGGCGGCGGATACAGTTCCGCATCAACTGGTGCTCACCGCGACGCCGATCCCGCGCACGCTGGCGATGACGGCCTATGCCGATCTCGACGTTTCGGTCATCGATGAGCTGCCGCCGGGACGCACGCTGGTCACGACCGTTGTGCTGTCGAGTTCGCGCCGCGTCGAGGTGATCGAACGCATCCGCGTCGCCTGCGCCGAAGGTCGTCAGGCGTATTGGGTCTGCACCACGATCGAGGAATCGGAGGTATTGCTTGCCCAGGCGGCCGAAGTCGCGTTTGCGGAACTCTGCGCGGCCCTGCCTGACGTGCGCGTCGGCCTCGTGCACGGCCGCTTGAAGCCGGCCGAGAAGCAGGCGGTGATGGATGCGTTCAAGCGCGGCGAGACCGCGTTGCTGGTCGCGACGACCGTGATCGAAGTCGGTGTCGACGTGCCGAACGCGAGCCTGATGGTGATCGAAAATGCCGAACGCCTCGGCCTCGCCCAGCTGCATCAGCTGCGCGGGCGCGTCGGCCGCGGCCGCGCGAAATCCAGCTGCGTACTTCTATACCAGCCGCCGCTGTCGGGCATGGCGCGGCAGCGCCTCGACGTGCTGCGCGAAACCAGCGACGGCTTCCGCATCGCCGAGAAGGATCTCGAATTGCGCGGTCCCGGCGAAGTGCTCGGCACGCGCCAGACCGGCGAGGCAAGCCTGCGCGTCGCCGATCTCGCGCGCGACGCGCACCTGCTGCCCGCGATCCAGCGCGTCGGCGAAGCGATGCTGCGCGAGCATGGTGATCTCGCCGAACTCCTGATCGCGCGCTGGATCGGCCAGGCGGCGCGTTTCGCCGAGGCCTAGCCGCGTTAGAATCGGCTACTACAAAAAAGCTGCGGCCGCGGAGCCGCTTCTGATTTCGCGATCGCTAAGGTAAAACATGAGAGACAAATTACTGATCGACACCGATCCCGGCGTCGACGATGCGATGGCGATCTTGATGGCGCACGATCGCGCCGACGTGCTCGGATTGTCGATCGCCGCGGGTAACGTCGGTCTGAACCACACGGTCGCCAACGCGCTCAAACTGGTCGAAGTGATCGGTGCCGACACGCCGGTGTTCGCCGGCTGCGCGACGCCGCTCGTGCATGCCGCAGAAGACGCCGCCGAAGTGCACGGCCATGACGGTTTCGGCGATATCGGCTATGTGCCGAGTACGCGCAAGGCGCAGGCCGAACATGCCGCGCTCGCGATCCTGCGCCTGTCGCATGAGCACGCGGGAAAGCTCGTGCTCGTCGCGCTCGCCCCGCTGACCAATCTTGCGCTCGCGCTCAAACTCGATCCGTCACTGCCGCAGCGCGTGGCCAAGCTCGTCGTCATGGGCGGTGCCGTGACCGGGCGCGGCAACTACGAAACCGTGCCGGCGGAATTCAATATCGGCTTCGATCCCGAAGCCGCACATGTCGTGTTTTCTGCTTGGCCGCACTTCGTTCTGGTCGACTGGGAAGCGACGATGCGTCACGGCATCGATTTCGCGCGCTTCGCCCAACTGACCTCGGCCAACACCGCGCGTGCGAAATTCTATGCCGATATCACGCGCAAGACGGTCGAATGGACGCGCGCGGAGGGTCGTCCGCAGATGCTGATCGCCGATGCACTGGCGATGGCGGTCGCACTCGAACCTGGCATCGTGCGCCGTGCGGAAGCACGCCATGTCGCGGTCGAGATTGACGGCAGACTCACGCGCGGGGCGACCGTGGTCGACTGGGGCGACCGTCTCGGCAAACCGGCCAACGCGCAGATCGTGCTCGAAGTCGATCAGGCGCGCTTCGAGGCGTTGCTCGCGTCGGCGCTCGGCGGCGGCTGAGCCGCCGGCACGCAATCCGGCGCGGTGCGCAGCCAAACGTCGCGCTGCGGAAACGCAATTTCCACATCGTGCTCGCCGAACACCTGGGCGATGCGCATCTGCAGCTCCGTGCGCACGAGGTTGCGCTGGTTGATCTCGGCAACGTAGACGCGCAGCTCGAAATCCTGCGTACTTTCGCCGAAACCCATCATCCAGGCGAGCGGTTCGGGATTGCGCAGCACGAGTTCGTGCGCGGCGGCGACTTCGAGCAACAGGCGCTGCGCGAGCCTGGGGTCGTTACGATAGGCGATGCCGACCTTGATCACGAGGCGCGTGGTCGTGTCCGACAGTGTCCAGTTGGTGAGCCGTTCGGTGATGAAGCTCTTGTTCGGCACGATCACTTCGCGGTTGTCCCAGTCGAGAATAGTGGTTGCGCGCGTGCGGATGCGCAGGACCGTGCCCTCGACGCCGCCGATAGTGATGATGTCGCCGACGCGGCAGGGGCGCTCGAACAGCACGATCAGACCGGAGATGAAGTTGGCGAAGATTTCCTGCAGACCGAAACCGAGACCGACCGTGAGGCCTGCAGCGAGCCACTGCAGGTTCGACCAGTGCACGCCGAGCAGACCGACGCCGCTGAGCACGCCGACCAGCACGATCAGATAACGCACGATGCTGGTGATCGCATAACGCGTTGGCGCGTCGAGATGGATGCGGCGCAGCACGCCGATCTCGAGCAGGCCGGGCAGGTTGCGCGTCGCGGCGAAGGTCAGCGCGAGGATCAGCAGCGATTCGAGCACCGCGCGCAGCGTCACGTCGAACGCAATCTGCTTGCCTTCGGCATCGGCGTAGGTCGATTTCCACACCGTGACCTGGTCGAGGAACGACAGCGCCGGCGCGATGTCCGACCAGATCACGAGCAGCGTCGCGCCGAGCAGCAGCCAGGTCGCGAGGCGCAACACGCGCCGCGTCTGTGCACCGAGATCGGCGAGCGCCTTTTCGTCGACCTCGACTTCGGGCAGCGACTCGCCGGCTTGCTCCTCGACCTCGCGCGATTCGAGCTGCGCCGTGCGCCGTTCCTCCGCGCGCTTGAGCGCGAGGCGGCGCTCGCCGAGCATGAGCCAGCGCACCGCCAGGCCGTGCAGCACACCGATCCCTAGGATTGCCGCGAGCGAGATCAGCACATGCTGCGCGAGGCTGACCGCGGTGAACAGATAACCCGCGGCCGCGGCGAGTGCGAGCGCGACGAACAGGCCGGCAAGCCCGACGCGCACGATCTGACGCAGACGCAGCGGCTCGACCTGGCTCGCGCCGCGCTGCGTCCATACCGCATCGGGACGCAGGGCATGCCAGGCGATCGCGGCCAGTCCGAGCGCGCCGAGCATGAACAGCGCGCGGCCAAGTGTGGCATCGATGTCGTCGCTGGCGGCGGCGCGCAGCCAGGCCGCGGCGAACAGCGGCACGATCAGCGCAAACCCGAGCGGCCACACCGTGGCGCACAGTGCTTCGCGGCGTGCGCGCGGCCAGCGGAAATGCAGGTGCGCGAGGCCGAGGTCGCGATTGAGGCAATGCAGGAACGACAAGGCGAACCACGGCAGCGCGATGCTCGCGGCGGCGAGGCCGAACGCACCTTCGATCGGCGCGCCGCGCACAGTCTGGCCGAAGACGCGTCCGGCGACGGCCCAGAACGCGGCGATCGGCGCGGCGACGAGCAGGGTCAGCGCAAATGTCTGCAGCGTGTAGCGATAACGATCGCTGCGAATACGGCGCAGCGGCGCGGCAGCGCGCTCGAATGTGGCCGGCACGCGCCGGCGCAGCGCGACGCCGCCGAGCAGCAGCGCGAGCGCGAGCAGCGGCAGCGCGAAGCCGGCATGGCGCAACTGCGCAACGAGATCGGCCGCGACGGCGCTCGGCGGCGTGCGTGCCACGCTGCCGAGCGCGCGCGCGAATTCGCCGAACCAGCCGATGCCGATCGGCGCGTGGCTTGGCGTGCCGAGCAGGTGTGCGTCGAGCAGGTTTGACAGATGGCGTGTGCTCTTGCTCAAGCCCTCGAGTTGACGCTCCGCGTCGGCGAGCAGCTGGGCCGTGCGCGACTTCACCGAGGCAAGGCGCGTCAGCACATCGCTGCGCGCGGCGAGCAGGCGGCGCAGATTGTCGTGCAGATCGCCGCTCAGCACCGGCAGTTCGCCGGCTCGCGTCAAGGTCGTCGCGACCGCGGCATCGAGATTTTCCAGGCCGTCCTGTTGTTCGCGCAGATCGAGCAGGCTGAGTTTGGTCTGCGCGAGTTCGTTGCGCAGCGCGGCGAGTTCGTGATCGAGCGCCGCGGGCGCGCGCAGTTTGCGGCGTTCGGCGAGCAGCAGCGCGCCGACTTCTTCGCTGAGTGCGCCAAGGTCGATGCGCGCCAGCGTGTTCTTCAGCGCCTGATCGACTTCGCTGCGTTCGTTGGTGTAGGCGTTCTTCGCGTCGCGCAGCGTGCTGGCGCGCTTGATTGTCGCGAGCAGATCGTCGCCGAGCGCGAGATTGGCATTGGCGGCATCGAGCAGCACCGGAGCGGCCTTGTTCGCGACCAGCGCGTCGCGTTCCTGGCCCAGACGCGCGGCGAGGTCGGCGAAACTCGCGTTGGCACGGTCGAGCAGCATGTTCTCGAGCAGATGCACGTGCTGGCCGTGCTCCTCCACTTCACGGCGGCGCTCACTGCGTTGCGCGAACAGCGCGTTGAGACGCGTCTCGAACGTGCGCTGCTCGGTTTCGAGCGCGGCGAGGTGCGCGCGCTGCAGGCGTTGCGCGGCTTGCGCGCGCAACGTCGCCGCAGCGATCAGTGCCGCTGGACCGCTGCTGGACGCGGGCTTGTCGACTTCCGCGCGCGCGCTCGCCAGTTCGTCGCGCAGCGCATCCGGACGTTGCGTCTGCTTCTGCAATTCGCTTTCGAGTCCGCGCAGCGCATCCTGCGCGGCGCCGAGCTGGTTGCGCTCCTGTTCGAGCAGGTCACCGAGGCGCTCGCCGCTCGCGTCTTGCGGCAGCTTGCTGCGCCAATCGGCCAAGGCGAGGCCGTTGTCCCTGGACTCGTCGCGCCGCGTGTCCGCGCGTGCTTGCGCACCCGCGTCGCGCAGCGCCTGCGCGCGCGCGAGCTCGTCGCTGGCATGCGCATCGTCGGTCAGCGCGTCGCGCAGCAGCTCTTCGGCCTGCTTGCGCTGCTCGGCGGACAGATCGCGCTTGCGCGGCAGCGTGGCGAGCGTCTCGTTGATTTTGTCGCTCAGTGTGACGGACAGATCAGGCGCTGCGGTCGCGGTCGACGCTGCGGACGGCGGCGCGGCGAAGGCGGGGCCGGCCAGCGCCAACAGGCAGCAGAGCAGGGCGCCGATCGGGCGGAAACGTGGACGTTGTGGCATGTCGGCCCGTTGCGAAAGCGTAGGGTGTTGATTATGCAGGACTTGCCTGAACGGCGTGCTGCGCGTGACCGGACAGCGGCCCCGCCAGCGAACTTGCGTGAGGGACCGAAATATCGCTATAATTCTCCTCTTTCGTTCGCCGTTAGTGCGGAGCCCAACATCATGAAAGCCGACATCCATCCCAAATACAACGAGGTCGTGTTCCAGGACCTCTCGTCCAGCCTCGCGATCCTTACGCGCTCGACCATGACGAGCAAGGAAACGGTCAAGTGGGAAGACGGCAAGGAATATCCGGTCATCAAGGTCGATATTTCTAGCGCGTCGCACCCGTTCTACACGGGCAAGCACAAGATCGTCGACTCCGGCGGTCGCGTCGACAAGTTCCGCAAGCGCTACGGCGCGAAGTAAGTCGCGCGCCGTTTCGGCGCGCCGCTACGTCCTTACAGCCTCGCCCGCGCAAGCGGAGCGGGGCTGTTGCGTTTTGGTTGCGCGCGAGCGTCGCCCGTGGTCAAACGCTTGTGCGATAATTCCGATTCTCTGACCGGCTCCGCGCGCAATGGCGCGGCATATTTGCCGGTCTGCGTTGCGCACACGAAGACAGTCGAAGAAACAAGGAGCCCGCCATGTCCGAACAGAGCGTAGTGTTGACCGATTCCGCGTCGAACAAGTCGACGACGCTGCCCGTGGTCCGCGGTACTCTCGGCGACCCCGCCGTCGATATCGCCAAGCTCAACAAGGACACCGGTTACTTCACCTTCGATCCGGGCTTCGTCTCGACCGCGTCGACCAAGAGCGCGATCACCTTCATCGACGGCGACAAGGGTATACTTCTATACCGCGGCTATCCGATCGAGCAGCTGGCCAAGCACTCGAACTTCCTCGAAGTCGCGTATCTGCTGATCAATGGCGAACTGCCGACGCCGGCGCAGTCGGCGGCGTTCGATCACGAAGTGACGCATCACACAATGATGCAGGAGTCGCTGCGGCATTTCTTGAACGGCTTCCACTACGACGCGCATCCGATGGCAATGCTGTGCGGTTCGGTGTCGGTACTCAGCGCGTTCTATCACGACACCCTCGACATCAGTGATCCCGAGCAGCGTCGCCTCGCTGCGATCCGCCTGATCGCCAAGGTGCCGACGATCGCTTCCGCGGCGTACCGCTACTCGATCGGCTGGCCGATCCGCTATCCGCGCAACAATCTCGAATACGTCACGCGTTTCCTGCACATGATGTTCGAGGTGCCGAGCGAACCGTTGCAGCTGTCGCCGGTCGCGGCGAAGGCGCTCGATCTGTTGTTCATCCTGCACGCCGATCACGAGCAGAACGCAAGCACTTCCACGGTACGCCTGGTCGGTTCGACCGGCGCCAATCCGTACGCCTGCGTCGCCGCAGGCATCGCCGCGCTGTGGGGCCCCGCGCACGGCGGTGCCAACGAAGCCGTGCTCAAGATGCTCAACGAGATCGGCAGCGCGGACAACGTGTCGAAGGCAGTCGAGAAGGCGAAGGACAAGAACTCCGGCTTCCGCCTGATGGGCTTCGGCCACCGCGTGTACAAGAATTTCGATCCGCGCGCGACGATCATCCGCGAGATGTGCCACAAGGTGCTGGCCGACCTCGGCGTCAATGATCCGCTGCTCGACGTCGCGATGAAGCTCGAGGAAGTCGCGCTCAAGGATCCGTATTTCGTCGAGCGCAAGCTCTACCCGAACGTCGATTTCTACTCGGGCATCATCTACAAGGCACTGAAGATTCCGACCGAGATGTTCACGGTGATGTTCGCGATCGCGCGCACCGCCGGCTGGGTCGCGCACTGGCTCGAGCAGCACAACGACAAGGACACCAAGATCGGCCGCCCGCGCCAGATCTACACCGGTGCGACGAACCGCGACTACGTGCCGTTGGACAAACGCTGAAGGCGCAAACCGGGCAGCGATAGGATCGCGGCGCAGACGCGATCCACTTCGTCGAACTCGAGCTCGGGATACATCGGCAGCGCGAGCACCTCGCGTGCGCGCGCTTCCGCCGCGCGCAGGACGGGGGGCACCCGGATGGCGGGATGCAGATGCGCGGGGCGGTCGTAGTAGACGCGCGTCTCGATGCCCTGATCGTGCAACCACGCGCGCAAGCGATCGCGCTCGGGGTGCAGGATCGAAAACTGATTGAAGCAATGCTCTTCTCGGTCCAACTCGGGCACGAGCAGGCCACTTGCGTGCAGCGCCTGCCGATAGCGCTGCGCCAGTGCCCGGCGCGCGGCGATCCAGCCATCGAGCCGCCCGAGCTTGATGCGCAGCAGCGTGGCTTGCAGTTCATCGAGACGACTGTTGCAGCCGACCTCGCGCACGCGACCTGCCTGCTCGCCGTGATTGCGCAGACCGCGCAGGCGCTGCGCGCGCTCAGCGTCGGCGACCCAGATCGCGCCTCCGTCGCCGAGCGCGCCGAGCTGCTTGCTCGGATAAAAACTGAAGCAGCCCGCGTCGCCGAGCGTGCCGATTCTGCCGCTAGCGCCGACGGCACCCAGCGCCTGGGCTGCGTCTTCGATCAAGGCGATGCCGCGCCTGCGACATTCCTGTGCGAGATGGTCGAGCGCGACCGGCAAACCGAACAGGTGCACGACGATGACCGCTTTCGTACGCGGCGACAGCGCCGCGACGATCTGCTCGGGATCGCTGTTGAAGCCCTGATCGCCGCAGTCGACGAATTTCGGCAGCGCATTGATCTGCAGAACAGCCTCGAGCGTCGCGCGAAACGTGTAACTCGGCAACACGACCTCATCGCCAGGCGCGACGTCGTGGATTTGCAGCGCGAGGCGCAAGGCGTCGCTGCCGGAGTTGACGCCGACGACGTATCCGCCGCCGAGATAGACCGCCAGTTCCCGCTCGAACGCGTCGAGTTCCGCGCCGAGCACGAAACGCCCGCTCGACACGACGCGCTGCCAGGCCGCATCGAAGCGGTCGCGGAGCGAGGCATGCTGGCGCGCGAGATCGAACTGCCGGATCGTCATGCGCGCGCGGGCAGGGCGCGTATGGCGCGTTCGGCAAGCTGCATCGCCTTGAGCGCGGCGTGACCATTGACCGAGGGATGCGTGCGCGTGCGCACGGCGTTGACGAAGGCACGCAACTGCGCGCTGATCGGATCGATGCCATATTCGTCGGATTGCAACGACGAAGCGCCGCTGCTGCCCCAATCGAAGTCCCATACATGCGACCCGGCGGTAACCTGCGTATGCCGGATCACCTCGTGCGCTCCGCTTTGCGCGATGAGCCGCGCTCGGTGTCCCGCGCTGAATTGGATTTCAAGCTCGGCCGACACGCAGTGGGGAGCGCGCTCGATACGCGTCCATGCGAAGGTTGCCGGCGCGCAATCCAGCCAGGTGGCGAGCATATCCAGATCGTGAATCATCAGCTCCAGCACCAGTTCTTCTACCGCGCCGATGTCGGTGCCGCGCGTGGTGCGATGCGAAACGACGCTGGCAGGCGAGGAGAAGTCCGGTTTGCTGGCGCGAAACGAGCGGTGGTACCGCTCCAGATACCCGACCTGGAAAATACACTGGCGTTGTTCGGCGAGCTGCACCAAGGCCTGGGTCTGTGCCAGGCCGCTCGCCACCGGCTTTTCGATCAGCAGATCGATACCGCGCTCGAGCAGGCGGCGCCCGACGTCGAGGTGCGTGCGTGTGGGCGTGGCGACGATCGCGGCATCGATATGCGGCGGCAGCGCGTCGACATCTTCAAAAAAAGGGATGCCCAGTCGCGCGGCCTGCTCGGCGCAGCGCGGATCGGGGTCGACGATCGCTGCAAGGTTCAGGTTCACTTCCTCGCGCATCCGATCCGCGCGCAGCAGATGGCGCGCGCCCTGACGTCCCATGCCAATCAATGCGAGGGAAACCGGCGCCGATCGCGCAGCCGCAGCGGACGGTGCGATCTGCAGCATATTCATGCGCGGACTGCTCCGAGCGCATGCTCCACCGGCGCAAAATGCGTTCGATAGCGCAGCACTTCGCTGTAGCGCCCGGAGCGCACGCGCTCTTCGCCGCGCGCTTCGTAATAGCGCAAGCCGTTGTGCAGCTGTGGCGCTTCTGTTCCAGCGGGGCGCAGCACTTCGTAACGAAAGGACTCTTCGCCGAACGTGTCGAACATGTACTGCACTTCCTGGCTAAGCACCGAGCCTGATGCCGCAGCGTAGCTTCGGGCGTGGTCGATTTTCGCGCGCAAGGTGAATGCGTCGAGTTCGAGCACGTTCGCATCGGTGGATTGTGGTCGCGGATCGCCCACGACGCGGTATTCGTACAGCGCCACATCGCGTGCGGCGGCGTGCGTCGCGGCGCGTGCCAAGGGCAGGCACAAGTCATGCGCGGGGTGGTAGCCCTCGCTCGCGTCGCAGACCAGGGTCTCGATCTCTTCGTTCCGGATCATTGCGGCCAGTTCATCGGCCATTCGCGCAAACGGCGCAGCCTCGCCGTGCAGCAGCAGGCGGTAGAGTTCCGGCTCGGCGAACTTGCCCGGGATGGCGAGGTGCGCTCCGAGATGCGCAAGCAGGTCGGCGCTGAGGTCGACGCGGGAAACACCAGTGGAGCCCGATCCGTCGGTCAGGGTGACGACGTGCGGCGCGGTTTGTTTGATCCAGCCGTACAAGCGCAATTCATGGCCTGGATGAGCGATCAGCAACAACGATCGCCCAAAACTCGTTTTGGCGGAACCCACCTTACCCCCGACCCATGAACTGCGACGCCCGGCACAGTTTAGCTTCTCCGGGTGCTATCCGAGCAAGTTTTCCAGTGCTGCGCGCGTCGCGCGTTGTATCGGCGCGCCGTCGACGCGATCGAGCGGCGCCTGGCGCAGGCCATCGTGCGGAAAAATGGTGAGGTCGATCGTCGTCGCGTCGGCGGCGAACGTGAGCACGGGAAACTCCGTGTAGCTGTCCGGCGTCGCGCGCAGGCGGCGTTGTTGGGCCGTGTACGGAATGCCGTGCTCGTCGAGCCGGCGCGCGGGAGCGTCGGGATCGTCGCTGAAGAGATGCAGGCAGACCGCGGAGTGACGGTCCGCCGTGCCGTCGAGCACGGCGCCGACCAGGCGTGGCTCGAACCCGGCAAAAAAACGCATGGCCTCAAGCGCCGTTTCGCGCAGGTTGCGCAGCAGCGACGTATGCGCATCGCCCTCGAACAAGCGCTGATGGGTGCGCAACGCTTCTTCGATTTCGTTGTTCTTCGGCAGCGCGGCCTTGTCGCTGACGCCTAGACGCTGTGCAGCCTTGTGTTTCGCCGCGGCATAGTCGCGCAGGCCGGATTCGCTCATCAGGCGCGCTGCCTCGTGTGCGACGCGCGTGCGCAATTCGTGGCCGTGGAAGGAGGCGGACGGGCGCGCGGATTTGCCGGGATGCTTGGTCATGGGGTGAGGTCGGCCGCTTCGCGGCCGCGTCAGTTGCGCACGGTCGTGCGCTTCGCAAGTGTCGTGATTGGCTTGCCGGCGAGCACGCCAAACTCGTCGCTAGAAGATGCCGTAGGCTTCCTGCTGTACCTTCTTCTCGTCCTCGGAAGGCATATTCGGATTGCTCGCAAGACGCGCGATGTCTTCGGTACGGAAGACTTCCATGATCGCATGCTCGGCATCCGCAGAGGCGAGCTGCCCGGTTTCTGGATCGACGCGCGCCGTGGAGATGCCGGTCGGCGTGTCGAAGTTTTTTTCGGGCGTGCCCTTGAGCGCCACGCGCATGAAGTCGATCCAGATCGGCAGCGCGGTTTCCGCGCCGAACTCGCCGTGACCGAGCGGGCTGAAGTCGTCGAAGCCGACCCAGGTGCTCGCGACGAGCTTGTCGTTGAACCCGGTGAACCAGCCGTCGCGATGGTCGTTGGTCGAACCGGTCTTGCCGGCCAGGTCGTTGCGCTTGAGCACCATCGCGTTGTGGCCGGTGCCGCGCTTGACCACGTCGCGCAACAGCGAATCGATCAGGTAGGCGGTGCGCGCATCGAGCACGCGCGGCGCGAGGATCATCTTGCCGGACTCTGATGTGCTGGGGGCGGCGGCCTGGGCTGCCCCGATCGGCGAGATCGGATTCGGCGCCTGCGGGTCGCCGGACGCGGCGCTGCGCGTCGGGGCGAGCGTGACGCGACTATCGTCGCCGCGGCGCTCGGGGCACTGATGGCACACGACGGCCGGCGTTGCTTTGTAGACTTGGTTGCCATCGCGGTCGTAGATCGCATCGACGAAATACGGATCGATGAGATAGCCGCCGTTGGCGAACACCGCGAAGCCACGTGCCATCGTGATCGGTGCAACCGCCGCAGTGCCGAGGGCCAGCGAGAGGTTGTTCGGCAACTGATCGAGCGTCATGCCGAAGCGCGTCGCGAATTCGCGCGCATAGCGCACGCCAATCGCGTCGAGCAGACGCACCGAAACGAGATTCTTTGAGTGCACCATTGCCTCGCGCAGGCGCATCGGGCCGTCGAAAGTGTCGTCGTCGTTCTTCGGCGTCCACTGACCGTTGGGCTTGGATGGGTCGGGAAACACCACCGGCGCGTCGTTGACGATCGAAGCCGGCGTGAAGCCATGCTCGAACGCAGCAGCATAGAAGAACGGTTTGAAGCCGGAGCCCGGATTGCGGCTCGACTGCACGGCGCGATTGAATTTGCTGCGCGCGTAGCTGAAGCCGCCGACTTCGGCGCGAATCGCTCCGTCCTCCGGGTCGAGCGCGATCAAGGCACCTTGCGCGCCCGGAATCTGCGACAGGCGCCACTTGTCCGGGTTCTTTGCATCGCCGCCGTGCATGACACGCACGATGTCGCCGACCTTGAGCACGCCGTCGGCGCGTTTCTGCGCCGGCGCGCGATGGCTCTCGTCCTGATAACGGCGAGCCCAGGCGAGATCGGCGACATCGAGCGTCACGGTCTGGCCGTCGTCGGTATACAGCTGCGCCGACTTCTCGCCGCTCGCGGTCACGATCGCGGGAACCAGGCCATGTACCGCGTGGAAGGGGTCGAGCTTCTTGTCGAGATCGGCGTGCGTCGGTTGCGCCGGCAATTCGACGTGCGCCTCGGCGCCGCGGAAGCCGTGGCGCTGGTCGTACACCATCAACTGCTCGCGCATGGCTTCGTTCGCCGCGGTCTGCGCGGTCGAATCGATCGTCGTGCGGATCGTATAAGCGTCGGTCAGCGCGCTGTTGCCGAGGCGCTGCAACGCTTCCAGACGCACGAGTTCGGCGATGTAGGGCGCTTCGACTTCGATCGGCGGCTCATGCGGACTGGCCTGCTCGGGTGCCGCGGTCGCCTCCTTGTACTGCTCCGCCTTGATGAAGCCGTTGTCGCGCATGCGCTGCAGTACGTAGTCGCGCCGCTCGAGCGCGCGCGAGCGGTTGTTGAGCGGGTTGCCGGTAGACGGGAACTTCGGCAGCGAGGCGAGCATGGCGCACTCGGGCAGGGAGAGCTGGTCGAGCGTCTTGCCGTAGTAAAACTCGGCTGCGGCGGCGACGCCGTAAGCGCGATTGCCGAAGAAAATCTTGTTGAGGTAGAGCTCGAGGATCTGATCCTTGCTCAGCGAATTTTCGATGCGGAAGGACAGGAAAATTTCGGTCGCCTTGCGCGACAGGCTCACTTCGGAGCTCAGGAAGAAATCGCGTGCGACCTGCTGCGTGATCGTGCTGCCGCCCGGCACATGCAGGGTGCGTTTGCTGATCATCAGGCCGACCGCGCGCAGGATGCCGGAATAGTCGATGCCGGGGTGATTGTAGAAATTTGCGTCTTCGGCCGCGATGAAGGCCTTCTTCACCTGATCGGGTACCTGCTCGATCTTGACCGGGATGCGCCGCGTTTCGCCGAAAGTGGCGATCAGCTTGTTGTCTGCGCTGTAAACGCGCATCGGCACCTGCATGGTGACGTCGCGCAGCGATTCGACCGAAGGCAGGCGCGGGGCGATCAGCCAGTACACCACACCGATCGCGGCGCCGCTCAGCACGACGCAAACCGCAGCAAAAATCAATAGATAGCGAAGCAGTCGACGAAAAAAAAGCATGGGGCTGTGATGCGCGGCCCAGTATTTCGGGCGGGATGAAATGGATTATAGCGCCAGGAACGGTCGCCGACAGGGATACGGCGGCGGTTCTAAAGCGGGGGCGGATTCAGGCCAAGGCAATCCGGGAGCGAAGCGGGAATTGGTCGACAGATTGACGCGTTTTGTCCAGGTTGGACAAAAAAACGCTAAATTTCTGTTGCCAAATCGTTAGCGTTCGGATATTAATGGACTACGTTGCCTTTGTTACATAAAGGCCTGTTGCGGGGGAAGAAGTTTGAGCCTGCTACGTGGGAAAACACCGCCGCTGATCGGAGTCGATATTAGTTCGACTGCCGTCAAGTTGCTGCAACTGAGCCAGATCGCTGGGCGCTATCGTATTGAGCACTACGCGGTCGAGCCGTTGCCGCCCAACGCCGTCGTCGAGAAAAACATCGTCGAGGTCGAAGCCGTTGGCGAAACCTTGCGTCGGGCGCTTAGTCGTTCCGGCGCGAAGACCAAGTTCGCCGTCGCGGCCGTCGCCGGCTCCGCCGTGATCACCAAGGTGATCACGATGCCGTCCGACTTGACCGAGGATGACCTCGATGCCCAGATCCAGTCCGAGGCCAATCAATACATCCCTTACCCGATCGAGGAAGTGAGCCTCGATTACGAGGTGCTGGGTCCGGTCAAGGACAGTCCCGAGTCGAACAACGTCCTGATAGCGGCATCGCGTACCGAAAACGTCGATCTGCGTGTCTCCGCGCTCGAACTTGGCGGTCTGACCGCGAAAGTGGTCGACGTCGAAGCATTCGCGATGGAGAACGCGTACAAGCTGATCGCCGATCAGCTTGCGGTCGACGCGAGCAAAGTGGTCGCGGTAGTCGACGTCGGCGCCACGATGACGACCCTGATCGTGCTCAAGAATCAGCGCACGATCTATTCGCGTGAACAGGTGTTCGGCGGCAAGCAGCTCACCGATGAGGTGATGCGCCGCTACGGCCTGTCTTACGAAGAGGCAGGCCTGGCCAAGCGCCAGGGCGGCTTGCCCGAGTCCTATGAGACCGAAGTGCTGCAGCCGTTCAAGGAGGCGATGGTGCAGCAGATCAGCCGCCTGCTGCAGTTCTTCTTTGCGGGCAGCGACTACAACCGCGTCGACCAGGTGGTGTTGGCCGGCGGTTGCGCATCGATCCCCGATATCCAGCACAAGGTCGAGCAGCAGCTGGGCGTACCCTGCGTCGTCGCCAATCCGCTCGCGAGCATGTCGCTGTCGCCGCGGGTGCAGGCGCAGACGCTCGCGCAGGACGCGCCGGCTCTGATGATCGCCTGCGGTCTGGCGTTGCGGAGCTTCGACTGATGGCCAAGATCAATCTATTGCCGTGGCGCACCGAATTGCGGCGCCAGCGCGAACGCGAGTTCTACATCATGCTCGGCGCCGCCGCCGTGGCCGCAGTGCTGGCGTGGATTCTCTGGGGTTACTGGAACGGCCTGCGCATCGACGATCAGGATGCGCGCAACAAGTACCTCAGCGCCGAGATCGTCAAGCTCGACGACAAGCTCAAGGAGATCAAGTCGCTCGAGGCCAAACGCGAGAAGCTGGTGCAGCAGCAGAAGATTATCGAGAAGCTGCAGGCGACGCGCTCGCAGATGGTGCATCTGTTCGACGAACTCGTGAACACGATTCCTGAAGGCGTGCGTCTGACGTCTATGAAGCAGGCGGGAGACGTGTTGACTTTGCTCGGCGTGGCGCAGGCCAACGGCAATGTTGCGGCCTATATGCAGAGTCTCGACAAATCGCATTGGCTCAAGGGTTCGGATCTGCAGCAGACCGAGGTCAAGGGCAACGATCAGCGTAACCGCTATGAATTCGGCCTTAGCGTGAAGATGATTTCACCCGAGCAGGTGGCTGCCGCGGCTGCTTCGCAAGGCGCGGCGCCCGATACAAAGGCGCCGGGCACCGTCACGCCGGCTGCACCCGCTCCGGCTCCAGGTCCCACGCCCACAACTCCTGCTCCGGCACCAGCGGGAGGCAAGTCATCATGAAGCTTTCCGATTTTCGCAACATCGACCGCAACAATGTCGCGAGTTGGCCACAAGGGGTCAAGGTTACCGCCTGCATCCTGCTGTTCGGCCTGCTCCTGTTTGCGGGTTGGTGGTATTCGATCAAGGATCAACAGGACACGCTGGAACAAAAGCAGGGTGAGGAGACGCGCCTCAAGGCCGATTTCCACACCAAGCAGGAAAAGGTCGTCAATCTCGAGCGCCTCAAGCAGCAGCTAGAGGACATGTGCGAGCGACTGGATCAGTTGAAGCGCGAGCTGCCGAGCAAGACCGAAATGCCGAAGCTGCTGATCGATATCTCGCAATCCGCACTGACCGCGGGATTGGAATCCCAGCTTTTCAAACCAGGCCCGGAGACCATCCAGGAAGGTTTCTACGCCGAAAAGCCGATTCAATTGCGCATGGTGGGTGGCTATCACCAGTTCGGTTCGTTCATCAGTGCCGTCGCCGCACTCGAGCGCGTGGTGATTTTGACCATGCACGACGTGTCGCTTAAGCCGAGTGATACGAAGGCCCCGGGCCTGCTGACCCTTGAGGGCACGGTGAAAACCTATCATTACGTCGATGAAGGCGAAGCCGGCGCAAAAGGCGCGGAAAAGTGTCTTGGCAGTCCGGAGCCGGCAAAGCCCGCAGATTCCACGCCACCCGCAGCGGCTAAGCCGGCGGCAAAGGGGGGCGCATGAGTCTCCGCCAGCAACGTGTGATGCTGCGTGGCGCCCTTGTCGTCGCGATGGCCTTGCTCGCGGGCTGTCTCAAGGGCAACGGCGATCTCGAAAAGTTTGTCGCCGATGAGAAAGCAGCGCCTTCGAAAACACCGCTGACACCCGTTCCCGCGCCGAAAAATTTCGAAACCTTCACCTATCGCACGGCGACGCCCGATGTCACCGGGCATCTTGAATCAAGGCGCGATCCGTTCGGGCCGGGACTGAAGGAGAAGAGGGAAGCGGAGTCGCAAGGGGCGATGCCTGATCCGCACCAGAAAGAGAAGCTCGAGAATTATCCGCTCGACAGCCTCAAGATGGTGGGTACCGTCGGCTCTGGCGCGGGCATGGAGGGGTTGATCAAGGATCCCGAAGGCACAGTCAATCGCGTGCACATCGGGAACTATCTGGGGCAGAACAACGGCAAGATCGCCGCGATTTCAGACAAGCGCATCGATCTTGTAGAACTAATCCCGGAGGGCGATGGCCGCTGGCCGGAGCATCCGACCTCGATTGAACTGAGTGGTAGTGGGAAATGAACGATCGACTGGGGAAAGCAGACATGACCGGAACAGCCGTTAAATCAACCGGGCCTGATTTCCGTCAGCGCTCGCCCATGCAGCGCGTGGGCATCTGGTTTGCGTTGCTCGCGAGCGTTGCTTCGGTGTCGCTTGCGCACGCGGAAAACGTGCTGCAGGACATCAGCTATGCACCCCTGCCTGGCGGCAAGGTGCAGGTTACGCTCAAGCTTGCCGCGCCTGCGGGCGAACCGCGTGTGTTCACGACTGAAAATCCGCCGCGCATTGCGGTCGATCTGCCTGACACTCGCAACGCATCGAATCAGCATCATCTCGACGTCAACAGCGGTGCGACCAGCGGCATCAACACGGCAGAAGCCGCGGGGCGCACGCGTGTCGTGATCGACTTGTTCCGTCCGTCGACTTACGAAACTCGCAACGAAGGCAACAACCTGGTGCTCACCGTCGGTGGCGGAACCACCGGAGGCGCTGCCGCGGCAGCCGTCATTCAGGGCGATCAAACCAAGTCTGTCGGTGCTGCGAAGCTTGAGATCTCGAATATCGACTTCCGTCGCGGCAAAAACGGCGAAGGCCGCATCATCGTGAGCTTCAGCGGCGAAGGCGCGGGTGCGGACCTGCAGCGTCATGGCGACAAGATCGCACTCGAGATATACAACGCCCGCTTGCCGACACAGTTGGCCCAGCGCCTCGATGTGCTCGACTTTGCGACGCCGGTGCAATTCGTCGAAACGCATAGCAAGGGCAGTGGCGCGCATATGGAAATCGCCGCCAAGACGCCGTTCGAGGAACTGGCGTATCAGTCCGGCAACCAGTACATCATCGAAATCGCACCGGGCAAGGAAAAAGAGAAGAAGGACCCGAGCGCGCCGCCTGTGTACTCGGGCAACCGGGTGACCTTCAACATGCAGGATATTCCGGTGCGCACAGCGTTGCAGCTGATCGCCGAAATCTCGCAGCTGAATATCGTCGTCGCCGACAGTGTTACGGGCAACGTCACGCTGCGTCTCAACAATGTGCCGTGGGATCAGGCGCTCGATATCGTGTTGCAGGCCAAGGGTCTCGACAAGCGTCGCAACGGCAATGTGATCTGGGTTGCGCCGCAGAAGGAAATCGCCGACCGTGAGCAAGCGCTTGCCGATGCGAAACTGAAGCTTTCGGAAGTCACCGAGACGATTACGGAGTATTTCCCGATCAGCTATGGCAAAGCACAGGATATTGCCGATCTGATGACGAAAAATGCAGCGCAGCAAAGCACCGCGGGCGGCGGTGGTTCCCAAAATCAGAGCAGCGGATTTCTTTCTGCACGCGGTCGTGTTTCCTATGATACGCGCACGAACACGGTGCTCGTGGTCGATACCCCGGAGCACGTCAATACCGTTCGCGATCTGATTGCCAGACTGGACAAACCGGTGCAGCAGGTTCTGATCGAGTCGCGAATCGTGGTTGCGACGGACAACTTCGCACGTGAAATCGGTGCCAAGTTCGGCTTGAGTGGTGGATTCCAAAGTGGCAGCACAACCGTCGCGACAACTGGTACCAATGCCGGAACCGACACGATGGAAAACATTGCTTTGAATAACCGGCTCAACAATCGCGCCGGCAGTACCGGCTTACTGAGCGTTCCAGGCGGCGTGGGTGGCGGAGTCGCCGTCCCGAGTATTGGTAACCGTCTGAACGTCAGTCTGCCGACGAGTAATACCAAGGCTGGCAGCATCGGGCTCTCGATCCTGGGGGCCGACTATTTGCTCGACCTTGAGTTGTCGGCGGGTCAGACCGAAGGCCGCAGTGAGTTGATATCGAGTCCTCGAGTCGTGACCGCGAACAACAAGGAAGCCGACATCGTGCAAGGTCAGGATATCCCGTACTCGACCATTTCCGCTGGCACTGGCGGCAATGGAATACCGACGGTTAACTTCAAGCAGGCGGTGCTCGAGCTGAAGGTCACCCCGACGATCACCGCTGATGGTCGAGTGTTTCTCAACCTCGAAGTCAAGAAAGACGCGCTCAATAGCTACTACACCAATGCATCCGGTTCATACCCGATCATCGACAAGCGCGAGATGACGACATCGGTACTCGTCGACAACGGCCAGACGGTAGTGTTGGGTGGTGTTTACGAATTCGACAAGAATGAAAGCGTCACGAAAGTACCGTTTCTCGGAGACCTCCCCGGCATCGGTGCCTTCTTCCGCAATACGCAGCGGAGCAACCAGAAAGCGGAATTGTTGATCTTCGTCACACCGAAAATTCTCAGCGAAAATCTGAAATAGAACCTTGCTATAACTTCAAGTCAGTTTAGATGTCGGCAGCGCGAGTCTTGCCGGAAATTGAGCACTTAGATCCACGCTGTCGCGGAGAGTGAAAATATGAAAGCCCTGAGCAAAATTTTTCTGCCATTGATCGTGCTGCTCGGCCTCGCCGGTTGCGGCGGTGGTGGCGGCGGCAGTAATGGCAATACCGGGGGGGCATTCACGGGAGGCACGTACAGCCTCACGATCGTTGCGGGTAGTACGGCGTTGGCACAGAATTCGTCGACTCCGATTACGGTGACCGTCAAGAATCCGGATGGTACGGTCGCTTCAAACGGCACCACCGTCTCGCTGTCGGTAACACCGGCCGGCGCAGGCACTGTGAGTGCCGGCACAGGTGCGGGGGCCGGCACTGCGACAGCAACCACAGCCGGGGGCAGCGCAGCATTCACCTTTGCCAGCGGTGCTCAAGGTGGAGCGGCGCACGTTACGGCTTCGGTGCAAAACACCAATGGTACGGCCTCCAGTGCGTCGGTAGATATCAACGTGAGTTCGGTCGCGAATCCGTTGATCAAGCTCACCGCTTCGACGACGACACTGCCACTCAACCCTTATGGGCCGTTGGCAATGACTTCTCCGTTCCCGAGCAATTACCTCGGGTCGCCCTACATCTCCGAAATAACCATCGAATGGCGCCATGCTAACGGCACGCTCGTCAACGGTACGCTTAAGGTCAACGCGGCGATCACGCCAGTGACAGTTGCGGGCTTCTCCACGCTTGACGACCCGACGACGATATGGACAGGACAAACCACCACTCCGCCGACGGTGAGCGGCAACGAATTCCTCACGATACTCGGTAGCGGCCCCGTGAGTGTAACCGCCGGCATCGGTACGATCTTCGTGCATGCCGATAACGTGCCGGGCACGGCGGTGTTGAACGTCACTGGCGTTGATCCCGATACGCAACAGCCGATCAGCAACCAAATCGCGATTACGATTGCCGGTGCGGCAACCCCTAAGTTGCCCGGTGCGGTCACCGTCGGCCAAACCGGCGGCGGCGTTTACGTCAGTGGCGCCAACGGTGCGCAGAGCAAGGTGGTCTCGGCCCAGGTGCTCGATGGCAACGGGTCGCTCGTCGCTGATCCAACTGATGGCAAAGGCAATAGCTGGGATAACGTGCAGTTCCAGATCGCTGGGCCCGCCGGCACCGATGCGACCCTTTCGGCGATCACAGCTTCCGGCGCGACGCAGTCAGGTTCGAGCGTCGTTACAAATACGCACAATGGCATCGCGAACGTGACGTTCCGCGCGGGCTCGCAGCAAGGGCCGGTGCAGGTACGGGCCATTGTCGATCGCGGCGATAACAATGTCGACAATCAAATTCAGGACCCGATCACCGCCACCGCGACCGTAATAGTGTCTGATGGCAAGCTGTACAGTCTGACGCTGACGTCGCCGGGCGTGAACGCGCCGTCCATTATCATCAACCGCGTGTCCAGTCTGGCTACCTTAGTCAATCAGGGCAGCGGCAACTCGCTGATTCCGCCGGATCCGAACGCGACCTACAGCTTCACCGTGAGTGCCATCGGTACTGATCGTCAGGGCAACCCGCCGTCGCCTGGTACGACGGTCAATTTTGGCTCGATTGACACTCCGCAATCGAATTTCGTCTTCAACATTTCCGGCGGACAGGGCGATCCACAGGAAGGTGGCAAGACCTTTAGCGCGCTTGACGGTCATTTCGTCACCGCTGGTGGCGGCGCCGGACCTGGGGACACTGTGGTCGTCTTTGGCAAGCAGATCCACGGCGTACCGGCAGGCAATGACGATCTCGAAAGCGCGGTGAAGGTAGCGTCGGTTGTCAGCGAAACGCAATTGAACGTGGCAACCGCCTTCAACTTCAACGATACGACGGGCGCGACGGTTAACAATGGACCGGTGCTCCCTTACATCGTCGGCCGTCAGACGGTGGGCAACATTTCCACGCCGAAAGCCACTGACAGCATAGGTGTCGTGTCGACGACGCTGAACTATCCAGTTTCTCAACTCGGCCGCGCGGCTGCGGTGTGGGCACAGGGCTCGGGCGTAGACACGGTAAACGGTAGCGTCAGAACGGTGACCGATGCGGCCATCATGGTGTTCCCTGGTGTCGCGCCGGCGAAAATCGTGATCAGCCCGAACCCAATTCCTGGGAATCTCACGACCAGCGTTAGCGTATGCATCTCTGACGCACTTGGCAGTCCGCTTGCCGGTGTGGGCTTCGGCTTCGCCTTCACCAATCTAGGCATTGGGTCAGGTTCAGTAGATGGCGTTAGCGGATCGGGTACCGCTGCAAATATAACGGACAGTTCCGGCTGTATCGTCACTAGCGTGAAGACTTCCGGTATCGCTGCATCTGGCAGCGGAAGCGCAGGTCCAACTCTGACGTTCTCAGCCGGAAATGCCAGTGCCTCGGCGCCGATCACGGCGAGCGGTGGCTTGATCCTTCTGGCGAATCCGTCGGCCTGTGGTGGCACGGGTTGCACAGTTACGCTGACGCTGCTGAATTCCAACGGCACGCCAGTGTCGGGTGTCCAGTTGACGGGCGCTTGCACCGGCGACAGCTCCATTGGCTTGGTCTCAGGTCCTGGCGTAACCGACTCGAGCGGCAGCACCACGGCGAGCATCACGGCGAATTTGAACGGCATTAACGCGGCCAAGTCGGGAAGCTGCACATTCACTACCGCGACGGGCTCGCCGACGGCCACTGTGAACCTGCAGGGCGTGGACGTCTGCAAGCTCGGACTCTCGCCGGTGCCGAGCGGATGCGCAGTCGCGACCTCGTCGATTGCCCTCACCGCCACGTCGACGGGACCCACCCCGGCGTCGTTTACCAACCCCTCTGGACTCTCCTGCAGCGCCGCTGCCGGAACCAGCCAGAACTGCACCGGTTCGGTAGCGGGCGGCACGTATACGCTGACGGCGGCAAGCTGCGGCACCACGGTCTGCTCGTGGAGCGGCAACTGCACCGGCGTGGGCAATACGGCCACGCTGATCGTGCCGGCAGCCACTACCCCCGGATTGACTTGCAAGCTCACGGTGAATTGACCGCTCTCACCGAGCGTCCAACAAAGGGCCGCAGCAATGCGGCCCTTTTTTTCTCGGCATCGCAGATTTTGATGGTGGGACTGCTAGCATTCCGACAATAGCGGGTGGGAGAGATTCGCAATGTCGACAGCCTACCGACTGAAACTCGCTCCTGGCGACGTGTTGTTCCACGAGGGCGATGCGCCGACGACGGCGTTCCTGATCGAAAGCGGCTGCCTGCGCGTGAGTGCGCTACGCGATGGAGAGGCGGTCGTTCTCGGCGATCTGGGCACCGGCGCTCTGCTCGGCGAGATGGCGGTGCTCGACGATGCACCGCGCACTGCGACAGCGACCGCGTTGAGCCATTGCGTGTTGACGCCGATCGATCGCAAGCAGTTCGCCGAGCGGCTGGAGAGCGCAGATCCGGTCGTGCGCGCGCTGGTCTTCAGTCAGCTCGCCCGTTTTCGCTCGACGCTGGCGACGCTGTCCGGCGGTGTCGCGCCGCCTTTGGCGGAAAATGCCGCGCAGCGCGCGGAAGCGGAGGAGGCGCACGACAAGATTCGCCTCGAGAGCCACCTGCGCGAGGCGCTCGAGCTGCATGGCCTCGATGTGCTGTTGCAGCCGATCCTCGACATCGCGAGCGGCCGCATCGCCGGTTACGAGGCGCTGACGCGCTGGCACCACCCGCAGCGCGGCGCGGTATCGCCCGCAGAATTCATCGCGCTGGCCGAGGAGACTTCGCTGATCGTGCCGGTCGGCGAGTACGTGCTCGACGAAGTCTGCGCTGCATTGCAGCGCTTCGCCACGCTTACGCCCGCGCATCCGCCGTTCATCGCGCTCAACGTGTCCGGCCGCCAACTGCAGGATGCGGGATTCGTCGATCGCGTACTCGCACGCGCGCACGCGCACGGCGTAGACCCCACGCAGATCAAACTCGAAATCACCGAAAGTCTCGTGCTCGACTTCGAGCGCGTCACTGCGTTGATCGAGCACGCGCATCGCAATGGCCTGCGCGTCGCACTCGACGATTTCGGTACGGGTTACTCGAACCTCGGGCATCTGCACCGCTTCGCGTTCGACACGCTGAAGATCGACCAGGGCTTCGTGCGCCAGCTCGACGATCCGCGCTGTTACGCGGTCGTGCGCGCGATCGCCGGCATGGCGCGGGCGCTCGGCTGCGACATCGTCGCGGAAGGCGTCGAAACGAAAGAGCAGCTGGCCCAGCTCACGGCACTTGACTGCGAATACGCGCAAGGTTATCTCGTCGGACGTCCACAAAAAGTGGACGACGCTTACGCTGCCTTTGTCGCGCAAACCTCTCGTTCGAGTTAGCGCTGGCTGCGGAAACCTTCGCGGAGCGCTGCGGTCTGAGCCCTCCGTTCCGACTATTCTTTCGATCGACATGGATATGCCTGATCTACCCCAAACATCCTCGCTCGCGGGCGCATTCGATACGCTGCGCAGCGAACTTACCCGTTGCATCATCGGCCAGAGCGCGCTGGTCGAGCGCCTGCTGATCGCGTTGCTGGCGGACGGCCACTTGCTCGTCGAGGGCGCACCGGGGCTGGCCAAAACTACGGCGATCAAGGAGCTCGCAACGCGCATCGAGGGCGATTTCCATCGCGTGCAGTTCACACCCGATCTGTTGCCGGCCGATCTCACCGGCACCGAAATCTATCGCCCACAGCAGGCCAGTTTCGAGTTCCAGCAGGGCCCGATCTTCCACAACCTGCTGCTAGCGGACGAAGTCAATCGCGCGCCGGCGAAGGTGCAATCCGCGCTGCTCGAAGCGATGGGCGAGCGTCAGGTCACGGTCGGGCGCACGACATACGCGCTGCCGAAACTGTTCCTCGTGATGGCGACGCAGAACCCGATCGAGCAGGAAGGCACCTATCCTCTGCCTGAGGCGCAACTCGATCGTTTTCTCATGCATGTACGCGTCGACTACCCGGACGGCGCGGCCGAAGCGGCGATCCTCGCGCTTGCACGCGATCGCGCGCGTGAGACGCTGGGCGAAACCGTCATGCCACAGCGCGTGCTGAGTCAGGCGCAGATCTTCGCGGCGCGAGCGGAAGTGCTCAATCTGCATCTCGCGCCGGCACTCGAGGAATACATCGTGCAGTTCGTGCTTGGCACGCGCACGCCGAAAGCTTATGGCAATGACCTGACGCGCTGGATCGCCTATGGCGCGAGCCCGCGCGGCACCATCGCGCTCGATCGCTGCGCGCGCGCACACGCATGGCTCGCCGGTCGCGATTACGTCACCCCCGAAGACGCGCATGCCGTCGCACCCGACGTGCTGCGTCATCGCGTATTGCTATCGTACGAAGCCGAAGCCGAGGGCGTGACGTCGGATCGCGTGATCTCGGCGCTGCTCGATCGCGTGCCGCTGCCGTAAGCATGGCTCGTTCGGCTTGTACGCCGAATGACGCGCGAGACCATTCATGTCCGCCACCGAAGTCACCCTTGACGACCTGCTCGCGATGCGCCTGCGCGCGCACCGGCTCGAGCGTTTCGCACAGCGCGTCACGGGCAGCCACGCTGCCGTGCACGTGTCGCGTTTCCGCGGACGTGGCGTCGATTATGCGGAATCGCGCGGTTACCAGCCAGGCGACGATATTCGAATGATGGACTGGCGCGTCACCGCGCGCACCGGCCGGCCGCATACCAAGTTGTTCCAGGAAGAACGAGAGCGCAGCGTGTTGCTGATCGTCAGCGCGAATCCGTCGATGCGCTTCGGCACACGCGTGCGCTTCAAATCGGTGCAGGCCGCACGCACCGCGGCGCTGATCGCCTGGGCGACCGTGATGTCGGGCGATCGCATCGGCGCGATCGGTTATGGCCCGGACATCAATGCCGAGGTCAAACCGTCTGGCGGTATGCGTGGCGCTTTGCGGTGTCTGCGTGCATTGGCCGAGTGGGACGCGATAGCGCGCAACGCCGGTGCGGCGCCGGCCGTGCCGCTCGCACAGGCATTGCAGCGCGCACAGCGTATTGCGCGTCCGGGAACGCAAATCGTTTTGCTGACCGACGGTTTTGACGCGGACGAAGCGGCGGAGCCGATCCTCGCGCGCCTTGCCGAGCATTGCGACATCGCTGCCTTGCTGCTGCGCGATCCACTCGAATACCGTGCGCCGCCGCCTGCGCGTTACGCGCTCCTCGGCAATGGCGTGCGCTCGCTGCTCGATTTTTCTGTCGCGCGCACGCGCACGCGTTGGCCGCAGCTGTTCGAGGAACGCCATGCTGCGTTCGACCAGATGCTGCGTCGCCGCGGGCTCAACCGCGTCGTGCTCGACACACCCGATGAGCCCGAAGCGGTGCTGCGTGATCTGCTCGGCTTCGACGCGCGGCGCAAGAAAAAACTCGGTGTCGCATGAATCCAGCAACGGGTCCGGAACTGCGCGATATCCATCTGCCGCCGCCGCCATCGTGGTGGCCACCCGCGCCGGGATGGTGGCTGCTGGCCGTACTCGCGCTCGGCGTGCTGATTTTTGCCATTGTATACGCATATAAATTATTGCAGCGTCGCCGCCATCGTCTTGCGTTGCTCGCCGAGTTCGAGCGCATGGTCGCCGCTGTGCAAGACGACCGATCCGCACTTGCGTCCGCTTTGTCAACCTTCCTGCGCCGGCTCGCGTTGCGTCGCACGCCCGCGTCCGCAGCGATGTCTGGCGAAGCGTGGCTGGCACATCTCGATGGCTCCATCGGCAGCGACGAATTCAGCGCCGGCGTCGGTCGTGTGTTGCTCGACGCGCCGTATCGCGTGCGGGCCGACTATGACGCGACCGCCTTGATCGCGCTCGTGCGTCGCATGCTGGAGAGCGAGGCCGCGCATGTTTGAGTGGGCGTGGCCTTATGCTTTTGCGTTGCTGCCCCTGCCGTGGCTGGTCGCACGCGTGCTCAAACCTGCGGCAACGCAAACCGGCGCGGCGCTGCGCTTGCCGATCGCCTTGTCGGGACTCGATGCGGCTTCTGGCGCAAATCCGGCGCCTCGCTGGCGCCGCGTGCTCGCACTGCTTGGCTGGGCCTTGCTCACCGCCGCCGCCGCGCGGCCACAGTGGATCGGCACGCCGATCGATCTTGCGCGCACCGGCCGCGATCTGCTGCTCGCGGTCGATGCTTCGGGCAGCATGGACACGCCCGACATGAGCATCGGCGGGCAAGCGGTGACGCGCTACGGCGCGGTCAAGGCGATTGCGGGCGACTTTATCCGCCGCCGCGTCGGCGATCGCGTCGGTCTCGTCGTGTTCGGCAGCCAGGCCTATTTGCTCACGCCGCTGACCTTCGATCGCGACACGGTGTTGAAGCAGCTCGACGAATCCGTTGTCGGCCTGCCCGGGCGCGAAACGGCGATCGGCGACGCCGTCGGCCTTGCCGTGAAACGCCTGCGCGAACGGCCGCAGGAACAGCGCGTGCTGATCCTTCTGACCGACGGCGTCAACGATGCGGGCGAGCTCGATCCAGCCAAGGCGATCGACCTCGCCGTCGCGGAGAAGGTGAAAATTTATACTATCGGTATCGGCGCCGAGTCGATGCGCATCAACGATGGATTCTTCGGCACGCGCGTGGTCAATCCCTCGGCGGATCTCGACGCCAAGCTGCTCGGCGAAATGGCGGAGAAGACGGGTGGCCGCTTCTTCCGCGCGCGCGACACGACGCAGCTCGCGCAGATCTACCAGGACATCGATGCGCTCGAGCCGGGTGCGGACAAACAGCAGCAGTTCCGTCCGGTCGACGAGCTGTTTTACTGGCCGCTGTCGCTCGCCCTGCTGCTCGCGCTGGGCGGCGCGTTGATGCCGACGCTGCGCGCGTGGCGCGCCATGCAGCCGCTCGTGCGTGGGGCGACGCCATGACGTTCGCCGATTTCGCGCAATTGCACTTCCTGCGTCCATGGTGGCTCGTCGCACTGCTCGCACTACCGTTGCTATGGCGAGCGCTGCGCAGCGTCGGCGGCGATGCCAACGCGTGGCGCGGTGCAGTCGATGCGCATCTGCTCAAGCATCTGCTCGAATCGAGCGATGAAACCGCTGCACCAGCGCGTGCGCCGCGTTGGCTCGCGTTTGGTGCGTGGGCGCTCGCGACGCTCGCGCTCGCTGGCCCGGCTTGGGAGCGCCTGCCGCAGCCGCTGTATCAGAACAAGGCGGCGCGCGTGATCGCGCTTGAACTCTCGCAGACGATGCTCGCGCAGGATGTGAAACCAAGCCGCTTCCAGCGCGCACGGTTCAAGATCGCCGATATCCTGAAACGCAGCGCCGATGCGCAGACGGCGCTGATTGCCTACGCCGGCGACGCCTTCGTCGTCGCGCCGCTGACCGACGACGCCAACACCGTCGCCAATCTCGTCGACGCGCTCGATCCGACTGTGATGCCCGCCCCCGGCAATGCGACGAGCCGCGCCATCGATCTCGGGGTGAAGCTGTTGCAGCAGGGCGGCGTGCGCGACGGCGAGATCGTGTTGCTCGCCGATGGCGTCGACAAGGGCGCGGATGCGGCGGCTGCGCGTGCGCTCGCAGCCGGCGTGCGCGTGTCGGTGCTCGGCGTCGGCGGTACCGAGGGCGCGCCCGTCGCGCTGGCGCAGGGCGGATTCCTCAAGGATGCGAACGGCAATATCGCGCTCGCACGCCTCGACAGCGCCGCGCTTGCCGAGCTCGCCGCCGCGGGTGGCGGCCATTACGCGACTTTCTCGGGCGACAGTAGTGACCTCGATGCGATGCTCGCGCCGCTCGCCGCGCGCGATGCGTCCGTTGTGGCGAAGACCGAAGTGCAGAGCGAACGCTTTATCGACCGCGGTCCGTGGCTGATGTTCGCGCTCGTACCGCTGGTCGCGCTCGGTTTTCGCCGTGGCTGGTTGCTGTTGCTGCCACTCGTTCTGGCCACACATGCGCCGGCCGCGCGCGCGAACATCTGGGACGATCTGTGGCGTCGCCCCGATCAGCAGGCTCAGGCGCAGCTCGAGTCAGGTCATGCGAAAGAAGCCCAGGCGCTTGCGCACGATCCGAATCTGCGCGGCAGTGCAGCGTATCGAGCGGGCGACTTCGCCGCGGCGGACACGGATTTCGCCAATGCCGCGACGAGCGCGAACGGGCGCAGCGCGGAGGCGCAATACAACCGCGGCAACGCGCTGGCCAAACAGGGCAAATATGAAGAGGCAATCGCCGCCTACGATCGTGCGCTGAAGCAGTCGTCTGGCATGTCAGATGCCGCCGCTAACAAGAAGTCCGTCGAAGACTGGTTGAAGCAGAAAAAGCAACAGCAACAGCAATCGCAGCAAGACAAGGATCATCAGGGGCACGAACAGCAGCAGCCCGGCAACGATCAGTCGCAGGATTCGCAAGGCAAGGACGGCGAGGGCGACCAGCAAGGCCAAAGCAACGGCGACAAGCGGAAGTCGCCGCAGGACGGCAAAGACCAACAGGGCGGCAGCGAGCAGGAAGGCAAGCAGCGCGAAGGTCAGGACAAATCCGGCGACTCCAATGCGGGCGCGGACAAGCAAGGTGATCAGCGCGCGCAGCAGCCGAAGACGGGCAGCGAAGCGAACGAGCAATCGCAACAGCAATTCAAGCAGGGCATCGACCAGGCGCTAAAACAGGCGCAGAACGATGGCAAGGACGGCAAGCCGGTGCGCCTCGGCGCGCGCGAGGGCACCAAGCACAGCGAAAAGGATCAAGCCGTCGAGCAGATGCTGCAGCGCGTGCCGGACGATCCGGGCGGACTGCTGCGGCGCAAGTTCCAGCTCGAATATCAGCGCCGCGGGCATAGCGTGCAAGAGGAAGGGCAATGAGCAATATCAAAATCCGGCTGCGCCTGGTCGCTTTGTTCGGATTCGCGACATTGTGGATTTGTGGAAACGCGCATGCCGCGCAAGTGCGCGCCTGGCTCGATCGCACCACCATGCAGCTCGGCGAGACGGTCACGCTCAATGTCGAAGTCGGCGACGATGCGAGCGCTGCGCAGCCGGACTTCAACGCGCTGCAGTCAGACTTCAACTTGCTCGGCACGCAGAGTTCGACCGCGATGAACATCATCAACGGTCAGGCGAGCTCGAAACTGCTGTGGGCGGTCGGGCTCGAACCGAAACACGCCGGTACGATCGTGATTCCGGCTCTGAATGTCGCAGGCACGCAGACGCAGCCAATCAGCCTCGTCGTACAGCCGGGCAGCGGCAACGGTGGCAAGGCCGGCGACGACGTGTTCCTGCAGGTCGCGGTCGAGCCGCGTTCGCCCTATGTACAGCAGCAGGTGCGCGCCACGATTAAGCTGTTCTACGCGCTCAATTTGACCGACGGCAATCTCGAAGACCCGCACGGCGAAGGCATCAATGCGCGCAAACTCGGCCAGGATGCGAGTTACTCGGCCGATGTCGACGGCCGCCGCTACAAGGTGCTGGAGCGCCACTATGCGCTGAGCGCGGAAAAGAGCGGCACACTGACGCTCGCGCCGGTGACGTTCCGCGGCCACGCGCTCAACCCTAACGATCTCAACAGCTTCTTCAGTCGCGGTCGCGCGGTGACGGCGCAGACGCCGGCGACCACGCTCGACGTGCGTGCGCGTCCGCAAGCCTCGGGCACGGATGCCTGGCTGCCTGCGCAGTCGCTCGATCTCACGGCCGAAGGTATCGACGACGCCACTGCGGCGCGCGTTGGCGAACCGATCACCTTGACGCTGCGGGTGAAGGCGCAGGGCCTCAGTTTTGAGCAGCTGCCCGAGCTGAAGCTGCCGAAGATCGACGGCGCCGATGTCTATCCGGACAAGGAAACGACGCAGAATCGCGACGACGGCACGTGGCAGTACGGCGAGCGCGAGCGCAAGTTCGCGATCGTGCCGAACCGGCCTGGCATGTTGACGATTCCGGCACTGAGCCTCGCCTGGTGGGACACGGCGCGCGACAACGCAGGCGTCGCCAATCTGCCTCCGCGCACTCTGCAGGTCGCTGCGGCGGCGAGCAGCGATCAGAGCGCCGGCGCGGATGCAAGAAAGAATGCGGGCACGTCGATGCTCGCAATATCCGACCGGGCGGCAAACAATGCGACGACGCTCGTGTCGCCCGGCGGCGATGCTGGATCGACGACGTGGCGCACGCTCGCCATCGTTGTCTTCGGCTTATGGCTTGCGACGCTCGCTGCATGGGCATACAGCGCGCGCCGCGTTCATGTGGTCGCGAGCGTGGCGCGCGCGCGCGCCGCTCCTGCAGTCGTCGACGAAGTTTCGATCCGCGCGGCGCGCAAGGCGTTCGCCGACGCTTGCGCGCGAGACGACGCTTCCTCCTGCGCGCGCGCATTGCTAGCATGGGCGCGCGCGCAAGGGGCTGGCGCGCGTACGCTGGGTGAGCTGGTGCAAGCTTTGACGGATACTGCACAGCGCGATGCCCTGCAGGAACTCGAACGCGCCATGTACGGCGCGGAATCGGCGACAGCTTCCAGATCGGGCGCGCAGCTCGCCTCGACCTTCAGCGGCGGACTGAGTCTGCCATCGGTTGCGCAAAGCGACGCGCGCGCGCAGTCGGCACTGCCACCACTCTATCCATTTACCGTGCGCAGGGACGGCACCACCGGGCGATAGCTTCTGGAACCTATCTCAAAACTACTGCGCTCGACATTTCGCGTGCCGGCGGTGCTCGGAATCCTCATTTACGACCAGTAAACTCCGGTTCCTGCGCTCCGGCGACACGCGAACTGTCTTCGCTCACTACGTTTTGAGATAGCTTCCGATCAGCTCGTGTGCTTTGACGGGCCACGGTTCCAGCGTTGCAGTGCGCTGGAAACGGCGAGGCACGCGGCGAGCGCGATGAGCCAGGAATTGGAGCCTCGCAGCATGATTTGCCGCAACGCCTCGCCGATCGGCTGCAACACCGTCGATGCGGACAACGCCAGCGCCGCGCCGATGGCGAGGCCGAAAAACGCGATAGCCAGGCCAATCGCGACGCGTTCGAACGGCGTGGCAAATTTCGCATCCGCCGATTCTTGCGCCCGCGCTGCCGCCTGCTGTGCAACACGCGTCGCAAAATCCGCGGGCAGCGCATCGGACAGAGGCTCGCGCAAAGCGCGCGCGATCGCGCGATAGCTGCGCTGGCGCGCGTCATCGTGCGTGCCGTCGGCATGTTCGCGCTCGGCGCGCAATGCCTGCTCCTGTGCCTGCCATTCGGATTCGCGCGCAGGATCGGCGAAGGGACGGTCGTCAGTGGGACGCGAGGGATTCATGCGCTGATCTCCGTGGATTCGAGTGCGCGCCGCAGCAGCAGGCGCGCACGGAACAAATGACTCTTGATCGTGCCGGTCGCGAGGCCGGTAATCGTTGCGATCTCGGCGATCGGCAGTTCTTCCAGATGGTAGAGCGAAACGAGCGTGCGCGCCTGCGGCGGTAGCGCGTCGATCGCGCGGCGCAGATGTGCTGCGCTGTCGGCTGCGAGATGTGCGGCCTCGAGATCGTCGCCGCTGTCGATCGCCTCGAGCAGGTTGCCGCCGTCGTCGTCCTCCCCGAGTTCGAGGCGTGCGGCCGCTTCGCCGCGCCGGTTCTCGATATGGCGCAGGCCGATCGTGTACGCGACGCGGCCGATCCATGATTTGAGCGCGCTGTCGCCGCGAAACTGGTGTAGCTGCCGATGCACACGCAGGAAGGTTTCCTGACACAGTTCGCGCGCATCTTCCGGGTCGCGCACAAGGCGATGCACGATATGCCAGACCAGACCCTGATATTCGCGCACGAGCGACTCGAACGCGCCGCGGCGTCCGGCCAGCACGGCATCGACGATGTCGCGGTCTGCATTCATGCGCCCATATCTTCCATGACGGCTAAGATACGGCATGTGCCGAAACGGTTGCATGGCCACCGCTGCATGCAGCGCGCTATTTGGGGACTGCAACCGCGCTGCGTGAACGCGTATCTGTGACTGACAACGATACGTAAAAGGAGCCCGCTATGGACCATGCCCTGATCCCGATCACTTTGTTCGTCTGCTTGACCTATTCCTTCGTCTACCTCGTGAAGGCCGTGGTCGATGCGCGCATGCGCAGCCTGCTCGCACGCAGCGGTGCGTCGGAGGAACTGCTGCGCTCGATTCTCACAGGCGAGGAACAGCAGCGTCGCTTTGCCGCCCTGCGCTGGGGTATCACCCTCGTTGCGATCGCGCTGGGGTTCATGCTGATCCAGCTGCTCGGCATCACCGACGTCACGCCGAGTGCGATCGCGATCCTTGCCGGCGCAGTCGGTGCTGGACAGCTCACGTTCTTCGCGCTGTCGAACAAGTCCGGCAACCCAATGCGCGGCTAGCGCATCTAATTCGCTAAGCAACCGGAAGAACTCAGAACCGGCATCCGCGCGATGCCGACGGGTGCGGCTTGTCGCGAGTTTTCAGAAAATGCAGGAGTGTAAAATGTACAAGTATATTTTTGCGGCGCTATTCGCCGTCGGTGCCGCCGCTCCGGCGTTCGCCGGTACGGTCTACTACGTCGATATCGTCAACACCTCGGCGAACGACGTCGTCTCGTTCGAAGTCGCGGCAGCGGGCAGCGGCCGGTTCCACCCGGTGCTGCTCGGCAAGGGCCCGCTACACGGTGGCGGTGAGGCCGCGACGATCGCGATCCGCAACGACAAGGACAGTTGCACGCGTGACTTCCGCATCGGCTTTTCCGACGGCCGTGTGGTGACGCACCGCGGCTTCAACCTCTGTCGTTACGCGACCTACCACACCGATCGCTATCTGCACGCGCAGGTCACCGCGACCGACAAGCCGTAAACGGCGTGACACGGTGTGCCGCAGCGGCACCCGAAATGTCGAGCGCCGCGGTAGCCACCTAAGGTAACATCGGCCCCGGTTTTCTCCCGGGGTCGCATATGAAACTCGCCTTGCACACGCGCGTCCTGATCGGCTTCGTGCTCGGCACGTTCGCCGGGATGCTCGCCTATTGGTGGACGCAACATGGCGGCGACGCATCCTGGATCAACTGGTTCGTCGAGACGATCGCGCAGCCAGCGGGGCAGCTGTTCCTGAAGTTCCTCAAGATGCTGGTGCTGCCGCTGATGTTCTCGGCGCTGATCGTCGGCGTCACCGAGATCGGCGACATCGCGAGCCTCGGCCGCATCGGCCTGCGTATGCTCGGCTATACCTTTATCGTCACCGGCATCGCGATCGCGGTGGGTCTGCTGATAATTCATTTGATCCAGCCCGGCGTCGGTTTCGATCCCGGCATCCGCGACAGCCTGCTCGCCGCGAACAGCGCGGATACGAAGGCAATTACGGCGACCAAGCCGGTCATGTCGGGCGTTGCGATCATCCTCGGCATCGTGCCGGACAATCCGTTCAAGGCCGCGGTCAATGGCGATTTTCTCGCGGTGATGTTCTTCGCCGTGATGCTCGGCATCGCGCTCGTGCTCAAGCAGACGCCCGCGACGGCGGCGTTTCGCCACGTGATTCAGGGCCTGCTCGAAATGCTGATGAAGCTCATGGAGGTCGTGATTCAGCTCACGCCGTATGCGGTGACCGCGCTGATGTTCGCAATGACCGCGCGCTTCGGTCCCGACATCCTCGGCCGCCTCGGTCTCTACGCGGGCTGCGTCGTCGCAGCGATCGCGGTGCATATGTTCATCGTGCTTCCGGCGTGGGTGCGCGTCATGGGCGGCATGAGTCCGCTCGTGTTTTTCAAGGGCAGTGAGGAGGCAATCATCACCGCGTTCTCGACCTCGTCCTCGACGGCTACATTGCCGACCACGCTCAAGGTCGCCGAGCAGAACCTGAAACTGCCATCGAAGATCGCGCGTTTCGTCATCACGATCGGCGCGAGCGTGAACCATCATGGCAGCGCGCTGTTCGAAGGACTGACGACGCTGTTTATCGCACAGTGCTTCGGGCTCGATCTGGGTCTGGGGCAGCAGCTTGCGGTGATCGGCCTGTGCATCGTCGGCGCGATGGGCGTTGCGGGCGTGCCCGCGGGTTCGCTGCCGGTGATAGCGGTGATCCTGGGCTATCTCAACCTGCCGCCCGAGGCGATCGGTATT
>CAZDWH010000010.1:0-7115 GCA_964509025.1 uncultured Rhodanobacteraceae bacterium
CAGCCCGGGAGGGAAGCGCTGTATCGTCAACGATTCTAAAATTCACTGAGGACAAGCGAGCTGGTGCGGCGAAGTTCGTACGATCATTGGCAGTGAAGACGGCATCGATCTATATGATGGCCAATCAATTGCCCTTACTGGGGTTAGCTTACGAGGAAGGCCACTCTTCTTCAGATCCACCGCATCCAATTAGCGCGATGTTGCGCAACGAGGCGCTGGCTCTGAATGTCGAGCCCCGGGCGAACGCTGAATTACGATCGACGTCCCGTGGCAAGTTGCAACCGAGCGTCAACGTCTATGCCGCGTTGCGCGTGCAGACGGCGCGACGTGAGCACGTTGAGATTCCGAAACTCAACATCGTGGCATTTAGCGACCCCAATGACTTGCTGAGTTGGGGTATACCGAAGTGGTACCAAGCGCCGCCGGATGGTGTCACGCCGTATGCGGAATTTACCAATGTCTACTTGAAGAACAGCCCACATTGGTTTGGGGTTATCGAAAATCCCGCCGATGCGCATACCGGATATTTCGTGAGCGAGGATGTATGGCGCGTCATCCGGTGCGGGGCCTCACAAGGCAAGGTCGCTTCCTGCTTTTAGAAAAAGAACGAGCTTCTTCCGAGGATCTCTTCGCGTACCTGTCAAAGCTGACAGTACCGCAGCCTGCACCATCCTGCTACATCTACCGCCACAACGCTTGGGGTTTTTTAGCACGCCCGCTTCTCGGATCGAAGTTATCCGAGGACGGGCCTGCTTCATCTGAAGATCAGGGGGATGCCATGAAGCATGGTCTTGGCGTGTTCTGGTTCGCGCTCCTTTTCGTTATTTGCGGTGCGGTCTCTGCTCAATCTAATGAGCCTGCAGCTAGCGCTGCAACGGCCAGCGCCGCAACAGCCAGCATCATCGCAGCCGATCCGCGCATCAAGAAAGCGGCGATGACTCTCAAGCAAGCTCATCCTGACCTCGCAATCGAATACAGCGCAAAAACGGGCCTGCCGAAAACTATCAAGGGCCTCGTTTCTCAAGAGGTGGTCGTCGCTACCTCGCCTACGCACAAAGCCGCAACGCTCAACGACGTCGACGACATCGTCGCAAAATTCTTCGTGGGCAACAGAACGCTCTTTTTGCAGAGCGGTCCACGGCAGGATTTGAAGGTCCTACAGAAGAAGCTCGACCCGCAGATAGAGGGGCGCGCCATCGCAAAGGTTCAACAAACGGTAAAGGGTATCGACGTATACGGCGCTGAGGCGTCGGTTAGCGTCAACTTGGCGGCCGCAGCTGTCGAGAAACTAAATGTGACGTTCGTGGAACCACCGAATGTCGATACTCAACCTGGCATCACTGAAGGTGAAGCGAGTGCTGTGGCCAGGGCCGCCTACAAGGCCGATCTTGAGCGCAGCACTTCGATAGCACAGTCCGAAACGGCGGCGGTGGGCCAAGAGCCGAAGATTACGACAAAGTTAGTCATCCTCGATCCATCGATTTTCAAGTTGCCGGATCACCAACATCGTCTCGTATGGGTTGTGAGGGTGGGTACGTTCAAGTATTTCATCGACGCCAAAGATAAGACTGTCATTCACCGCTTTCGCGATTTCCCCAGCGGGCGAAATCGGATGACTTATGACCTCAAAGATACGACGGCGTTGCCCGGCACGTTGATCCTCGACGAACAAGGGCCACAACCCGGCGTCACGGTACCCGCTGACGCCACAGCGGCGCATGACGCAGCCAAAATTGCCTACGATTTTTATTTCGATACCTTTCGTCGGGACAGTTACGACAACAAGTCAGGCGGGGGTTCGCCATTGAAGTCATCTGTCCGCTTCAGCGCGATTCACAACGCCTATTGGGATCCCAACAATCTCCAGATGGTATACGGCGTTGGCTACTCGAACTCGATGGACGTCGTCGGCCACGAGATCACGCATGGCGTGATCGGCGCAGAAGTAAATTTGGACTACACCGGTGAATCGGGGGCCGCAAATGAGGCGTTCGCAGATTTCTTCGGCATCTCCATTGCGGCATATCAATCACACAGTGTCGATTGGAAAATCGGAGAGTTGATACCGGGGTATTCACCGACAAATCCTCTTCGTGATATGGCCAATCCACATATCAACGGGTTCAAAAAGGACCTGAATTTTGATGAGAAAACCAACTATGGCCAGCCCGACAACTACGATGAGATTGTTGGCGCGGATGACGCAATCTGTTCTCCAACGAACGACTACTACAACGGTTGCGTCCACTTCAACAGTGGCATTCTCAACAAGGCGTTCTATCTCGCCACGGCCGGTGGCGCGGGTACAGGTGTGCGCAGCAACATCGCCGTTGTGGCGATAGGTTTGTCGAAGATGCAGCAGATTCTGTACAGGACCCTTACTGCCGGAAAGCTCTCGCCCGTTGCGCAAATGAAAGATGTGGCCAAAGGCGCTGTCGAGTCGTGCAACGACCTAGTAAGTGGAAACAAGTTTGGGATTACGAACGCGGACTGCGGAAACCTCGGCAAAGCGTTCCTAGCCGTGGGCATCCCCTCGTCCTAGTCGACCACTGCTTACCGCAAGTCAGTCCAAGGTCGCATTGCTGCCATTCGCTCAGAAGGAGATTTGTATGCGACAAGCAACACAGGTCGTGGCCCGCGGGATACTGCTAACTCTAGTTGGAGGGTACGAAATAAGCGCACAGGCGGCGCCACCGGATGTGCAGATATTGCGTAACCCACCCGTCCTTCAACGAAGCGACCGCGTAAGTGCTGCGCCGCAAATGCAGGCAGAGGCGATCGGCACGATCCAGGGCCCAAGATCGCTCGATCTAGACATCGTCTATACCGACAATTCGCTCTTCAACCCGGGGACGGGATTGCGCGATGCGGTCCATCTGCGCAGTTATGTCGGGCGAGGCGTCAATCCCGAAGCGCCGTTTGTAGCCCCGACGATCGAAGTTGCGCCTGGTGAGACGGTACGCATCACGCTGCACAACAAATTGCCAGCAGACCCTAGTTGCACCGACTCAAAGTCACCCATCAACACGCCCCATTGCTTCAATGGCACCAATCTTCATTCGCACGGGTTATGGGTAAGCCCGACGGGCAATAGCGACAACGTCTTGTTGTCAATCAACCCTGGCGTCAGTTTTCAGTACGAGTACAACTTACCCAGCGATCATCCTTCCGGCACATTCTGGTACCACACGCATCGCCACGGCTCGACCGCACTGCAAGTTTCGAGCGGGATGGGCGGCGCATTGATCGTTCGTGGGAATCGGACTCCCGATGTGTCCCGAAATGGCGATATCGATACGCTCTTGCGCGATTCAAATGGCAATCCGCTGGGTGAGCGTGTTCTTGTCCTACAGCAGATTCAATATGCGTGCGCCGGTTCCGATGGAAAGCTCAAGCAAAACGGCCAGAGCATCGATTGGAACTGCAAGCCCGGAGAGACCGGTGTTATTGAATCGTACGACCAATTCGGTCCTGGTTCGTGGGCGGCCTCAGGTCGCTATACCAGCGTTAACGGTGTGGTTTTGCCGACGCTGCAGGCGCGCAGCGGCGCCCTGGAGCGTTGGCGTCTAATCCACGCAGGCGTCAGAGACACAATCACGCTGCAGTTCAGAAAGATGACGCGGGACGTCGGCGCTTTGGATCATGTCACGATCAAGGCGAGCGAACGTGCGAAATTTGTTGATCAAGTCTGTGGCGGTGCACCGTTGCCCTACTACGTGATGGCATCAGATGGCCTGACGATGGCACAGGCACAGAAGAAAACGCTTATCACGCTGCAGCCAGCGTATCGAAACGATCTGCTCATCGCTTTCCCGGAGCCCGGGCGCTATTGCGTTGTCAATGCGGCCGCGCCCGCGGCCGGAAGTGTCTCGCAGGCTGCAACGGGGCGACAGGTGCTCGGGTTTGTCGACGTCTCCGATGGTGACAGGGTGCCCGACATCGATCACTTCGTGGTCGATCAGCTCACGAAATCTGCAGAAGCTAACATGCCGGCGTCGGTCAAGGCTCAAGTCGTTGCCGACTTACGCGCGGGTTTGAAGCTCAGCAAATTCATCCCACATCCCGACGTGGCGGACGCGGAACTCAAGGGGCAGCAGAACTTGGTGTTCTTCATCGACACGACGTCACCCACGGTGAAATTTGAAGTGGGCACGAACCAGAGCGACCTTCAGCCTTATGACCCACACCGCATCGATCGCACACTGAAGCTCGGCGACGCGCAGACGTGGATGTTGGAGTCACACTTCGTTTCGCATCCCTTCCATATTCACGTCAACCCCTTTCAGATCGTCAAGATTCTGGATCCGAACGGCAAAGATGTGAGCGCCGCCGGCGCCGTTGACGACGCCGGCGGAACACCCGACCCGCAGTATCCCGGCCTCAAGGGCGTCTGGAAGGATACGCTATGGGTGAAGAGCCTCATTCCGCCGGCCACGTATCCCAAGGGCGTATACCAGATTTATGTGCGTACTCGCTACGAACGTTACATAGGCGAGTTCGTCTTGCATTGCCACATCCTGGACCACGAAGACCAGGGAATGATGGAAAACGTCAGCATCAGGTTATCGGATGGCGCAGGTGGTGTCAGCGCCGGACACCATTGAGCTTCAACACCGCTTCATCGATCGCATCGTTGCAATGCACCCAAACGATCTCACAAGGAGAGTTGGAAATGCTCACGACGAAACGTTCCATATCGGTTGCCCGGAACTGGCTAGGATTGGCCGCAATATGTGCTGGAAGTCTGACGGCAGGCTCCGCCGCTGCATTCGACAGAATTGCGGCGTCGACGTTCGCTCAAACGCCTGCGAAAGTTGCGGCACTGCGAAAAGCAGTCGCGGCGATGCGCGCTCGCGACAGTGCTGCGATTACGTCGACCGACTATAAGAAGAGTTGGGACTACTGGGCTGCAACCCACGGATACTTTGGAACGGGAACAAATGCATCGGGCACGGCGGCCGACTTTAAAGCCCAGGCCGCTCAGATATGTGCAGGCGCGTCACCGTCGCAGCGCGCCACCTGCAAATCCTACTACGCTCACGTGAAAGACCTGACGGTTCCGAACGACGGAATGACCGATTCGATTTGGGGGACGTGTCAGCATTCCGACGGTACGCCGAACCTACAGTTTCTGACGTGGCATCGGATGTACCTGCACTACTTCGAGCGCGCGATGCGCGCGAGTTCGGGTGATCCAAATTTTGCGCTCCCCTACTGGGACTATGGCGGTGAGAAGGGCCCGAACAACGGAATTGCGATCCCTGCGCTCGTGCGCGGTGCATCAACTGGCGCCATGTACGATCAGTTCCGCACGCCCGGCCTGAACGAGAATACGAAGTCGATTGCAAACAATGCAGCGAGCGCCGTTCAGGCTTTCAAGTTCTCGGACTTCTCAAGCTTCTCAGCGCAACTGGAGCAGCAGCCTCACGGCTCCATGCATTGTGCGACAGGCTTTGGCTGTCGAGCTCCGGACATGGGCATCGTGCCGGTAGCAGGGTTGGATCCCGTGTTTTACATGCATCACGCGAATATCGATCGATTGTGGCAATGCTGGTTGGTCCGCAAGGCGGCTGGTCATCCAATCACGCTTGCCTGGGCGAAGGCCAACCTCGGCATGCCGGATAGTTGGTATGAGCAAACGTATACTTTTGCCGACGAAAATGGTGCGAAGGCGACCATGGCCGTCAAAAGCATCTTCGACCCGGCGTTCATGGATTACAAATATGACAAAGAAACCAACTGCGTTCCTGGACTTAACCTAGCGGCGGCGGCTCGCGTGGAACGGGTACAACCTGTCTATGGCCCTGGACCAGTGGAGTTGAAAGGCCAGGCCATTTCTGTGGACTTGAATGCTGCGCCGCAGGGCGCTGCCGTGTCGCCGCTGCCAACCGAAGTCAAGACTGAGCCGGGTCATGTGCTCCTGATACTTCAGGACGTACAAATTGTCGGCAGTCCATTAGCGACATATGACATTCAAATTCATCGAAAAGGAGCACCCGACAAAACGGCTTACATAGCGACGCTCAGTTTCTTCGGTCAGATCGGGCCGCGGCACCATGGATCGCACAATGCGGAACCGGGATCCAAAACATTGTTCTACGACGTCGGCGTCGAACTCGAGCAGCTTGGCATCACGGACAGCGCCGACCTGGCCGTCCGATTCGTACCATCCGATGGACCGCCGGAAGGTCTCGCAGCGAGCGCAGATGCGGGATCGGTGAAGGTAGGTGCTATTCGTTTGCAGGCAACACGCGGAGAAGTTGTCAAAGCAATCTCACCCGATCAGCCGAGTAAGTGGACGTATCGCAGCTATCGGAACGATCCCACGCTGATTAACGGCGACGCGAGCAAGGCGCTGGCATTGCTATTTGCCGAGGCGAGCATGATTTTCGAAACGCCCGCTCATCCCGGCGAACTCAAAGGCGTCTTGGACATGGGCGGTGGCTACTACTTGGATCTGAGCGGTAAGATGGTGCCTGCTCAGGGCGCTGCTCCGGCATTGATCACACTCTCTGGGATAGGCAGGGCGGGGACGCCTACCGATGGTTGGGAGTACGACTATCGCGGCTATCTGGTGCAGGCTTGGCCGAATGGCGTAAGTCAGCGGCCAGCTTTCGTCGGCTCAGTGATTCGCGCTAAACCACATGACGGGGCGCCGGCAGGATATACCGCCTCCTTCATATCTATCTTGCAGGAATAGATGACGATATCCGCGCAACGGTAATAGGCGTCGTTATCGTGCGCCTCCTATTGAACGACAACTCCGAGTGCGAAGTCGTGCTCGGAGCCCTCGTCTCGTTGCTTCCTCATACCGTTTTCGCCGACAAGTAGAGAAGTCGCTTCAGGAGCTGACGTGAAGCTTGGGATACCGGTCTATCACGGAGTCGATCTGCTCGATGTTGCCGGCCCGCTGGAGATGTTTTATTGGGCCGGTCGAGACCATAAACTGGAAACGATCGTTTTGTCCTTGGATGGTCGCAGCGTAACCTCCTTGAGCGGCGTTCGTTTCGAGCCACATGCGTGCTTCGCTCAACAGCCTGCGCTCGAAGTTCTTTTGGTTCCAGGTGCAGATCCAGCCGACGTGCCTAAGCTATTGGCGAACTCCAAGCACTAGG
>CAZDWH010000010.1:7125-36856 GCA_964509025.1 uncultured Rhodanobacteraceae bacterium
GCTGCTGCGCCTGTTCCAGACCTCGCGGCGCTTCCAGGTGCAGATCCAGCCGCACTGACTAAGATCATGCGGAATTCCAAGTCGCCGTATCTTGAGTATCTTCGGAAGATCGCAGTTAATGCGAAATGGGTGTGCTCAGTCTGCGAAGGCGCTTTGCTCCTCGCGCGGGCAGGTTTACTTGACGGACATGCTGCGACGACGCACTGGGCGTTCGTCAAATGTCTGCAACGGTTTCCTGAAATCAAAGTGGACACCAAACACAAACGTTTCGTCGTGTCGGGCAACCGCCTTACAGGGGGCGGCATCTCGTCGGGCCTGGATGAAGCGCTAAAGCTGATTTCCTTGCTGTTCGGCGATGAGAGCGCCAAGAGTGTCCAGGTCACGACGCAATATTTCCCCAAACCACCGGTGAAGGGAGTGATCCCTGCTGCGCCAGCATGCATGATCAACTGGAGCGATTGATAAAAGAGACGTTCCATTTTCACGCAGGCGCAGGCTTGTCCGCGCGTGCAACAAAGCGACCGCATAGCGTAAGCTTTAGGCATCAAATGCGAGGTGATCACATCTTGCCTGCGAATTCCGGTGTCCCGTCAGCACACTGTCCGCAACCTCGGTTGAACGGGAAATTGTCTCTTTTGCGGGATCGCCACTAGTACGAGCGCGACAATTTCGTCAGGAATACCTCCGTTTGTGGGGGATCGGCGAAGCAAGCAGCAGAACGACAACGATCAGTAATAGAACGAAACATTAGACTGTTATTGTTAGGACAGTTCCCTGGTCACGAGCTGATAATTCCCTGCTGCTCGGACTCTCAGCCTAAGGCGTTTTGGCCAGGAACGGCGACAAGTCGCATAGATTGAGCTGACACGCGATCGCGTACAGAGCTTCTTGATAGCCGAGATCCCTGAAAATTTCCCTGTTCGCGGGAATTTGGAACGGAGACGAGTTCGCGCAGGACTGCAAGCACCATACCCAAGGTGCGCACATGGAGAAATTTTAGCTCCCGTGCCAGAAAAGCCCGCGGTGTCGCGGGCTTTTCATTTTTCGTTGGTCGTGGAGAAGGGCGGGAAGGGCGTTTTCCGATTAAAGCCGAATGGGCCGCCGGTACGCGGATACACTTGGCCATCAATCAACCCGCCAGTGGTCGCGTACACCACGTTGGCGCTGCTGTGGCGATGCGATCGGGGTTTTTGCGCGGTAGCTGACGACGACTCCGAAATGAGAGCAGCCCATGCCTCGGCTGCGTCGTCAATGCCGGAATTTCTGGCTTTGATCAAATCAAACTCCGGCGGTGAGTGTCTGGCTAAGCTGCGGTTTCGCGATCCTGATCTCTCCGGTCAAACTGGAAAAGACGAATACTTCTATTTGTGGCTGTGTGCTGTCGTCTATCATCCCGAAGAGGACATTCTTTCTGGTGTCCTCTTTGAGGTTCCGGCCGGTTTCGAGAAATGGCATCCCAACTTCTACCCTATGTCCTGTCGACGATCTACGATTCCACAGCAGGGGCTTCGACGCGGTTCTCTTTAGGGAGAGGTTCCTTAGCGGGTGCGAGCATTTGCGCTGCAGGATTGGCCGCGATACGCTCTGAACTTCATTGCGTCGGAGATCCAGCGGCTTCCCTGACTTCTATCCGTCTCGATTTTTCCTATGGCAACTAACGCAACCTTCATCGAGTATGTATCGGAGCAAGCGGCACTTGGTGCACGCCTCACGTACAAAAAAATGTTCGGTGAGTTTGGCCTATACGTGGATGGGAAAGTGGTCGCTCTTGCCTGCGACAACAGCCTTTTTCTCAAACCGACATCTGCCTATTCCATTCTACCCGCCAGCACACCTCGCCGATCGCCATACCCGGGCGCCAAGCCTCATGCGGTCCTGGACGAATACCTCGACGATTCGGATTTCCTGCGCAGGGTACTTGCGGCTTGCGCTGATGTTTTGCCTGCGCCTAAGCCAAAGGCGACAAAGGTTCGTCGTAGGCGCGGTGGCTAGCCACCGCAGACAGGGAAGGGTGGTTTGAGCGAGACTCTGGAAGCCCGGGACCGGCCGCTGTCGCCACTACTTCGGCTCGCTGCTGGACTTAACAGCGACGGCGCGCTCTACCTTGCCCTGCTCCTTTTGGTTTGGGGGTTGACCGTGCCTATGCGCGGCCTATGGCAGGACGACACGCTGCTACTGCGGTTGGCGCGCACGTTTCAAGATCACGGTTTCATGGCTTCACTGACCCCGGTCGGCGCCCCCCTGCGGCGCCTCTACACCCTGCCGTTCCGCCTAGCGCTCGCGACACCGCAGCCCATCTTGACCCTGCACCTGATCTTCGGCCTGACCTGGCTAGGCCAGGCTCTCACCGCCGGCTGGATCGCCCGACTACTACTGCCGGGCTGGCAGCTCACCCGGTTCCTGGCGGTCTGTCTTACGCTCACCGCGACCAGCGACTACCTAACCGGCAACCTCACGTCTCTCGGCTACAACCTCGCCGCACTCATGCTGCTGCTCGCCGTCGGCTGCAGCCTGCGCTACCTGACGGGCAGGCACGCCGGCTGGATCGCGCTCGCCTGCGCCGCCATCACGGTCAGCATCTGGACGCTCGACATCGCGATCCCAGCCCTGCCGCTCATGCCTTTGCTCCTGCTCTGGCGAGGCGGGCGCGAGGCTTGGCAGCGGATTCTCCTGGTGCTGGCGGCTCTCGGCGCCATCCTCGCTCCGGTGATCCCCATCGAGTGGCAGTTTCTGCAAGACAACAGCGGCTATGCGGCGGTGGCCATGCAGCCGATGTCTTTCGACGAGCGGCTTCATCGAGCAGCAAGTCTGTGGTACGAGAATTTCGCACCTTGGCGCTGGGCCTTCGCTCACCCCGTCTGGTATCCCAGGCCGCCGGAGGCGATCCCCGTGTGGGCTATGGGGGTCGGCGCGGCGGTCGCAGCAGTGTGGTTCGCATTCCGGGCGTGCCAGGCGCGGACTTCGGCTCCGCCGGAGCGCGCTGGCCAGACATTTCTGCTGACTGCGATGTTCGCAGCGATGGCCTTAATTGCAAACGCTGCGTATGCCGGACTTCAGATGGCCGAAGTTCACTATCGCACGCACATCCTGTCGCGCGCCTGGGCTTCTCTCGCCATCGCCGTAGTGGTTGGCTGGGCAGTGCAAAGATGGCCACGCTTCCGGGCGGGTTTCCTGCTCGTGCCGGTCCTCTTCGTGGGCTTCGGAGTCTGGGGAGGTCTGGAGCGTCAAGACCTTTGGGTTTCGACCTGGCGACTGCACCAGAAGGAGCTCCTGTCGATCGTCACCAATGCTCCCGCGCTGGCACCCGGCACCGGCATCATTCTGCGCAGCGGGCCGACGCCGGAGCTGTACCTCGCAACCGAGGCAGACTATCTGGCCAAGAGCTGGCTCGTCCTGCTGTACGATGACCCCACCATTCATGGTCTGCGTTTGGCCCCCGACCGCGGCACCGGCTGTCGTGCCACCGCTGAGGGACTCGATTGCTGGCACGAGCAGCAGGCCGAATGCTTCGCTGCAGGCACCTGTGAAGCTGACCGCTTTCCATACGAGACGCTGGTGATTCTGGCCTTCGACGACCGGAAAGGGACTTGGCGGCTGGTTTCCGATCCGCAGGGCGACCCTCTGCTAGGCGGGTCCGGCGCGGCGCTTGCCGGCTATCGACCCGCCGACCGGATTCTGAGACGCCCGCTGACGCCGCGGCAGCGGGCCCTGTTACTCCAGTAGATCGCGCGATGCCACCGCGCCCGGTCCAGGGCGGGCGGCGGACAGCGGGTTGAGCAGTTTGGGGCTGCCCAGCTGACCAATAAAATTGTGCTGTCGACTATCATACGGAGGCGTGCATCGCGTACCGCGTCATGCGATCAAGCCTTCGCCGCCATCTCCCGCCCGGATTGCCCCCATAAGTCAGGAGTCTCGTGACGACGCTCAAAACCGTCATCGTCGATCTGACGCCGGTGTTGCCGGGCGGCGAGAACGGCGGCGCAAAGATTTTCGTGCTCGAACTCGTCGCGCGCCTCGCCGCGCGCCTGCCGCAAACGCGATTCGTGCTGCTGACGCGGGCTTCTTCGCACAGCGAGCTCGCCTACCTCGATCGTACGAATCTCCGACGCGAACTTGTCGTAAGCGAAGCGCCTTCTGGAAATTGGCGCGTGCGCCTCGCGGCGTTGGACGGCTTGATGCTGGCGCGCATGCCCGAGTGGGTGCGTGCCATCGTCGGGCGGCTCGGCTATAGCGGGTTTGTGCGTGCCATCGTCGGGCGGCTCGGCTACAGCATAAGCCGCATGCTCAGGCGCTCAGGCCGTGTCTCGCTATTGCGCAAACTCGAGGCAGACTTGCTGTTTTGTCCGTTCACCGCGCCGACCTACCATGAACAAGGTATTCCCACGGTCTGCACGATCTACGATTTGCAGTTCCGCACATACCCCGAATTCTTCACCGCCGAGGACGTCGCGCAACGTCGCTGCTCGTTCGACGACGCTTGCCGGCGCGCAAGCGCGCTGGCGGCGATCTCCGACTATTCGCGGCAAGCCGCATTGGCGTTCGGATATCTCGAGGACGAGCGCATTCGCACGATTCACTTGCGCCTCGCCGGGCGCGGCGCGGCGTCCAGCCGTGTCGATGCCATTGCCGAGCTGGGCCTGACGCGCGGTCGCTACCTGCTGTATCCGGCCAATTTCTGGCGGCACAAGAACCATCAGATGCTGCTCACCGCCTTCGGCATCGCAATGCGCACGGGACTGGCAAGCGACGTGAAGCTAGTCTGCACCGGTGCGCCGGGACCGCGCCAGGCGGAAGTGGCGGCTGCGGTCGAATCGATGGGCATAGGCGAGCGTGTCCTCCTAACCGGATATCTTGCTGACGACTTGCTCGCTGCGGTGGTCGCGGGTGCGGGTGGTCTCGTATTCCCGTCGTTGTACGAGGGTTTCGGGCTGCCCGTGCTCGAGGCCATGGCCGCCGGCGTGCCGGTTGCGTGCAGCAATGCAGGTTCCCTACCCGAAATCGCAGCCGGCGCTGCTGTGATGTTCGATCCACTCGTTCCGTCGCAGATCGTCGACGCGATGCTGCAGCTGTTCACTGATTCCGGTCTGCGCGACCGCCTGATCAGCGCTGGGCGCGAGCATGTTCTTCCCTATCTCGATGCCGACCGAATGACGGAGGAATACATTGCCTTGTTCGACTTCGCGGTTGCCAGGCAACGAACCGGCGATGGAATTTCGGGACAGGCCTCAGACGGCTGGCTCGGCGAGCGTCTTCACGTCGAAGTTGCACCTGCTGCTGCTGCGCAGACCGTCGAACTCGAAATCGAAGTGCCCCCTTGGTTTCCGCACCCAGCTCTGATCGTGCGCGCGGGCTTGCGAGACGAAGTGCGACGGCGGCGTGTGGCGGAAGTCGCGCCGGGCCAGCAAGCGGTCTTACGTCCGCTGGTCGGTGCGCAGGGCGGTTTGCTCGACATCGAATTCACCCCCACCGCCACACCTGCTTCTCTCGGCATCGGTGACAATCCGCGCCAATTGGCAGCGCAGATGATCGCCTGCCGCATCGTTCGCGCAGAAGGCAGCGTGGCACTGTATCCCGAGCATGCGCCGTGAAACGCACCGCGTGCACTGTACTGGAATCGGGCGATTTGCGCCGACACGCTGAATATCTTCAAGTGTCCGACGCGGACTAAGCCGACGTGAAGTGCGCGCTGATAACAGGCATCGCTGAGCAGGACGGTTCCTACCTGGCCGAATGGCTGCTCGACAAAGGGTATCGCGTCGCCGGGTTTGCGCGGCGCGAAACTTGGATGCAATCTCCATGGGCAGCCCGCTTCGCTTTGCGGATAGAAGTGTATTTCGGCGACATGGCCGAGGGTATCGTGGGACGCCTCTGCGGGCGAACAGGGGAATTCCGAGATAGCGTTTGCGGCCACCTTGCACCCAGCTGTGTTCGCTAAGCCCCCCGATGGGCAGGAGATTTGCCGTGAAGAAGAAGCGTTATTCAATGGAACAGCTGGGATATTGGAACGGACTTCTTATCCGTGGAAGCAGATGTATTACGGGACCCCATCCGCTTCCGCTAGTTCCATTCAAGTAACGGCATGATTGTTGGTTCGGGTTTGCTTGCCGCGGCGTTCGTCCCACGCGCAGCGGAGCTGCGCGACATTTGCGTATACGCAACGGGTGTGTCGAACTCCTCGTGTACAGATGCGCGCGAATTCGTTCGCGACCGCGAACGCCTGCAGCACACACTCGCGTGCGTCGACGCAACTGTGCGATTCGTCTACTTCAGCACCTGCAGCGTGGATGATCCGTGGTCGCGCAACGGCCCGTACACCACGCACAAGAGCCGTCTCGAAGAGCTCGTGCGGACGCGCGGCAATTGCCTCATCGCGCGCCTGCCACAAGTCGCGGGCAACTCGCCGAATCCGCACACCCTGCTCAATTACCTCTACAATCGTATTGTGCGTTCGGAGCGGTTCGATTTGTGGCATAACTCGAGTCGCAACGTCATCGATGTAGCTGATGTTGCGAAAATCGTGCTCGATCTAGCCAGCGGTGAGAGATGGAACGCGGCAACGGTCAATATTGCAAACTTCCGCAATTCCGAGGTGCTGGAAATCGTCAGCGCGTTCGAGACGATTACCCGGCGCAGGGCGATTTTCGATCGTCTGGACAAGGGCGGCAGCTATTCGATCGACACGACACGCATCGCGGACTCGGTGCAGCGCTGCGGTATCAGTTTCGACGAAAGTTACTTGCTGCGCACCCTGAGGAAATACTATGGCTGAGACGACCAAGACATCCGAACCAGACGTGTCGATCGTCGTCCCGGTTTATCGCAGCGAGACGATCCTGCCGCATCTCGCCGCCAAAATCCGTGATACTTTTTCGCAGCTGCCGTGGCGCTATGAACTGATCCTCGTCAACGACGTCAGTCCGGATGGCAGTTGGAACGTGATACGCAAGCTCGCTGCCGAGCATGAATTTATCCGCGGCATCTGCTTGACCAAAAACGTTGGCCAGCACAATGCGACGATGGCAGGACTGACTCAAGCTCATGGCGAAGTAGTGATCATCATGGACGACGATCTGCAACACCCGCCAGAATCGATCTCGCACTTGATCGACTCGATTCGTGCCGGCTTCGACGTGTGCTACACACGCTACGCGAATCGACAGCACACCGCCTGGAAAAAAATCGGCAGCTGGTTCAACGACCGTGTCGCAACACTGCTCTTGAAAAAACCACCGGGTCTGTACCTATCTTCGTTCAAGGCGCTGCATCGACGCATCGCGCAGCAGATCGTGCAATACGATGGTCCCCACGCCTACGTCGACGGCCTCATTCTCAACGTCACGCACCACATCGACGTGGTTACGATTCAGCATCAGGCGCGATTCGAAGGCGAGGGCAACTATAACCTGCGCCGCTCACTGTCGCTATGGCTCAAGATGGCGACCACCTTCTCTATTTTCCCGCTGCGTGTGGCAACCGTGCTCGGCATGCTGCTGACTGTATTGAGTCTGATTGGGGCGGCGCTAGTCGTGGCGCGCAAACTGATGGATCCACAACTCGCGACCGGCTGGGCCTCACTGATCGTGACCATCCTGCTGGTCGGCGGCGTGCAGACATTTTGCCTCGGTTTGCTCGGCGAATACCTCGGCCGCGCCTACCTAAAAATCAACAAAAAGCCGCAGTTCGTTGTACGTGAAACGACCCAGAGCTTTGCGCGGGATGGCCAACCGAATCCACCACGGCTAGCACGTTGACTTTCCTGCTCCCGGCGAACCCGCTGCGCACTTGTGTAATTTTTTCGGCCAACGTTGAGCGTCCGCCCAGTACCGACCGCATAATCCTTTTCTCGAAAATCGACTTTCGTCAGGCGTCAGTTGAATTTGACAGCCCAAAGTCTGCTCACCCTTAGACGCTTGCAGACGATCTTGCACACGTTTGGCGTCGCGAGAAGACAAAGATGCACAGTCTCGCGGCCACCAATCCGCCCGGGCTGGGCATTCAGTCTGAAACGCACGCTGCTGTTCTCCAATATCGATTTACGTGACGCGCAATGAAAGACAAACCGTCAGCAGCCGAGTTCGACGACCATGCGTTCGGCTATGAGCGCGAACTGGAAGACACGCTGCCCCGAGCGTTCGCTGAGGGCGACTATTTCTCGCGCTACAAAGTTGAGATGGTCGCCGCGCGCATGGCTGCGGCGCAGCCTCGGACGATCCTCGATTTCGGCTGCGGTGTAGGCTTGGCGCTGCAGCAGCTCGCGCAGTGTTTCCCCGCTGCAGAACTGTGGGGCTACGACGTCTCACGGCGATCCCTGGAACACGCGCGTGGGCGGGTGCCAACAGCGCGCTTCACTTCGAGCATCCACGATCTGTCGTGTGCGCGATTTGATCTGATCTTCGTTGCTAACGTCTTCCATCATATTCCAAAGGAGCTGCGCCTCAGCGCGATGGTGACGTGTCGCAATTTGCTCAAAGATAACGGTCGAATATTCTTGTTTGAGCACAACCCGCTCAATCCGCTGACGCGCTGGGTGTTCGAACGCTGCCCGTTCGATGTCGATGCGGAAATGCTGCGGCGGCGGGCAACGATCGAACTCGCCACTAAGGCAGGCCTGCGTGTTGCTGGCAAACGCTACACGCTGTTCTTCCCGAGGCCCCTCGCGATGTTCAGGAAACTGGAGCCGGCGATCTCCTGGCTGCCGCTGGGGGCGCAGTACTGTGTCGAATTGGCAAAGTGAAGCAAGGCTCACGCTACGCTACACGCTTGAAGTACGGCATCTTCCGTGGGGGATGTGAGAAATCATTGAATTGTCGCTAAGGCTGCGTTATCGATTCAAAACCTAGGTGTCACAAGCATTGTCCGCCTAATTGTCGTCGCATCGGGACGACCGCGGACCGTCAGCAGTCGGCCACCTCCAGACGCAACGCGTCACAAACCGCAAAGCAGACCCTCAATCGACTATCGATGGAGGCAGATCACTGCTACCAGACCTGTAGATGTTTGGGACGTGACGTTCCATGAACCTTGCGGCTGGCCAACGTCGTGAAACCAAACTGCGCATCCAAGCCGTGCGCATCAGCGGTCGGCACTCACCCCGGCTACCGCCTCGCGTCGGTTTGATTGTCCGTTCGGGTTGTGCCGAGCATGTATTTGGCAAATCCCTCGTCCTCTACGGACATTTTTGCCTATACCCCCATATTCGGCGGTCGCAATGTTACGCACCGTCGCACAGTACCGCTCCGGGAGGAATGCTGCAGGTCACCAGTTCGCTGGGATGCGGCCAACGCAGTTGACCTGCGCGCAGCGTTCGCCATGTGGAGCACGTGGGCATGATCGTGTCCGCCGATTGGGTGGGCGTCGCGAGCGACCTTAGCTCAGGACGCGACAAAAATTCGCGGAGTGTCCCAAAAAAAGACGGAGCTCTCGAAGAATCCGCCGCCGCAGCGCGTGCGGCAGCGCAAGTTAAGCAATTTATGGTTGCAGTTGTCGTGTGTTCTCTCACAAACAGGAGCAGATCCCGAGTATCTGCTCCGTAACAGGAGATTTCAGTATGCCCGGTACACGATCCCCCAGGTCCACAGTGCTTAAGATATCGTTGCTTGTCCTGCTTTTTGCCGTATTCCCACCCAATACCTTTGCGTTGAGTGCTGGCGAGCATTCGGTATTGCCTGCTCCGCCTGCAGGCGCGAATGCGTTGAAACCGATTGTGCATATTAGGTCCGCTGCCCCAGATTTTCGTCCAGAGCCTCCCACCGGCGCGCGGATACCTGAACGCTATCTGGACTATGACCACAATCCGGAAACGTCCTCCGCACGCATCATTGATGACGAGCCCGCGAAGGCGATGCACTTCGCGCGAATGGCGGGCAAGAGCCTTGTCGCCGCCACTACCGCTTGCGACGCGAACGCGTTCACCAACGCATCGACGGGCACTATCGGCGAGTTGGTCAGGAGCTCCGATCTCTCTTGCATCAATGCGCTCTTCAGCGTTACGGGAAGCACGGCAGCAGCGGTGTTTTCCGAGAGCAAGATGCTCGCGGTTGCGAACTATGCAAAACCGTATGCTGTGAGTTATCCGGGCGATAACAGCACTGGCGTCCAGCAGTTTGCGTTGTTCCTTCGCGCAGGTTACTACGTGCAATTTTATGACTCGGCCGATATCCCAGACTATTCGGCGAACGTCACTACGGCCGCGAATGCATTCATGGACGCGTTCGTCGCGAGTTCGCATTTTTACGACGTAAACGACAACCATGGCGTCGTTCTAAACGAGGTTCTTACGCTCACGGCGAGCTCGCGCCAGCAGGCCCGCTACGCTGGCGCCTACAAGAATCTCTTGAACCGATACGACAGTAGCTACAACGCGTACTACTACATGAAGGGATCGATCGATCAAGTCTTCAGCGCGTTCTTCAATGGCGCCTGGGTTCCGGCATGGGTGAGCTTGGTGAACTCCGATACTTCGGTGGTCAGCACTCTCAACAATTTCGTCATGCGTACCAGCTTCAATGCGAACGCATCGGACGAATGGCTCACGCGCGACGCTGCCGCAGAGCTGGCGCACTTTCTCGATGGCGGCACTTACGCATCGAACGTCGTCAATGTCGCCAAGCCCATGGTGCGCACCGTCATCCAAACCTACAACTACACCAATAACGGTGTTTCGATCTTCATCGCCGCGGTGGCTGGTCAAGACTATTACGACGGAGCGAATTGCAGCTATTACGGTACCTGCTCCACGAAATCGCAGGTCATGGCGGTTGTGCAGGGGCAGTCGTATCAGTGCCCGGGCGATGCGATCAAGATCGTCGCACAGGACATGACCGCGCAGCAGTTCAGCGACACTTGCGCCACGCTGCACAACGAGGTCGCCTACATTCATGGCATTTTCAAAGATCCCGGCGCGGTCGCCGGCGACAATACTGCTGGTCTTGAAGTCGACGTGTTCAACACCTCTGCCGACTACGCGACCTACGGCTCCTATCTCTACGGCATCGATACGAACAACGGTGGCTTGAGTATCGAAGGCGACCCCTCGCAGGTCGGCAACGTCGCTCATTTTTATTGCTATCACGCGGAGTGGATCACCGCCGACTGGGAGATCTGGAATCTCTGGCACGAGTTCACCCACTACATGGATGCCAAGTACAACCAGAAGGGGGCCTTCGGCGACGCGCCGACGCAGAATGCCAACCTGCCCTATTCGGAAGTGTGGTGGATCGAAGGCATCGCCGAATATGTCAGCTACTCCTATCGCAACCTGGTCGACTCGGGCGCCGTCACCGTCGCTGGTAACCACACATATTCGCTTCCGAGGCTTTTCAACAATACCTACGACATGGCGTCTTACCAGGAGGCGGCATATCCAGGCGGCTATCTCGCGGTCAACTTCATGATCAACAACCACCGCGGCGATATCGACACGATGTTGGGCATCTTCCGCGCGGGCGGCTACAGCACGGGCTATCACACGTTTCTTGACGGTATCCGCAACAGCTACACGGCGGAGTTCGAGTCGTTCGAGACCTGCTTCAAGAACAATGGTGGTACCGGCGGCTGCAGTTCTTCCGGCACCGCGACGCTGAGTCCAGCAAGCTTCAATTTCAGCAACGTCGCGGTGAACGGCTACAGCAACTGGCAGGCGTTCACCCTGACTAACACCGGTAGCACGCCGGTATCGATCAGCAATGCTACGGCGACCGGCCCGTTCGATGTGTCGAACGCTTGCGGATCATCGCTGGCGGCCGGATCCCACTGCACGATTTGGGTTCTGTTCGCGCCCATCGCCAACGGAACATTCAGCGGCACGCTGACTGTGACCGACAGCGCAAGCGGCGGCGCCCAGACTTCCGTCTTGAGCGGCACAGGAGGCAGCACCGGAACGACGGCATCGCTAGGTCCGACCAGCTTGACCTTCGGCAGCACGAACGTCGGATCCGCTAGCGCGGCGCGAAACGTCACGCTTTCCAACACTGGGCCAAGCACGCTGAGCATCAGCAGCGTCGCTATCAGCGGCGACTATGCGCAAACGAACAATTGCGGATCATCGCTGGCGAGCGGATCAAGCTGTGTGATTTCCGTAACCTTCAAGCCCATGGCGAGCGGAACGCGTACAGGGATCTTGACCGTCACCGACAACGCTACCAATAGTCCGCAGACCGTGAGTCTCACGGGCACAGGAGTCGTTGCAGGCAACATCAACTACTCGGGAACGATCGCTGCACAGGGCGGATACGCTTTCACGTCGAACTTCACGAGCGGAGCGGGAACGGTTACGGCGACTCTCAACGTTCCTGCCGGCACCAGCTGGAGATTTGTTGCAGACAACGCCACCACTAACCAGGCGATCGCGGAACGGGACGGCGCCGGGCCGTTGACGATCACCTTTCCCGCGGTCGCAGGGAACAGTTACAACTTCTTCGTACAAGCCACTACGGGGTCGGGGGCTTGGTCGATTGCGGGATCGCATCCGTGATTTGCTGAAGCGGTATCTATCTATACTCTAAACAACAGCCGGGCCGGTTCCCAAGGGACCGGCCCGCGCGCATCGGCGGAAAAGCGAGGGACACGCGACGGTATTAGATGATCGCCTCAGAGGGTGAAATGACTGAACGCGAGTTGATCAGATGGCGCGAATCGTTTCTGGCGAGTATCGCCTCGACGAGTTATCTGCAGGCGATGTTCGATCATATGTCGGACGTCGTTTTCTGCATCAAGGACAAGCAGGGGCGTTACGTACTGATTAGCGAAGCTTGCGTGGAACGTTGCGGTCTGAATCGCAAGCAGGATGCAATTGGCAAGACCGCGTTCGCTCTCTTCCCGACGCCGATGGCCGAACGTTACGCACGTCAGGACGAGCAACTGTTCAAGACCGGAAAGCCGATCATCGACAGTCTCGATTTGACGATCTACAAGGATCGCAGCACGGGATGGTGCCTGTCGATGAAGCATCCGCTTTACGACGAGACCGGTAACATCATCGGCTTGGCTTGTTTTTCCAAAGACCTGATTGAGCCGAGCCGGGCGCGCATGATCGATGATGATTTCTCAAAAGCCGTCGATCGCATTCGCGAGCACTACGCAGAAAAACTGCGCGTGCAGGATTTGGCGCGACGCGCCAAGGTCTCGATAGCGCAGTTTGAACGGCGCATGCAGCGAATCTTCCAATTGTCCGCAGGACAATATTTGATGAAAGTGCGCATCGATGCCGCCGCGCGTCTCTTGCAGCACTCCGACGAATCGATCTCCGACGTAGCGCTGCATGTCGGCTTCTTCGACCAGAGCCGACTATCGCGCGTATTCCGGCGCGTCACCGGCATGACGCCCGGGCAGTACCGGCGCATCATTCGCGAATGGCATTGAAGCCCCGATATGTGGGAAATGGCGTTACAGGCTGGTTTTTACGCCATACCTGCGCGATGGGTATGCCCAGTTGGCGCATATTTCCCTGAAAATTTCCTGTTCGCGGGAATTGGAACGGAGACGAGTTCGTGCAGGACTGCAAGCACCACCAATTAGCATTGCTTGCATGTGGGCAGTGATCGGCACTGCCGCAGGCACGAATAGCCGCTTGACCTGCTGCACGATTCATCGAATTTTGAGCCCCGGCGATTGCCAGAGAAGCACGCAAACAAGAATTAGCGGGGTCCAACGCACCACCATCCTCCGATACAACGAAAGGATGGCTTGTCGCCGCGAGTGCCGGGCTGGCATCAGGTTCGCGCCTCACAGCGCACCGGCAGAGCTGATGTCGCAGCGAAGTATCAAAGTATGATACTTCATTGATAAATAGGTATCGCACTCGCACGACAATTTGCGTCGCGCCATACATTCGCGGAGTCTGCCGTGGGCATGATCGATGCCACCTTTCGTTCCGATGGGACCCAAAATGAAGATCCGCACGACAATTTGCTTGTTGGCCGCAGCGATGATGCTGCAGATGTCTGGTTCGGCCTTTGCGCAGAGCGAAGGGGCGAGCGACGCGTCCATGGCGCCCGTCGCCTTATCGATGATTGCGCCGGCCTCCGTTCTGGTCGCCGGCACCGTCTTCACGGTGAAATCGGTTCAGGCTTCCGCACACGGTACGACCATCGTATTGAAAGGAGCGGCAAACGCGTCCGAGGTGTCGATCGAGGTTTCAGCGGATGTGGCTTCGAAATCCGCGACCATCGCAGGAAAAGCCGCGACGGTCAGCGTGATCGCTTCCGGAACGATCGTTTCAGCGGCCGGAGAAGTGATTGCTTTCATACCGAGCGAAATCGGGCGATCCCTTTTGCATAGCGAAAAGATTACCCAATGAAAGCGCATCCCTTGGAGTACGGCCTTGCGCGGTTCGCCGCATTCCTGTTGGTCTTGGCATTGCTGGCTCCTGGGGTCGCGGGAGCAGGCCAAACTTGCGACGAGCATCCACTGACCATCGCCACGCTCGAGAAAAGCCTCGCATTGGCGCAGCGAACCTGGCAACAGCTCGATGCGACGGAGGCAAATGTCGTCTTGCTCGCGCGTGTCGGACACGATTTGAGCGAATACGGGCTGCGCTATTCGCACGTGGGCTGGGCCTACAAGCGCGAGGGAAGATGGGTTGTTGTACACGAGCTCAATCAATGCGGCAGCGCCGTTTCGTCGCTGTACGAACAGGGGCTGGGTGATTTCTTTCTCGACGACATGTATCGGTACGAGGCAGCGTATGCGGTTCCTACACCGGAGGTTCAGGCGCGACTGCTCGGATTGTTCGCACAAAGGGACCGCGTGACGCGCATGCACGCGCGCGCATACAACATGCTCGCGTATCCGTGGGCGACGCGATATCAGCAATCCAACCAGTGGGCGCTCGAAACGCTCGCTATGGCGTTGGGTCCGCAAATCGATTCGAGAAAATCTGCACAAAGCTGGCTGCGCCTTGAGGGCTACAGGCCATCGACACTGGAGATTGGTCCGTTGAAGCGCCTCGGTGCCGAAATCTCGCGCGCGAATATCGCGTTCGACGACCAGCCTATCGGTTCGCGTTTCGCAAATCATATCGAAACGGTGACGGCCGATTCCGTATTCGCATGGTTGCAGCGCAGCGCGCTGGGCGGTTCTTTGCGGACGGTGGACTGACACGATCCAAACACCGTGATCCACGGATCTCTCAGGGAAGCACGGATTGTGGCTTCCTTAGTAACTGGAATTTCGACCGGAGATGAGTTCGCGCAGGACTGCGAACGCCCTACCCACGGAGAAAATCCGTTTGAAAGTATACAAAGTAACAAAGTGACGAAGCCTGCCTCGCGCAGGCTTCGTCGTTTAGCGCTCCGCTTGAGCAGCCTTAAGCGCGGTTAAGCTGTTGAGCGCTCCGCGATCCCAGTCAATCGGCTTCACAGGACCAGACTTCCCACCAGTTCTTGTCGATTTTGTGCTGCAAATCGGTGCAACTCAGCAAGTGTTCCGCATCCTCGTCCAGTGAGTACCGTCCACTCGTCACCTGCGGCGGCGCTTCGGAGTAACCAAAGCCCCGGCTCCCGGCGTGGCCCCGGTCCTCCGCCACCACGATCACGGTGAATTCGCCGGTGGGTGCTCTGCTCGCCCACACGTTGCCCGCTTCTTGACCACGCATATACGTGTTGGGGTTGCGGGGGTGCAACGACGCGGGCGTGGCTAAGCTATCCAGCCTGAGATAGATCGTCTCACCCGGTTTCATACCCAATCTTTTGACGCGTTCGACGACCTCATTCAAATTCTTGTTGTCGAAGGCACTCATAGACCTGGCGCAGCCTGGCAAAGTAGCCGCGACAATGCTCAGGAATGTGAACAGCGAGAAGACGAGCTCAGCGGGCCGGCGGTACGCCGCGACAACCGTTCCGGATTCTCTAGGCGGGACGACTTGCATATCGATGTGTTCGCCGAGTACGCGCAAATCTGCTCTTGTCTGGGATAGCACCGTCAAACTCCGAGACTTCGGTGAGAGACGCTCACGCTGTGTCAATGAGTCTCGGAAGAAATCAACTTGCCGCTGAGGTCGAACTCGACCCATCCATCCTTGCGAGCACCATCGACATAGACGCGCAGCGTCGGCCGCCTATCCGACTCGTGCCACATGATCTGGACAAAGCTTGGAACGGCCCCCTCGAGGTGAAGTCGCTCCAGCGCCTTTTCGACGCAAGAGGGGATGGCCTTTTCAGCCAGCATCGCGACGTTGTTCCAGTCGAGCGGACGCTGCCGCATATCGTCGTCCCAGTGCTCGGGCTTCGGCCCGAGGATCGCACCATCGCGATAGGTATAGCTGTCCACATTCTCAGGCACTTTCGGGTCCTGGACGAGCAGACGCATTTTGTCATTGTAGAGATCGAGTTCCAGGACTTCTGTCTGACCCGGGAATTTCTGACGATAGGCGCTGAACGCGTCGCTGATCCGTGCCGCTTCCCAGAAGGCCCCTGTCGCCGGTTCCGTGGCGGCGGCAGTGGCCTGCGGCGCCGAGGTGGCCGTCGCAGGGGCAGCGGAGATTCCAGCGAGAAATTCTTGCCAGCGTCGATCACTGTTTTGCGCTGGTTCGGCTGCCGGCGGATGGTAGTTAGTCAACAGCGCGTTGCTATCGATACCCATTGCCAAGTAGAGCATGTAGACGCGCTTCCCCTGGTACTCCGCGACGATTTCCAGTGCGGGCCGGGGAGCTCCCTTGACTCGTTCGTATCGAATGATCTTGGCGCCGGAGCGCTCAAGCTCCTTGCGTTCTGCGCTCTCGGTTTTGTTCGGCCCACTGACGAATTGTCCATCGATGTAGCCGACATTCATCGCCGCGCGAGCCCAAAACACTCCCTGTATGATGCGGGTAAAGTCGAAGCTGCCCGCCTCCGCCGTTCCGCGGTCGAGGTCGGCTGGCGTGCCCCACAAGTAGCCCGCCTGCGCGCCTTGGCCAGGGGAGCGCGTCACGTATCCGCCAGGGATCAGGAAGCTGATCGGAATCGCGACCAGCTTGTGGCAAGTCGCGTCAACGTAGCTCGCTCGCCAAGCTTGATTGCCCGACTTCTCCGTGCCCTCCATACCTCTCGACTCAGCGTTGGGGAACGTCCCGGTCTGGTTCGAGCTTGGAGTCGCGGCTGCGCTCCACGCACTGGAGATGGCGGACGCTGCCAGGAAAAACAGTGGCAGATGAAGCGTCTTTCGTGTCGTCATTGTTTTCTCGCTCATGGACGGGCTTCACGGCACGGCACTGGTCACTTTTTGGCTTGACTGGCCGTTATGACAATGACATTGCCTACGATCCGCTGCCTGCCGATATAGCTGTCATCCGCATAAACATCGATACACATCTTCGATGTATCGCTCGCGGTGAAGCAGCGCGTCCACTGGATTTGCTTGTTCAAGTCCCAGCCAGGCTCGGCCTTGAGTCTGCCTAGAATTGCCCGCCATGGCTCGTCACCGGCGCCACCTTGCGCAAGAAAGGGTGAGCCGAAGGAATAGGCCCCGGTCTCCGGCTTGGGCAGGCGCGTGCCTAAGTTGAGCCAGTATGGCGAGATAACGAATCCGGCGCCGGACTCCAGAAACTCCACCGTGTTGTACCGCTCAGGCATGCCGACGTTGTCATTCCATAGTTGGTCGTGCGTGTCGTGCTTGAGTAGATAGATCGCCCACTCATCTCCACGACCCAGTCGTAAGGTCACGAAACGCCGATCGGACAATGTGACACCGAAGAAGGATCCCAGCGCTTTGGCCTCCGGACCCGCGAATTCGATTGCCTTTTCCACTGCATCAGGTGCGCGGGCAGCAAAAGCGCTACTCGTAGTGAATGCGACGAGGGCGAGTGGGATGCATTTGGAGAAGGCCATTAGTTGCGGTCCACGGCTGAGGGGTATTGGCGCGCTGCCGCTTTCAGGCGTGGATACCAAGCATACTGAGAACAGATAGTGCGGACAGCACCAGGCATGCGAAACCCAGGGCGGCTTTAAACGGATGAAGTTTGCGCGCGCCTTCAGCAAGTTTGCTGGCAAAGGCATTTGCTCCAAGCAGGCTGGAAACCACTGGAATTGCGAGAATCAGGGAGAGCGCGATAACCACCAACACGGATATCAGTGCGACAACGACAGTCAACGGTGCATAGCCAAGAACACGCAGCAGCGGTAGGGCCTGCAAAAGCATTACAACGCCCCAAATCAACCCGATAAGCCCTATCCAGCCTTCAACTGATTCGAGCTGACGCAACGACGCATTGGCCGCGGGCAGCCTGGCCTGGAGCCAGGAGGCAATCCCAAGTACACCGAGCAGCACAAGCAGAAGCAGATTAACGATTCCCATGGCAGGTTCCTGTATATGGAGGTCAGCATCCAAGACGTAAAACAGGATAGAGACGAATCACCCGCCGGGATGCTCATGAGGCAAGTCACGACCGGTTACGGACGCGGATCGGTCAAAAGCTCTGCGCGCGCTTCGACGCCAGCTCGCTCGGTGCGTTTATGAATTAGCTTCAGTACCACCTCATGGAAGTAACGTATTCGCGAAAATGTATGCTCCCCCGTGCCTAGACGGCGGGGCGGCGGCATGTCTTTCCGGTTAGCGGTGAAGCCCAGACCGAACGAGGAATGCGAGCGATATAAGCCATGAACGAGGAAGCCAATGACAACAGCGCGGATTCAACGCAGATGAAGTGGATGATCTACGGCGCGAACGGCTACACCGGTGAACTGATCGCGCGCGAAGCGGCACAGCGCGGGCTCACGCCGGTGTTGGCCGGGCGCAGCCGGGAAAAGATCGATTCGCTGGCGCATGAACTCGGTCTCGAAGCGCGCGCCTTCGGTCTCGATGACGTGACGCAGGCGACTCAGCAGATTACGGGTCATGCCATCGTGCTGAACTGTGCTGGTCCGTTTTCGGCGACGGCCGCACCGATGATGGAAGCGTGTCTGCGCGCTCGCGCGCACTATCTCGACATCACCGGCGAGATCGCGGTGTTCGAGTTGGCGCAGTCGCTGAATGAGCGGGCGCATGCTGCCGGTGTTGTCGTCTGCCCGGGTGTCGGCTTCGATGTCATCCCCACCGATTGCGTCGCGGCAGCGTTGAAAGCGGCGTTGCCGGATGCCACGCATCTGGCGTTGGGATTCGATTCGCGTTCGGGCATGTCGCCCGGCACCGCGAAAACCTCGGTCGAGGGTCTGGCGCAGGGCGGCAAGGTGCGCCGCGATGGAAAGATCGTCAGCGTGCCGCTCGCCTTCAAAGTGCGACGCATCGATTTCGGAGATGGCGAAAAGGATGCGATGACGATTCCCTGGGGCGATGTGTCGACGGCGTATCACAGCACGGGCATTCCGAACATCGAAGTATTCATTCCCGGATCGCCGGCGATGATCGCCAATGCTCGACGCGCAAACTGGATCCGGCCGCTATTGGGAATTTCCTTGGTGCAGAAGCTGATCAAGGCGCGCATCGCCAAGACAGTGACGGGGCCAAGCGAGGAGAAGCGCGCCCGGATGCCGACCTTCGTCTGGGGAGAAGCGAGCAATGCGCGCGGAGAAAAGAAAGTCGCGCGCATTCGCACCGCCAACGGTTACAGCCTGACCATCACCGGCGCGCTGGCCGTGGTCGAGCATCTGATGCAAAACAAACTCGCGGGCGGTGCGTACACGCCATCCAAACTGGCCGGTGCAGACCTGGTGACGCGGCTGCCCGAATCGGGGTCGTTGCAGATCGCCTGAGTGTCCCGCAGGTGTAGGCCAGAGCAGCCCGCAAGGTGCAGCTCGTCGGTGCAGCGGAATTCGCCTGCGTAAATCCAGGTGCGCCGTGAGCAAAAAATTCGCGCATCGGATCGTTCCAAGGTATCGAAATATAATACCTTTGATGCAACGACGTATCACTCCGGTGCGAAGATTTGCGCTGCGTCGCGGTGCCCTGTCATTGTCCATCACAGGCTCACGGGAGCTCACGGTGCCCGCCACTTTTCGCTCGCCGCGAGAGGATTCTTTTGCAGCCGCGTACCCCCTGCGGCCCTTTTTGCGGCATCGGAAAGTCAGCCACGCACGATCTGAATACCTTTCCGCCCGATGGAGAACCACGACATGGCTTCAGGAATCCAGGATCTCGAGTTTTTCGTCCGCAGCGCACTCGCGCAAGGTTCCACGAAACCCGAAATAGAGAAGGGGTTGCTGGAAGCGGGATGGCCGGCAGAGCAGATCAGGAGCGCCCTCGGGCTGTTTGCGGATGTGGCGTTTCCAGTGCCGGTCCCCAAGCCGCGGCCCCATCTCTCGGCGCGGGAGGCCTTCAGCTATCTGCTGCTCTTCACCACGCTGTATCTCAGCGCGTACTACTTCGGCTGTCTGCTATTCGAGTTCGTCAACCTGAAGTTTCCGGACCCGGTATCGAATGAATACAGTTGGCGCTCGCCCATGGAGAGCATCCGTTGGTCGGCGTCATCTGTCGTTGTCGCGTTCCCCATCTTCCTGCTTCTTTCCCGGCGCATTTACCGGGAGCTGACGCGTTATCCGATCAAGCGCTTGTCGGCGATCCGTCGCTGGCTCACCTATCTGACGCTATTTGTGACCGCGGGATTCCTGATCGGCGATCTGACCACGCTCGTGTACAACGCGCTCGGCGGCGAACTGACGATTCGCTTTGTCTTGAAGGTGCTGATTGTCGGCGCCATTGCCGGCACGATCTTCGGCTTCTATCTGTGGGATCTGCGGAGCGAGGAGCGCGAAGCATGAACCGCGCTACGGGAGTGAGAATTCTGCTGACCAGCGTGATCGCATCGGTCGCCGCAGCCGTTGTGGCGGCCATCTTCGTGCTTGGTTCGCCCGCACAACAACGGCAGCGTCGTTTGGACGAGCGGCGCGTTCGCGACCTGTCGACGATCGCGAACTCCATCGCGATGTACGCGAGCACGCACGATGCGCTGCCAGCGGATTTGTCCGTGCTCGGAAATGAGCCAGGTCCGCGTCGGGCGCCGACCGACCCGGATACCGGCGCGCCGTACGAATACGCCGTGCTCGGTGCGGAGTCTTATCGACTATGCGCCGTCTTCGCAGACCCGTCTGCGGACGGCCGTGTACAGCCCTTTATCCCATTTGCCGAACGCGAAGGGTGGGCGCACAGTGCAGGCAAACAGTGCTTTGACCGAAAGCAGAAGATCCGGAAGAGCTAGTTTTCTTGGCGATCGCACCGCGCGCGGCAGGAGGAGAACATGCAGGCCATCCTGATTCATGGCATGGGGCGAACTCCGCTCTCTCAGTTCCTGCTCGCCAGGAGGTTGCGCCGCCACGGCCTTCGCGTCCGTCTTTTCGGTTACTCGACGATGCAATCTTTCGGCACGTGCGCGAGGCGACTCGAATCGCGCGTGCGGGCGCTGGGCAAGCAAGAGCCTTTCGTCCTGGTCGGACATTCCCTGGGATGCGTGCTGATCCGTGCAGTGCTCCCCAGGCTTGAGCCGATTCGCCCGGTCGCGTGCTTCTTTCTCGCTCCGCCGAGCAAGGTAACGAGGGCCGCGCGATATTTTGAGAACAATCCGCTCTATCGGTTTCTGACGCGCGATTCCGGACAGCGCCTGGCGAACGAAACATTCATGCAGTCCCTTCCGTTACCCGTGGTGCCGGTTCGCGTGTACGCCGGCACCGCCGGATGGAAAGGACGATTCTCTCCGTTCAAGCACGAAGACAACGATGGCATCCTGGCAGTTTCCGAAACGCCGCTCTACGTTGACGCCCCCGTGGTTCGCGTTCCGGCGCTGCATACATTCATCATGAACTCGCCGATGGTCGTCGGAGATATCGCGGCGACGTCGGCATCGCTTCATCAGTCCTGATGCAACACCGCGCGGCGGCATGCCACAGACGAGCTACGCCCGCTGCTTCTTGCGCAGCGCAATCAGCCAAGCGGCGCCCGCGCCCGCGGCGAGGCCGAACAGATGGTTTTCCCAGGAGATACCGCGCTGTCCTGGCACGATGCCGAAAATCAGTCCGCCCCAGGCGAACACGGCGAGCACGGAGATGACGATGGCGCCGAGGCGCCGCTCGAACAAGCCGGTGCTGGCCAGGTAACCGAAGTAGGCGAAGATCACGCCGCTGGCGCCGACGTGGAGATCGGGGCGCGCAAAGAGCCAGGTGCCGAGGCCGCCGACGAGGGCGCCGAACACGGTCACGAACCAGAAATCGGCTTCGTTGCGCAACAGCACGAGGCCGCCCAACATGACGAGGCCGACGCTGTTCGCCGCGAGATGCCCGATGCCGGCGTGAAGGAGGGGCGAACGCGATGCCGCGCAGGCCGAGCAGGCTGCGCGGCAGAATGCCGTAGCGCAACAGTTGGCCGCCGAACAGCAAACCATTGCACAGCAGGATCAGCCAAAGGACAACCAGCGCGCCGACAAGAATGTAGACGCAGCGGCGCAAGTCGGCGAATAGTTTCGATCCGGTTGACGACGGCAAGTCAAACTCCCCTGCGGATGCGGTAGCTGCGATCATAGCAATGGCCGGCCCTGTGGCAGGGCGAACAACGGGACATTCGCATGCAAGCGCAAATCCTGCGCAAGATCGACGCGGCCGAGTTCTACACGGACGAACGCTGTTACATCAACGAACTGTCGAACAGCGATGCCGATGCCGCTGTGTCGATCGCGCAGGCGCGCGTATGCGCGGGCGTGACGACGCGCTGGCATCGCCTGGCCGGAATCGCGGAGCGCTATGTGCTGTTGTCGGGTCGGGGCCGCGTCGAGGCGGGCGACCTGCCGGCGCAAGACGTCGGCCCTGGCGATGTCGTGCTGGTCCCGCCCGGCTGTCGCCAGCGCATTGCATGTCTGGGTGACGAGGACCTGGTCTTTCTCGCGATCTGCACGCCGCGCTTTTGCAACGAAGCTTACGAGGACATCGACAGCGATACGCCTGCAGCGTAGTGACGGCCGACAGGCAACGCAGTCACGTATCGCCAAGCGCAGGTGCGAGCGGTTGCCCGCACCCGCGCCGTTGTCGTCTACGGCAGCGTCAGATAGGCGCTGAACGTGCCGAGGAACTCGCGCGAGGCTGCCGTGTCCATGCGCTCGATCACATTGGTCGCGACGCACTGCGTGTCGCCGGTGATCGTCGTGCCGGCGACGATATTGGTCTCGCCGTCGCCCGCACCGAAGAAGTTCGGGCCACCGGAGTCGCCGAAGCAGGCGCCGCCGTCGCCGGTCGCGGCGTTCTGCGACAGTCGGATATAGCCCGGACCGACGGCATTGAATTCGGCGACCGACCATTCGCGGTTGTCGAGATAGTCGATCACCGGTTTGGAGTGATCGATCACGCGCTCCTTGCCGCCATAAACGACGACGGTGAACTTCTGGTCGTGCGCGACATTGTCGAACTGGTTCAACGTCGGCAGGCGCGCTGACGTGACGTCGGTGACCGGCGCATCGAGGATCACGATCGCGATGTCATGCGGATCATTCTGATGCTTGCTGTATGCCGGATTGGGATAGTACCAACCGTGCAGCAGATGCGAGTTGCCGTCGGCATGTGCGTCGAAGGTAACAAAGACGTCGTCCCTCCCCGTCTCCGCGCTGACATTGCAATGCGCAGCAGTGAGGAAAACGCGCGGCGCAATCAGGGTGCCCGAGCAATACACGTAGGTGCCGCTGGAAAACGTGCCGACGAGACCGCCGACGAACGGATGCTTGCCGTTGTCGTCGACACCGTAGGTGATCGCCTGCGCGGCGCTTACGGGAAGGATCGCGGCCAGGGCCAAAACCAGATTACGCAACTTCATCTCGAGCTCTCCGAGCTGACGGGGGCCCCTAGCGTAACGTGACGGCGGTCACAAGCAAACTGGAACGAACCCCTATGCGGCGGGTAATCGTTTTCAGCTGCGGCGCGCGGGCGCCGTCCGACATCTCCACCCCGGCAATCCCGGAATTGATTTCACTGCCGGAAGTGCACCACGAAGGCGTGGTCTGTGCTCGCGCCTACACTCTCCTCGAGCTTCCAGCCCCAGCGTTCGCAGACGCGGCGGATCATGCCGAGGCCGAGCGTATGCTCGCGCGTGTCGAGGCCCTGGCGCACGGAGTTGCGCGTCGGCGCTTCGCCTTCGTGTGCGATCGCCAGGCGTTGCGGCGTCACCTCGACGCGCAGCACGCCGCCTTCTGCGAACTGTGAGGTTGCGCGCAGCAGGTTGCCGATGATCACGCGCAGCACTTTCTGCGGCGCCGCGATAGCGATATTTGGGGTGCCTGCATGCTGGACTTCGACGCGACGTTCGCGCAGCGCATCGGCGCGTTCGTGCAGCAGCGAGCTCACGACCTGATCGAGATCCGGCGTACGTGCTTCATTGGCCTCGGTCTCATCACTGCGCGCGAGCACCAGCAGCGCGTCGAGCAGATCGCGCAGTTCGTCGGCGCCGCGCTGCACGCGCTTCAGGCGCGCGAGCGTTGCGGCGTCGCATTGGCCGGCGTCCATCAATACTTCGATTGCGCCGCGGATTACCGCGAGGGGCGTGCGCAGCTCGTGACTCGCATCTGCGGTGAACGCGCGCTCGCGCCGCACATAACCGTAGAGGCGTTCCTGATAGCGATCGAAAGCTTCGGCGAGGCGGCCGACTTCGTCGTGCGCGAACTGCGATGCGAGCGGCACCGCACCGTGACGCGAAGGTTCGAGCTGTCCGACGGTGCGCGCAAGACGGCGCACCGGATCGATCGCGCGTCCGGCCCAGGCCCAGCCAAGCCAGGCCGACAGGCCGGTGCCGAACAGCACGAGCGCGATCAGGTCGCGCATCAGGCGGCGCTCGCGCACCGCTTCGAGCTGCAAATCAAATACGAGGTAGAGACTATGGCCCGCGTCGAGCGCAAGCACAGACACATGCCTGTCACCCTCCTGCGTCGCAATTTCCCGATACTCGCCCGGCATGAACGTGGCGATCTCCGCGGGCGGCGCGACAGTGGGATCATCGCCGGTCGCGTAGGTGTAGAAATGCCGTGTGCGCGGATGCGGAATGTGTCCGGTCTCGGCATAGCGTTCGGCCAGATATTCGCCTTCCACTCGCAGCAGCTCGCGCACGAGACGGTTGACGTAGGCTTGCGAGAAATGCATCGCGAGCATGGCGAGACAGAGGCTGACGATCATGCCGAGGCCGGCAAACGCGAGCGCGACGCGCGTACGCAGATTGAGCGGAGTGCGCACGCGCATCAGCCTTCGGCCTTCTCGGCGATGCGGTAGCCGAAGCCGTGCACCGTATGCAGCAGATGCGTGGCGAATGGCCGGTCGATCGCGGCGCGCAGCACCGACAGATGGGTGTGCAAGGTGGCGATATCGCCGCCCTCGCTGCCCCAGAGCGCATGCGCGAGATCGGCATGCCGCACCAGATGCGGCGCGTGCCGCATCAACGCTTCGAGCAGGACGAAGCCGGCGCGCGTGAGCGCGATCGACTGGCCCGCGCGTTCGACGCTCAGCTTGACCGGGTCGAGCACGAGATCACCGACGCGCAGCAGATCGCCATGCTGCAGGCGGCCGCGTCGGAACAGGGCACGGATGCGCGCTTCGAGCTCCTTCATCGCGAACGGCTTCACGACATAGTCGTCGGCACCTTCGGCGAAGCCGATCAACTTGTCCTCGAGCGTGTCGCGCGCGGTCAGCATCAGCACCGGCGTGTCGCGCCCCGCCGCGCGCAGGGCGCGGCACAGGTCGATGCCGTCGAGCTTGGGCAGCCCGAGATCGAGCACGATCACGTCATAGCTGCCATCGAGCGCCATGCGCAGGCCGTTGGCGCCGTCGGCGGCGTGGTCCATGACGAAGCCGCGGAACTCGAGGTAATCCCAGATGTTCGCAGCGATATCGCGCTGGTCTTCAATGAGCAGGATGCGCAGCATGGTGGTTGTCGTGATTTCGCGTTTCGCCCCGATTTTCTGCAGGCGCGCGTAAATTCTCCTGAAGGGCCGCTAGGGTTTTTCCGCGACCGCGATAAAACCCGCGATCGGCCGGTTCGCCTCGTGGCGCAGGTCGAGATGGCTGAATGCGACGCTCGCAAAGCCTGCGCCGCGGCACAGCGCCTCGATCGAATCCTGCGAGTGCGCATAACGTCGGCTCGCTCGCAGCACCAGCGCAGGCTCGTGCGGCGCAGCCGTCTCGCACGAAAAAATCAGCGCACCGCCGGGGCGCAGCGTGCGGAATATTGCGGGAATGATTTCCGTCACGTCGCCGACATACACGAACACATCGTTCGCGGCGACGATGTCGAAGGCGTTCGCTTGCTTGAGTTCGTCGCGCAAGTCGGCGCAACGCAGGTTCCGGTAGACGCCGTGCGTTGCCGCCTGGTCGAGCATCTTCTGCGACAGGTCCACGCCGACCAGGGCACCGCCAAAGTGCGCGATGCCGAGATATACGCCGAGCAGACCGGTACCGCAGCCGAGATCGAGCACATCGGCGACACCGTCGCGCTGCATGATTAGCTGCGTGACGAGCCGCGGTACGCCGTACTTCAGTCCTCCGACCAGGTGCTGGTCGAAGCGCGCCGCGTAGCCGTCGAACAATTCGCGCACGATTTCGTTCGGCTGTTCGGGTGGCGTTTCGCCGCGCGCCAGCGCCAGGTTGAACTCCAGGCTCGGATTGCTTCCGCCCGCATCCCGCGCGTGTTGCAGTAGCGGCACCGCCTCGTCGTGCCGCCCGAGTGCGATCAGACATATGCCGAGCCAGAGCAGCGCGTGCGCGTCGTTCGGATCCTGGTCGAGCAGCGCGCGCCAATGCGCTTCGGCTTCGCCGCTCAACTGTTGCTGCGACAGCGACAGGGCCAAGGCGCGTCGAATCGGCATGGCATCCGGCTGCAAGGCGAATGCGCTGCGCAGGTGCTTCGAGGCGGTCGCGCGATCGCGCATATTGTTCGCCACGGCCGTGGCGATGCCGAGTACGGCGAGATTGTCCGGGGCGAGCTCGACCGCATGTTCCGCGGCAGTCCGCGCGGCTTCGTGCTGCTGCAGACGCGACAGGGCTTTGGCGAGTTCGAGTTGCGGCACAAACCAGCGCGGCATCAAGGCACAGGCCTGCCGCAGCGCGCTGATTTCCTCGTCGGCGCTGCCACGCGCCTGTGCGAGCATCGCGCCGACCAAATAGATGCGTGCATCGTTCGGCGCCGCGAATCGCAGTGCCTGCAGCGCGCTTTGCGCGCGATCGAGATCGCCGGACCGGATGCGCCCCTCGACGCCTCGCAATTCGGCAAGAATCGGATCCGGTCCCGCACTCATCACGGCAGCGAGGCGCCCAGAGGCAGAGGTGCTTGTTTCGGCTCGATCAGGCCCTTGCCGGCCATGATCTCTTTGAACTCGCCGCGGCTGACCGAGACATAGCGATCGTTGCCGCCGATCTCGACCTGCGGGCCGTCGCTGACCGCGCGGCCGTGCTCGTCGACGCGCACGACCATCGTCGCCTTGCGTCCGGTGTGGCAGATCGTCTTGATCTCGACCAGGTTGTCGGCCCAGGCGAGCAGGTACTGGCTGCCCTCGAACAGTTCGCCGCGAAAGTCGGTGCGCAGGCCGTAGCTCAGCACCGGGATGTTGAGCTGATCGACGATGTCGGTCAGCTGCCATACCTGCGCCTTGGTCATGAATTGCGCCTCGTCGACCAGCACGCAGTGCAGCGCGCCGTGGGCGGCGATATCGTCGCGCGCCAGGCGCAACAGATCGTCATCGCGTTCGAAGATGCGTCCGTTCGCCTTGAGGCCGATGCGCGAGGCGACCACGCCTTCGCCCGCGCGCGTGTCGAGCTTGGGCGTGAGGATCAAGGTGCGCATGCCGCGCTCGTGATAGTTGTGCGCGCTCTGCAGCAGCGTCGTGGTCTTGCCGGCGTTCATCGCCGAATAGTAAAAGTATAATTTTGCCACTGCGTTCCCGGAATTTCGTGTCAAGGCGGACTGGTTCTAGAATAGCGCGCTTCGCTCGCCGCAACACCCGCCGTTCGCATGCTCAATCCCCAACAACGCGCCGCCGTCGAATATTGCGACGGCCCGCTGCTCGTGCTCGCGGGTGCGGGCTCGGGCAAGACGCGCGTGATCACCGAGAAGATCGCGCATCTCGTCATGCGCAAGCATCTTGCGCCGGCGAAGATCGCGGCGATCACCTTCACCAACAAGGCCGCGCGCGAAATGCGCGAGCGTGCGACGCGCCTGCTCGCGAAGCAGTCGGCTGAGGCAGCGCAGGCGCTGGTGGTGTGCACGTTCCACGCGCTCGGACTCAAGTTCCTGCAGATCGAGCATGCCACGCTCGGGCTGAAGCGCGGGTTTTCCGTGCTTGATGCCGATGACAGCGGCGCGATCATCAAGGAACTGCTGCCCGCCGCGACCAAGCCCGAGCAGTTGTTTGCGCTGCGCCATCTCGTTTCCACCGCAAAGAACGAAGGCCTGGCGCCCGAGGCCGCGCTCGAACGCGCGCGCAGCCCACGCGAGCATGAAGCCGCGACGCTGTATGCGGCCTATCAGAAGCGTCTCGCCGCATTCAACGCAGTCGATTTCGACGATCTGATCCGGCTACCGCTCTCCTTGCTCGAAGGTAACGACGAGGTGCGCGTGGCCTGGCAGGAGCGCATTCGCTACCTGCTCGTCGACGAATACCAGGACACCAACAATGCGCAGTATCGCCTGCTGCGCGCGCTCGCCGGCGCGCGCGGCGCGATCACCTGCGTCGGCGACGACGATCAGTCGATCTATGCCTGGCGCGGTGCGAACACCGAGAACCTCGATCAGCTCGGCCGCGACTACACCGAGCTCAAGGTGATCAAGCTCGAGCAGAACTACCGCTGCTCCAAGCGCATCCTGCGCGCGGCGAATGCACTGATCGCGCACAACCCGCATGCGCATGTGAAAAAGCTCTGGAGCGAGCATGCCGAGGGCGCGCCGATCCGCGTGCTGATCTGCCGCGATGACGAGCACGAGGCCGAACGCATCGCCGCCGGCATCGCGCATCTGGCGCAGAAGTACAAGGCGCCGTGGAGCGAGTTCGCGATCCTGTATCGCGGCAATCACCAGTCGCGTGCGCTGGAGAAGGCGCTACGCCTCGCGCAGGTGCCGTATCACCTGACCGGCGGCACAGCGTTTCTCGAGCGAGCGGAAGTGAAGGACGTGCTCGCCTATCTGCGTCTCGTCGCCAATCCCGACGACGACGCGGCCTTCGTGCGCATCGCCAATGTACCGCGTCGCGACGTCGGCGCGACCACGCTGGAAAAACTCGGCGAGCTCGCGCAGGCACGTCACGCATCGATGCTGCGCGCGGCACAGAGCGATGCGGTGCTGAAACAGCTCGCGCCGCGCTCAGCCGCGGCACTCGCCGGTTTTATCGAGCTGATTGGCGAACTCGAAGGCGCGTCGCGCGCACTCAGCGCAGCCGATCTGGTCGAGCGCGTGCTGCAACGCACGCACTACCACGCGCATCTCGAAGCCGAGACGAAAGATGCGGCGGTTCGCGCGCGCCGTCTCGGCAATCTGAGCGAACTCGCCGACTGGTTCCGCGCGATGCAGCGCAACGCGAACAGCGTGGCCGATCTCGCCGCGCAATTGGCGTTACTCAGCAATGCCGACCGCGAAGATGCCGGTAACGCGGTGCGCCTGATGACGCTGCACGCGGCCAAAGGACTTGAGTTCCGCTTCGTCAATATCGTCGGCGTCGCGGAAGGGCGGCTACCGCATGAAGCCGGCATCGACGAAGGCCGCCTCGAAGAAGAGCGACGCCTCATGTACGTCGGCATCACACGCGCGCGCGAAAGTCTGTGTCTGTCCTATGCCGCGCGTTCGCGTCGCTATGGCGAACTCGTGCACAACGAACCGAGTCGTT
>CAZDWH010000011.1:0-12540 GCA_964509025.1 uncultured Rhodanobacteraceae bacterium
ACTGACCCGGCCGATGTTTCTTTCGATCTTCAGGCGCGCACGGGAACTGGCCGGACGGAGAGTCAAATCCAATCAATCACGAGGTAAGCCATGAGAAGGATGTCTGTCGGCGTTGCTATACCTGTCATGCTGGTCGCGTTGGCGATTGCGAAAGGAGCGTTTCCTCAGGCTATGAAATCTGATCACTGGTCTCCTGCCGATCTGTTGGAACGGGCGAAGCATTTGCAGCAGCTAGCCGCAGAAAAAGGCTCGGCCAGCGAGACGCTCGAAAAATATCCGCATCACTACACGATGCTCGCGTTTCGCAATCGCAGCGGGAACGCCGAGGTACACCAGAATTTTGCCGACGTGTTTTATATTCTCGATGGCCATGCCTCTGTGATCACCGGAGGCGAAGTGGTTGAACCCAGGACAACGGCGCCCGGAGAGACCCTGGGGGCCTCGGTGAAAGGGGGAACAACCCAAGAGTTGAAGGCCGGCGACGTGGTGCACATTCCTGCAGGAATGCCTCACCAAATGATGGTGCCAGAGGGCGGAACGGCGTTCCCATTTCAGGTTCGCAGGTGATTCGAGCAAAGCCACGAGGTGCGCGCTCGCTGGCACCGGGCGTAGCAATTTGCGCAGCTCGGGCGGCAGCTCAAGGGTATCGATCCGATCCGGGAGTTTCGCTTCTGGCGTGTCTCGACGCAAACCAGCGAGTGGCAGTCCCGCGTCCTTGCGCCCAATTTCCGGAGCGCCAAAGCTGTTGATCCAATCGACGAATTTGCGTCCGGAATTCTCGTCTACCAGAAAACGCTGATCCGCCCATCGAATGACATGAAACGTCGCCTTTTCGGCAGCCGGAGTGTGGTTCGGCGAAACGCTCTTGATCTCCTGCGGCACTAGCGTGATCGACGATCCCTGCACGTCGATGCGTCCCAGTTCGACTTCGAAGGGGCCAAAGCAGCTGCTGAAGTTGCGGGCATAGCGCCCGTCCGCCGCGAGCGAATAGGTGCTCCCGCCAGCAAAGGTCCGGTAAATGCCTGCCCAGGGATGAGAGAGAGGTGCCGCCTCGGCGCTTTCAAACACCGTGTGCGACTGCGACAGCTGCGGTTCGAGCGATGGCTCCGAATCCGCAGCGACAGCAATCAAAGGGAGAATGCAGAGCAGGGCAGCGAGTATCCAGCGCATCGATAGTCCATTGTCCACGGAGTCGTGCAAGATCATAGCGCAGAGCTTCGTCGTGCTAACCCGCTTGAGTATCGCCTGCTATTTCTCGGCGGGCTTGGCTTTTTCCGCCTTCTCATCCTTGAGCCAACGCGCAAACCACGCCTGCACCTCGCCGTACCAGAACTTGCTGTTCTCGGCGTTGAGCACCCAGTGGTTCTCGTCGGGGAAAATGATGAAACGGCTCTCGACGCGCTGGCGCTGCAGCGCCGACCAGTATTCGAGGTCGTTGTTGATCGGCACGCGGAAATCGCGCTCGCCCGCGCTGATCAGCACCGGTGTCTTGAAGTTTGCGGCATAACGGATCGGATTCTGTTCGCGCCAGACCGGATTCTGTTCCCACACCGGGCCGCCGTTGCCGACTTCGCGGCTGTAGATCGTATCCGAAGTGCCCCACTGCGTTTCGAGATTGATCAGGCCGGCGTGGCTGACCAGGCAGCGGTAGCGCGTCGTCGTTGCCTGCAACCAGTTCGCGAGATGGCCGCCGTAGCTTGCACCGGCGGCGCACTGACGCGCGCCGTCGATGAAGGAATATTTCTTGATCGCCTCGTCTGCCGCGGCGTTGACGTCGTCGCCGGGACCCTTGAGCGGATCGCCCTGGATCGCCTGCGCGAAGGCCTCGCCGTAGCCGGTCGAGCCGACATAGTTGGTCAGCAGCACGACATAGCCCGGCGCGGCGAGCAGGTGGTAGTTCCAGCGCAGCACCCATTGATCGCGCCACTGCGAGAACGGCCCGCCGTGCATCACCACGAGCAACGGATATTTTTTCTTCGTATCAAAATGCGGCGGTCGAAGCAGCATGGACTCGATGCGTTGGCCGCGCGCATTGGTGAACCAGAACGATTCCAGCGGCGCGAGATCGAGCTTGGCGGCGCGCTCGCGCGCGAAGCTCGTGATGGCCTCTGCCTTGCCGCTGATCGGATCGATGCGCACGAGTTCAGGCGGCTCGGTCGCGCTTTCGTACAGTGCAACCATGCCCGGCGCGTTGACGCCGCCGGAAAGATTGCTCCAGGTGCCGCGTTCCGGCGCGGCGAACGGCTTCGCTTCGCTATCGCCACGCGTCGCACGAAAGAGTTTTTCCTGTCCGGCGTCTTCGGCGGTCAGATACACGACGCGGCCTTCCGAAGCCGGCGCATAACTCGCTACCGAGAGATTGTTCGGCAGGCCGACGCGCGCGCGTTCCTTTGCGCTCGGCCAGTCGAGCACGGCGAGCTGCGTCGCGTCATAGATATGTCCGCTGCGCGGCGTCACCGTCGCATACAGCGTCTTGCCGTCGCTGCTGAAACGCGGTCGGCCCCAGGAGGCGCCGGCGTCGAGCGCGTCGGCGCCGGTCAGGCGGCGCAGCTCGTGCCCATCGAGGCGCACCTCGAACAGATCGGCATTGGTGAATTGCCAGGCTGCGCGATCGCGATTGCGGCTCGCCACGAACACGATCGATTTGCCGTCGGGGGCCCAGACCGCACCGCCGCCCTCCTCGGGTTCGGAGAAGCCCGGCAATTTTGCCAGTGCTGTGTTCGCGACCAGATCACGCGCGTCGTCGGCGCCGATCGCTTGCACGAACACGTGCGGCCGCTTTTCGCTGATCCAGTGATCGAAATCGCGGATTGGAAAACCCGTGTAGACATGCGCCTTGTATTTGCGTTCTTCGTGTTCCTTGGTGATGCGCTCGTTGTCCGCGTCGGTCTTCGCCTCCGGCCAGACTTCGCTGACGAACAGCAGGCGCGTGCCGTCGGGCGAAAACTGCGGCGCGCTCGCGCCGGTCGAGAGCGCGGTCGCGCGCAAGGCTTCGCCGCCGGCACCGAGATCGAGGATCCAGATTTGCGCGACCTTGTCGTCGCCGCGCTTGGCCGAGAACGCGAGGCGTTTGGAGTCAGCACTCCAGGCCACGCTCTTTTCCTCCGCCTTGCCCGAGGTGAGGCGCCGCGCCTGCGCGCTGCCGTCGACCGGCACGATCCACAGATGCGTCTGCGTCTCGTCCTTCTTGTAGCTCGGTTCGGTGACGCTGAATACCGCGTTGCGTCCGTCGGGGCTGACCAGGGCCGGACCCACGCGCGGCATCAGCCATAAGTCTTCATGCGTGATGACTTTCTTCTCGGTTGCCTGCGCGCCGGTTGCGCAAAGGACGAGAATCGCAAAAGTATACAAACGCATGCTGGACCTCTGATTATTGAACTAGTGCGCTGCCTCCGCCGCATGCAGCGCCTTGATGATGTCGCCGATTGCCTTCTCGACGCCGCCATAGGCAAAGCCCATGCGCACGACGACCAGGCGTTCCGACGGCACGACTACGATATATTGCCCGAGCGCGCCGCGCGCATAGAACATGTCTTTCGGCAGGGTCGGCATGCCCCAGGGCGCATCCCACACCGGCACGCTACCGTGATCGATGAGGTTGGTCCACCAGCCCGCGCCGTAGCCAGTATCCAGGGTCTGTTTCGTGCTGTACGCGACCCAGCCCTCGGGCAGGATGCGCCGCCCATCTACAACGCCGTCGTCGAGATAGAGCTGGCCGAAGCGTGCCCAGTCGCGCGCGGATGCGTAGGAATTGCTCGCGCCGATCGGCGTGCCGGTTGCGTCGCAATCGAGCGTTGCGTGACGCATGCCGAGCGGCTCGAACAATTCGCGCTGCGCGAAGCGTTCGGTGTCGGCCGCGCTCTCGCCGGCCGCGTTGCGCACGAGCCGCGACAGCAGCATATAGCCCGCATTGCTATAGGCCCACGTCGTGCCCGGCGCATGTTCGAGCGGTAGCGTCGCGGCATAGCCGGCCATGTCGCGTTCGAGGAACAGCATATGCGTCAGCGGATTGATCGCATCGTCGGTGTCGTCGAAGGGCAGGCCGCTGGTCATGCGCAGCAGCTGGTCGAGCGTGAATTTCCGCGGTGCATCGGAATCGGCCACAGACTGATCGATGCGCAGCATGCCTTGCCGCACCAGCACGCCGATCAGCGCATTGGTCAGCGACTTCGACAGCGAGTGCGACCAGATCGGCGTGTCCGGTCCGTATCCTGGTGCGTAGCGTTCTGCAATGAGTTTGCCGTCGTGCAGCACGACGAAAGCCTTGGCATAGCGCGGCTGTGCCGGATCGGGTTCGGCGAAGGCGCCGTCGAGCGCTGCGCGCAGCGCCGGATCGGCGGGCTCGACGACTTTGTCGTCCGCAAATGCGTCGGCGAAGTTCAGCGGCGATATGCCGGCCGCTTCAGGCACATCGCCATGCACGATAAGGCAGCCGAGCCCTTCTCGATACACCGCGCGCGCAGCGAACAGGCCAGCGATCGTCGCACGCACCTCGTGCTGCGGCCGGTTGACGTCATAGTGCAGCGCCCAGTCGATCACCTTCGTGCGCGGATGCTGCTCCTCGGCGAAGACGCGATCGGGGTCGACCTGCGTAACGAAGGCCGCGGAACAGAGCGAGCGTGCCACCGAACCCGTGGCGACGCGGAACAAATCCTTGCCCCAGACGCCGATCCAGATCGCTGCGATCAGCACGAGGATCAAAACGACAGTGAGCAACCACTTCAGAATGCGCACGAGCATGTCAGGCCTTGGCTATGGGGACGCCTTATTGTGCGCAGCGATCACGCTTCGGCGCAGTGGTGACCGTCATCGATTGCCATGACGAATGTCAGGCTCTACATCTGTGGATCATTCGCCGCATTCAGACGCATGAGTTGCTCGCGCAACCCCGCAAGCATTGCGGTGAACTCCGTGACGCGCTGCTTCTCCTGCTCGACCACCGCGGGTGGAGTCTTGTCGCCGAAGTTAGCCAGCTTCTTGTTCGACTTTTCGATCTCGCCGTCGAGACGCTTGATCTCCTTGTCGAGACGCGCTTTCTCTGCCTCGAGATCGATCAGTCCTGCGAGCGGAATCAGCAGCTTCATTTCGCCGACAATGCCCGCCGCAGCGACCGGTTCCGCCTCGCCCGCATCGAGCCAGCGCGGTGGCTCGCTGCGCGCGAGAAAGGCGATCTGCGCGGCGAACTTCTGCAGCCGCGCGCGATCGCCCGCATTGCCGTTCGCGAACAACAGCGGAATCGTCTTGCCCGGAGAAATATTCATTTCGCTGCGGATGCGGCGGATCTGGCTCAGCACCGCGCGCAGCCATTCGATATCAGCGCTCGCCGCGGCATCGTCCGCCGGCAGCTCGTCCGCACGCGGCCACGCGCGCTGCGTGATGCTCGTTTCCTTGAGGCCAAGCAGCGGCGCGACTGCCTGATAAATTTCTTCGGTGATGAACGGCGTGATCGGATGCAGCGCACGCAGCGTCGTCTCGAGCACGATGAGCAGCGTGTGGCGTGTCGATGCCGCAGCCGCCTCGTCGTCGCCGTTGAGTGCGGGCTTGGCGAGCTCGACGAACCAGTCGCAGTACTCGTTCCAGACGAATTCGTACAGCGCCTGCGCGGCGAGATCGAAGCGATACAGCGCGAACTGCGCCTCGACTTCGGCGAGCGTCGCACGCAGGCGTGCGAGGATCCATTTCTCGGCTTCGGTAGCGGGCGTCAGCGGTTTGCCGGCCTCGACGCTGAAGCCGTCGCAATTCATCAACACGAACCGCGCCGCGTTCCACAGCTTGTTGCAGAACGCCTTGTAGCCCTCGGCGCGTTTCAAGTCGAAATTGATCGTGCGCCCATGCGTGGCGAGTGCGGCAAACGTGAAGCGCAGCGCGTCGGTGCCCACCGCGGCGATGCCGCCCGGATAATCCTTGCGAATGCGCTTCTCGACCTTCTCGCGCACCTGTGGGATCAGCAGCGACGCTGTCGATTTTTTCACCAGCGCATCGAGCTCAATGCCGTCGATCAGGTCGAGCGGGTCGATCGTGTTGCCCTTCGACTTCGACATCTTCTGGCCTTCGGCGTCGCGCACGATCGCGTTGATGTAAACCTCGCGAAACGGCACCTTGCCGGTGAAGTACTGCGTCGCCATCACCATGCGCGCGACCCAGAAGAAGATGATGTCGAAGCCGGTGACGAGCACCGCGCTCGGCAGGAATTGCTGATCCTGCGTCCAGTCCGCGACGACGCGGCCGCCTTCGGTCACCGGTCCGCTGGCCGGCCAGCCCATGGTCGAGAACGGCCACAGCGCCGACGAAAACCAGGTGTCGAGCACATCGTCGTCCTGGCGTAGCGCGCCGACGGGCGCGACGCTCGCGTGCGCGCGCGCGTCGGCCTCATCCTCGCCGACGAAGACGTTGCCTGCCTCGTCGTACCAGGCCGGAATGCGATGGCCCCACCAGAGCTGGCGGCTGACGCACCAATCCTGGATGTTCTCGAGCCACTGGTTGTAGGTCGTCGACCAGTTCTCCGGCACGAATTTGATTTCGCCGTCGCGCACCGCGATGAGCGCGGGTTCGGTGATCGCCTTGCGTCCGCCGGGGCCGGGTTCACCATCGACGCGCGTATCACTGGTCAGATCGAGGAACCACTGATCGGTCAGCATCGGCTCGATCACCGCGCCCGAGCGATCGCCGATCGGCACCTGCAGCTTGTGCTTCTTCGTTTCGATGAGCAGACCGGCCGCTTCGAGATCGGCGAGCACGGCCTTGCGCGCGGCGAAGCGGTCGAGGCCGCGATATTTTTCCGGCGCTGCGTCGTTAACCTTTGCGTCGAGCGTGAGGATGGTGATGGGCGTCAACTTGTGCCGCGCGCCGACCTGCCAGTCGTTGAAATCATGCGCCGGCGTGATCTTGACCGCGCCGGTGCCGAATTCGCGATCGACGTAATCGTCGGCGATCACCGGAATCTCGCGATCGCATAGCGGCAGCTTCACGGTCTTGCCGATCAGCGCCTGATAGCGTTCGTCCTCGGGATGCACGGCCACCGCGACGTCGCCGAGCATCGTCTCCGGGCGCGTCGTCGCGACGACGACGCCTTCGCCGCCACCGCTGGCGGGGTAGCGGATGGACCAGAGCGAGCCTTCCTTCTCCTCGTTGTTCACTTCGAGATCGGACACGGCCGTCATCAGCACCGGGTCCCAGTTGACGAGGCGGCGGCCGCGATAAATCAACCCGTCGCGATACCACTGCACGAACACGCGGCGTACTGCGGCGGATAGACCCTCGTCCATCGTGAAGCGTTCACGCGACCAGTCGACCGAGGCGCCGAGGCGGCGCATCTGATTGGTGATGGTCGAACCCGATTCGGCCTTCCACTCCCACACGCGCTCGATGAATTTCTCGCGGCCGAGATCGTGGCGCGTCTGGTTCTGCGCCGCGAGCTGGTTCTCGACGATCTTCTGCGTCGCGATGCCCGCGTGATCGGTGCCGCCTTGCCACAGCGTGCGGAAGCCGCGCATGCGGTGGTAACGCGTCAGCGCATCCATGATCGTCTGCTGGAACGCGTGGCCCATGTGCAGCGTGCCGGTCACGTTCGGCGGCGGCAGCAGGATGCAATAGGGCGCGCCGGTTCCGCGCGGCTGGAAGTCGCCCGCAGCTTCCCACTGTGCGTACCACTTCGATTCGATGGTCTGGGGGTCGAAACTCTTGTCCATGCGCGTGCTGCGGTAGAAATGGGGAAACCGCATATTCTATTGGAAGGCGTGTACTCCTGCCGCGCTTTCACGCATCATGCGCGCATGGTGGAACGGCGTGACTATCAGCGCTACCTGCGCGCCGCCTCGGATGCGCGGGCGGTCGACGCCAAGTCACTGCGTGCGCTGAACGCGCTGTTGCCCGCGCCGCCGCCGGCCGCGACGCTATGGACACAGGGCGGCATGCTGGTTGCGAGCGCCTTGCTGCCGATGGGGATGTGGCTGTTCGGCAAGCTCGACCCGCTCGGCGTTCTGCTCCTGTTCTTCGCCGAAGGCGCGGTTTACGCGCTGGCCGTGGTCGCGCGCATTCTGTTCACCGCCGCGCCGCCTGCTACGAGCGAAGCCCCGCGTGTGATCACAGCGTTGGGTTACGCGCTGTGGCACGGCATGGTGTGGAGTGGCCTGATCCTGCTTGCGCTGGCTTTGGTTGCCCCCAAGCCGGAGGGCATGCCGTTTGCGGCCTGGCTGCTCGGCATCGCCACGCGCTTCAAAATCATGGCAATGTGGCTGCCGGCGCTCAACATCGCCCTCTTCCTCGCGCAGGACGTGGTCCGCCGCAGCGACTATATTGACGCCTACCTGGAACGTGGACCGCGCGAGATCGCCCGCAACGGCTACGTCTATCCGATGGGACTGGGGTTCCTGATCGCTAGCGCGCTCGCCCTGGGTCTGTTCTGGACGCAAACCTTCGGATCGAGCATGAGCGGATTGAGCGACCTGATTCCTGCGTCGTTCCTTGCGCTGTGGCTGATCGGTTGGCGCACGGCCATGCAATTGCTGAATCTGACCACGCCGCTGTGGGCGCGCCGCACAGCGGACGTCGTGGAAAGCGTCGAGAACTCGTTGCAGACGGCCAGGCGCAACTGAAGCCACGCAGACCAAGCGCGTTCACATGTCGTGCTTGGTCGTCTCGAAACCCGCGGCCTTGTAGGTTTTCCAGCGCTCGCGCGAACCGAGCCGCTGCGCCTCGTCGGCAGGTACGACTTCGAGCACACGCTCGAACAGGCCTGGTGCGCATTCGTCGCGCAAGTTGATTACGAGCATGCGATCGGGCGTCGCTACGCCCGGCGCGGCGATCAGCACCGGCGTGATCGCATCGTCCTCGTCGCCGGCGAGCTGATGCGGGATGAACGCGTCCTCGTCGAATTCCCACAGCTTCTGATCGAGCTCGTCCGCCTGGTCGCCCGAGCGCGCGAGGATCAGCGTCGGCATGCCGCCGTCGAAAGCCCGGCGCGCAAGCTCGCACACGAGCAGCAGCGGATCGGCGCGGAAGCGCGGCTTGTCGATCAGATAGAAATCGGCGCGGGGCATCGCGTTTATGGCGCCGACGTCGGTCCGATCGAGATCGTGTCGTTGTCGCGCACGAAGATCTGCGTCTGGAAATAGTGCGTCTTGCTGGAGTCCTGCGGACAGCCGGAGTGACAGTTGATGCGTGCGTGCTTGGCGACGCCTTGGACTGTGACGGTCTTGCCGAGTAGCGCCGCGCCTTCCTGCAGGCCGGCTTTTTCGACCGCGTGCGGAAACACGTTGACGTTGAGCGAGCGCGAGTCGCGGTAGTTTTCCATCGAATCGAGGAACAGATGGCCGGCCGAGTCTTTCTTGCCGAAGTTCGCGCTCTTGATCGTGAAGCTCACGGCGACCTTGATGCCGTTCGGATGCTCTTTCGCGAGCGCGATCACCTCGTCCGGTGTGTGCATCGGATATTCCGCGTCCTGCGCGAAGGCGGAAGCGGACAGCAGCAACGCGGCACAGCAAACGAGATGACGCAGCATCGATGGCTCCTTGACGGGTGGTCGGTTCGAAAGAAAATGCGCGCGCTCAGCCCGCGCGGTCGAGCAGATATTGCACCAGCAGCGGTACCGGGCGGCCGGTCGCCGAACCCTTGCGCCCCTCTTCCCAGGCGCTGCCGGCGATGTCGAGATGCGCCCAACGCTGGCCCTCGGTGAAGCGCGCGAGGAAGCAGGCAGCGGTGATCGCGCCGGCGTATTTGCCGCCGATGTTGGCGACGTCGGCGAAACCGGTGTCGAGCTGGCTCTGGTAGTCGTCCCACAGCGGCAGGCGCCAGGCGCGGTCGAGCGTCGCTTCGCCGGCGGCGGTGAGTTCGGCGGCGAGCGCGTCGTCCATCGTGAACAGGCCGCTCGCATGCTTGCCGAGCGCGACGACGCAGGCACCGGTCAGGGTCGCCGCGTCGACGACCACCTGCGGAGTATACTTTTGCACGTAAGTCAGCGCGTCACACAGGATCAGGCGCCCCTCGGCGTCGGTATTGAGCACCTCGATCGTCTGTCCCGACATGCTCGTGACGACGTCGCTCGGGCGCTGCGCGTTGTTGCCGGGCATGTTCTCTACCGCGGGCACGACGCAGACGAGATTGAGTTTGAGTTTCATCTTCACCGCGGCGAGGAAGGCACCGAGCACGCCGGCGGCGCCGCACATGTCGAATTTCATTTCCTCCATGCCGGCGGAGGGCTTGATCGAGATGCCGCCGGAGTCGAAGGTCACGCCCTTGCCGACGAGTGCGTACGGTTTCGCATCACCCGCGCCGTTCCACTGCAGCACGATCAGGCGCGGCGGATTGGCCGCGCCCTGCGCGACACCGAGCAGGGCGCCCATGCCGAGCTGCTTCATCGCAGGCTCGTCGAGCACTTCGCAGGCGACGCCCGCGTGCTCCGCCGCGAGCTTTTGCGCCTGTTCGGCGAGATAGGCCGGGGTGCAGATGTTCGGTGGCAGGTTGCCGAGTTCGCGCGCGAAGCGCACGCCGTCGGCGATCGCGCCAGCGCGCGCGAGCACGCCCGCGTCCGTGCCGGCGCCCGCGAAGGCGAGCGCGCCGAATTCGGGCGTATCGGAAGCTTTTTTCGGTTTCAGCGTCGCGGTGTACTTGTATACCTGCGCGTCGCTCGCGAGTGCGGCCGTGCGCAGCTTCCACGCATTGTCTTTGCTCGACACATCGAGTTCGGCCAAGTACGACAGCGCATTGGCAATCGGCAGGCCCTTGAGCACGCGCGCCGCATCGGCGTTCGCGCGCGCGAAACGCGCGGCGTCGAATTTCTTCGCTTCGCCCAACCCCACCACTAGCACGCGTGGCGGGGCGACGCCCGGCAGCGTAAACAGCAACTGTGCCGCGCCGATCTTTCCGGAAAGGTCGTTCGAGGCGATCAGACGCTTGAGCGCGCCCTGGCTCGCATCGTCGATGCGCTTGGCGGCAGCGCTGAGGACGCCATCGTCGAACAGGCCGACGACGACGCAAGGCGCGCTGCTGGTTTCGGGGAGATCGGAACTGAGGCTGAATTGGAGAGTCATTGCTTGGCTTCTTCGGAACTTGAGAGACGGACGGGCAACCGGTCCGGGGCTCGGCTCGGCTACAATTAAGACCCTTTGAACGGCGCGCGCGGTGCAATTGCGGCGACGCCCTAGTTTAACAACGCATGGCCTTTGCTGTCCCCAAACTGCGCATCATCGACCGCTATCTGGTGCGCGAACTGCTCGTGAGCTTCATTGCCGCGACCGCGATCCTGCTGTTGGTCAGCGTCGGCGGCACTGTCGCGGACCTGCTCAACAAGATCGCGCGCGGGCGCATTCCGGCGGAATTACTGTTCTCGCTGATCGGACTACGCACGATCGATGCGCTGACGATCCTTGCGCCGCTCGCGGTGTTCATCGGCGTGCAGCTCGCGTACGGGCGACTGTGGCGCGAGAGCGAAATGGCGGTGTTCCAGGCCTCCGGCCTGTCGCTGACCGGGCTGCTGCGGCCGCTCGCGCTGCTGAGCGTGCCGCTGATGCTGTTGATGGCGCTGATTTCGTTCTGGCTCGCGCCGGCCGCGGTGCGCCTGTCGCAGACCCTGCTGCTCGAAGCCAATCGCTCGCTGATCATCGCCGGACTCGAACCCGGACGCTTCGTCGAACTGCCGAACAACGACGGCGTGATGTACGTCGAAGGCATGAACGAGGACGGCACCAAGTTCAAGAAGATGTTCGTCGCGAGCGAACGCAGCGACGGCATGGGCGCCAAGGGCAAGGATGCGAAGTCCGCCGCGGCAACCGGTGAAAACGCGACCGCGCGCATCAATGTGATCACCGCCGCCGACGGCGAGCTGTATCACGACAAGAATGGCGCCGAGCGCTATCTTGGACTCAACGACGGGTTCCGTGTCGAGGGCGTGCTCGGCGAGGACAACTACCGTTTGCTGCGCTACGAGCGCAACGATCTGAAACTTTCCGATCCCGATCAGGATTTCAGCACCGAATCGGCCAAGCGCGCAGCGCCGACGAGTGTCCTGCTGCGCAGCAGCGATCCGACCCAGCGCGCGGAAATCCACTGGCGCCTCGCGGCGCCGATCTCGATCATCGTGCTCGTGCTGCTTGCGCTGCCCTTGTCGAAATCGAGTCCGCGCCAGCCGCGCTATGCCGGCCTGATCGTCGCCTTCCTCGCCTGGGCGATCTACTACAACGGCATGACGATCGGTCGCTCCCTGCTAAGCCAGGGCAAACTGAGTTTCGCGCTCGGCTTCTGGTGGGTGCATATGCCGGTGCTGCTAATCGCGTTGTTCCTGCTTTGGCGCGGCCAGCGCTTGCCGCGACAGAAGCGTGCGAATGTCGCGGCGGGAGCCACGGCATGAGCGCCACCGCTACCGTCAGGCGCAGCCGTTTTGCGATGTTCGACGCTCTGCGCTTCAAGAAAGTCGACAAGGTCGTCGCGCTCGCGGTGCTGAGCGCGGTGCTGCTCGCCTGGGGCGTCGTGGTCATGCTCGACGCACTGCTCGCGTTTGTCGGCGAAATCAACGACGTCGGTACCGGCAACTACACGCTGGCCAAG
>CAZDWH010000011.1:12550-33851 GCA_964509025.1 uncultured Rhodanobacteraceae bacterium
GCCGGAAGGTGCTGCCATGGCGGGGTGACCGGACCACTGCTGAACCGCCGGTTTGCCGGGATGGGTACCACGATCTTCGCCGGGATGTCCGCGCTCGCCGAAACGACCGGCGCCGTCAACCTCGGCCAGGGCTTCCCGGACACCGACGGGCCGCGCGAGATCGCGGCGGCCGCCGCGGCCGCGATCATGGAGGGGCGCGGCAACCAGTACCCGCCCGGGCCGGGCCTCCCGGTATTTCGCGTTGGGCGGCTTGATCGGTGGCCTGTTGGGAATGGGTAGCCTCGCCGCGGGAGGCGAACTGACCGCGTTGCGCGCGGCGGGATTGTCGAAGCTACGTATCTGCGCGTCGGTCGTGTTTGCGCTGGCGCTGATCACCGTGGGTGTCGTGGCCATGGGCGAAGGCATCGCGCCGCGTGCGGAACAGAAGGCCGAGGCGCTACAGCTCACCGCGAAGGCCAGGGACGTGACGATCGGCAAGGGCGGCACGCTATGGGCACGCGACGGCGAGGCGGTGATCAACGCCAAGCACGGCCGCACGCGCGCGACACCGGAGGGCCAAGTCGTCGAATTGCAGAATGTGCGTGTGTTCGAATTCACGCCGGCGGGCCAGCTGCTCGCACTCTCGGTCGCCAAGACCGCGACGCACCTCAATGGCGAGTGGACGCTGCACGACGTGCGCCGCACCGAATTTGTCGGTCGCGAAGCGCACAGCACGACGCAGGCGCAGACGCAGTGGAAGTCGGCGCTCGATCCGAAGGTGCTTGCGGTGTCGATGATCCATCCCGAATACCTGTCGATGAGCGATCTGTCGCGCAATATCGACTACATGCAGCGCAATCGCCAGGATTCGACCACCTACCGGCTCGCCTACTGGGCGCGCGTGTTCTATCCGCTCAATGTGCTCGTGCTGGCATTCTGCGCGGTGCCGTTCGCGTTCGGCAGCCTGCGCACCGGCGGCCTCGGCAAGCGCCTGTTCTTCGGCATGACGCTGGCGATCAGCTACTACTTCTTCCAGAAGTCCGTGGTCAGCATGGGCGCGGTATACAATTTCAATTTGGCGATCGCCAACGCGCTGCCGTCGCTATTGTTGGCTGCCGCGGCGTTCGTGTACTTCCGCAAGAACGCCTAGCGTTTTTCGACGCGCACCAACAACGTGCCTGCGGCGAGATCATGCCAGGCGCGACGCTCGCGATCGATCAGACACCAGAGCAAGCCGAGTCCGCCGGCTCCGAGCGAAACCAGTGCGACGGCGAAACGCAGCGACGCCTGCTGGAGGCCTATCGGTGCGCCATCCGTGCCGACCACGCGCAGGCGCCAGGCGCGCATGCCGATGGTCGCGCCGCCGCGAGTCCACGAGATGACGAAATATGCCGCGGTGGCCGCGAGCACGAGCGCCTGTACGAAAAGCTTGTCGGCAAAGCGATGCACATCGAGTGTTCCGCCAGTGAGCGCGAGGGCGAGCCCGGCTGCGACGAACCACAGCGCCGCGAGCGGCAGCAGATCGTAAATCGCCGCGATCAGGCGCAGGCCGAGATGGGCGGGCGCCGCGGGTGTGGGCGTGGTAGCGGGGGAGTTCTGGTCGGTCATCGTTCGACGTGACGGCGCGCGCACAACCCCGTAGGCTTGCACGCGCCCTGGAAAGCATGATGAAGAAGATACGCAAAAGTATACACGAGCCGGCGCAGCCGCTGGGCGCGGCGGACCGCGCAGCGATCGAAGCCTTCCTCGATCGCGCCTGGTCGGAGACCGGCCTGGCGCAGAATTCGGTCGCGAGCTACCGCCGCGATCTCGAAGGCCTCGCGCGCTGGTGCGCGCGCGCGGGCACGCCGCTCGTCGCCTGTTCGCGCGCGCAGCTGCACGACTATCTCGCCGAACGCCAGCGCGATGGCTACAGCTCGCGCAGCAATGCGCGCCTGATCTCGGCGGCGCGACATTTCTATCGCATGCAGCAGCGTCTCGGTGCGATCGCGGACGATCCGACCCTGCTGCTCGACACGCCGAAGCTCGCCAAGCCGCTGCCCAAAGCGCTGACCGAGGCGCAGGTCGAAGCGCTGTTGCGCGCGCCGGACGTCGATACGCCGCTCGGTCTGCGCGATCGCGCGATGTTCGAGTTACTTTACGCGACCGGCCTGCGCGTGAGCGAACTCGTCGGCTTGCGCAGCGATCAGGTCAATCTGCGCCAGGGCGTGCTGCGCGTGGTCGGCAAAGGGAGCAAGGAGCGCCTGGTGCCGCTCGGCGAGGAGGCGGCGCATTGGCTCGAACGCTACGCGCGCGAAAGCCGGCCCGTGCTGATCGGCGATGCGGTGGTCGAAGCCGTTTTCGTCACCGCGCGCCGCGACGCGATGACGCGGCAGATGTTCTGGAGCATGGTCAAACGCCACGCGATCAAAGCCGGCATCGACGGCAAACGCATTTCTCCGCATGTGCTGCGCCACTGCTTCGCCACCCACCTGCTCAATCATGGCGCCGATCTGCGCGCGCTGCAGATGCTGCTGGGCCATAGCTCGCTTTCGACCACACAGATCTATACGCTGGTCGCGCGCGAAGGCTTGAAGCGCCTGCACACGCAGCATCATCCGCGCGCCTGAGGGTTTTGCGAGCATGACCGGTGGCGGGCAGGTGACGGGCGGCATAGGCGCCGCGCCGGGCAGACGTGCGAGAATGAGCGATCCGCGGCCTGTGCCGCATTGAACTTGCGCGCGGTCGCAGGTTCCAAATCCCTGATTCGAATACGCTCCGGAAGTCGCTCATGATCAAATCGCTGTTGTTCGCCGCCGCTGCTTTGGCCGGCGCATCCGAGTCCGCCCGTGCGGACGATGCCGAAAAAGCCGTCATCGACGCGCTTCACGTGCTCGCGCCGAAAGCCAGCGCCGACAACGTGCGCAAGTCCGAGATTCCGGGTTTCTACGAACTCGTGGTCAGCGGCCAGGTGGTGTACATCTCGGCCGACGGCAAATACCTGATTCAGGGCGACGTGATCGACATCGCCAGCAAGACCAATCTGAGCGGACGCGCGCTGGCCGGTGTGCGCAACGCGGCGCTCAAGAGTCTGCCGGTGGAAAAGCGCATCGTGTTCGCGCCGCCGAACCCCAAGCACACGGTCACGGTGTTCACCGACGTCGACTGCCCTTATTGCCGCCAATTCCACAAGCAGATTGCGGCCTACAATCAAGTCGGCATTGCCGTGCAATACGTGTTCTTTCCCCTGTCGATCCATCCGGGCGCGGACAAGAAGGCGGTGTCGGTGTGGTGTTCGCAGGATCGCAACGCGGCCTACACGGCGGCGATGAACGGGCAGGATCCGGGGAACAAGACCTGCGCCAACCCGATCGCCGAAACCCTGGCGCTGGCGTTGAAGATCGGCATCGGCGGCACGCCGACCGTGCTCGCCGCGAACGGCACCCAGATCGGCGCCGCGGCAAACGATCCGCAGTCGCTGCTCGCCGAGCTCGATCGCATCGACAAGACGCCCGTCGCGGCCAAGTGACGCATCGGCCCGCACCGCGCGCGGCTTTGTCGATGCGTCATCCCGGCAGGGATTGCCGGGATCCAGGCTTCAGGGATGACAGAAGAGTCAGCTCCCCCTGCGCTGAACAGCATGACATCCGTGTAGTCTGGGCCCCGGCAATCCCTGCCGGGGCGACGTACCTCCTGTACGTCGGCTAGAATACGCCCCCCTTCCGCAAGCGCTTCACGCCCATGATGGTTTTTGACGGGCAAGCGGCCCTGTCCGCGTTCCGGCTGGATCGCCTCAATCGCGAATTGACGCGCGTTCAGCCCGGTAGCCAGGTTACGGCGGCACGCTACGTCTACTTCGTTGAGGTCGACACGGCTGCGGCGCTCGATCAGGCCGCGCTGTGCCGCGTCTTGCGTGCGACGCCCGGCGCGCCGAAAGCGGCGACGCTGTGGGTCGTGCCGCGCCTCGGCACGATTTCGCCATGGTCGTCGAAGGCGACCGATATTCTCAGTGGCTGCGGCTTTCCGGTGCGGCGCGTCGAACGCGGCCTTGCTTTCGACATCACCAAGGCGCCGATGGTCGAATCCACTGCGTGGCACAAGCTCGCGCGCGAACTGCACGATCCGATGACGCAGTCGGTGCTGGCTTCGCTCGACACGGCCGGCGTCTTGTTCAAGGCTGGCGCGCCGGCGCCGCTCGAACGCATCGCACTCGGCGCGCAGCCGGTCGAGGCGCTGCAGAAAGCCAATATGCGCCTCGGCCTCGCGCTCGCGCCCGATGAAATCGACTACCTCGTCGCGCGCTATGCCGAACTCAAGCGCGATCCGACCGATGTCGAATTGATGATGTTCGCGCAGGCGAACTCCGAGCACTGCCGGCACAAGGTATTCAACGCGAGCTGGACCATCGACGGCGCGCCGCAGGAGCGCTCGCTGTTCGCGATGATCAAGAACACGCACGCCGTGTCGCCCGCGCACACGCTGTCGGCGTACAAGGACAACGCGGCGGTGATCGACGGTGGCGCAGGACAGCGCTTCTTCGCGCAACCCGATGGCCGCTTCGCCGCGGTGAACGAGACGATTCCGTACGCGATCAAGGTCGAGACGCATAACCACCCGACCGCGATCGCACCGTATCCGGGCGCGGCAACCGGCGCCGGCGGCGAGATCCGCGACGAGGGCGCGACCGGCCGTGGTGCCAAGCCGAAGGCCGGTCTGGTCGGCTATACCACGTCGTATCTGCGCCTGCCGGATCAGCCGCGGCCGTGGGAGAAGCAGCGCCCACTGCCGCCGCGCATGGCCAGCGCATTCGAGATCATGCGCGATGCGCCGATCGGCGCGGCCGCGTTCAACAACGAATTCGGGCGGCCCTGTCTCGGTGGCTACTTCCGCACGTTCGAGAAGGAAACCGGCGATCCGGCTTGGCGTCGCGGCTACGACAAGCCGATCATGATTGCCGGCGGCCTCGCGAATATGCGTCTGGCCGACGTGCAGAAAGGCGTGCTGCAGTCGGGCGACGCGATCGTCGTGCTCGGCGGTCCGGCGATGCTGATCGGCCTCGGCGGCGGTGCCGCCTCGTCGGTCGCGGGCGGCGAGTCGAGCGAGGCGCTCGACTTCGCTTCGGTGCAGCGCGACAACGCCGAAATGGAGCGGCGTTGCCAGGAAGTGATCGAACGCTGCACCGCGCTCGGCGCTGCCAACCCGATCGTCAGCATCCACGACGTCGGCGCCGGCGGTTTGTCGAATGCGATACCGGAAATCCTGCACGACTCGAACGTCGGCGGGCGCATCGAACTGCGCAAGATTCCCTCGGCCGATCCGGCGCTGTCTCCAATGCAGATCTGGTGCAACGAGTCGCAGGAACGCTACGTGCTCGGCCTGCGCGCGCACGACGTCGCCGAATTTTCCGCGCTATGCGCGCGCGAGCGCTGCCCATTCGCGGTCGTCGGCGAAGTGACGGCGGAACAACGACTCATTGTCGCCGATTCCGGCGCGGCGCAGGACACGCCGATCGATCTGCCGATGGACGTGCTGTTCGGCAAGGCGCCGAAGATGCAGCGTGATACGCAGCGCAAGCCCAAGCGCCTCGACATCGTGCCTGATCTCGACGGCATCGTGCTCGAGGAGGCGATTCGCCGCGTGCTGCGCCAGCCCGCGGTCGGCAGCAAATCGTTCCTCGTGACGATCGGCGATCGCAGCGTCGGCGGCCTGTGCGCGCGCGACCCGATGGTCGGGCCGTGGCAGGTGCCGGTCGCCGATTGCGCCGTGATGCTCGCGGACTTCGATGGCTACGCTGGCGAGGCAATGGCGATGGGCGAGCGCACGCCGGTCGCGGTGTGGTCGTCGCCGGCGGCGGCGCGACTCGCGGTCGGCGAGGCGGTGACCAATCTCGCGGCTGCGCCCATCGCGGACATCGGCGAGATTCGGCTGTCGGCAAACTGGATGGCGGCGATCGGCGCGCCCGGCGAGGACGCGGCGCTGTTCGACGCGGTGCAGGCAGTCGGCATGGATCTGTGCCCCAAGCTCGGCATCTCGATTCCGGTCGGCAAGGACTCGCTGTCGATGCAGGCGGTATGGCAGCTCGACGGACGCAAGCAGAGCACGGTCGCGCCGGTGTCGTTGATCGTGACCGCATTTGCGCGCGTGACCGATGTGCGCCAGGCGCTGACGCCGCAGTTGCGCCGGGATGCGGGCGCGAGCGAGCTGTGGCTGATCGATCTCGGCGCCGGCAAGAACCGCCTCGGCGGTTCGGCGCTGGCGCAGGTCTACAACCGCGCGGGCGGGCTGCCGGCGGATGTCGACAAAGCCGAGCGCCTCAAACGATTCTTCAGCGCGATCCAGGAAGCGAACGCCAAAGGCCTGCTGCTCGCATATCACGATCGCGCCGACGGCGGCGCCATCGTCAGCCTGATCGAGATGGCTTTTGCCGGACACTGCGGTCTCGACATCGAACTCAATGGCTGGGCGGAATCCACGCTGCAGGCGCTGTTCTCCGAAGAGCTCGGCGCGATCGTGCAGATCCGCGCGAGCGATCGCGATGCCTTCCGCGACGTGCTCGGCGCGCACAATCTCGACCATCTCGCGCACTTCGTCGGCAACCCACACGCGAAGAAGCGCATCAAGCTGTGGCTCGGCGGCGAGTCGATCGCGCGCTGGTGGTGGTCCGACCTGATGAGCGTGTGGTCCGAGACGAGCCACGCGATGCAGGTGCAGCGCGACAACCCGGCCAGTGCGAAGGCCGAATTGATCTGGCGCTGCAACGACGACGATCCGGGCCTGTCGCCGACGCTGAGTTTCGATCCGGCCGAGGATGTCGCCGCGCCCTATATCGTCACCGGGACGCGCCCGCGCGTGGCGATCCTGCGCGACCAGGGCGTCAACTCGCAGGTCGAGATGGCCGCCGCGTTCACGCGCGCGGGCTTCGATGCCTTCGACGTGCACATGACCGATCTGCAGAATGGCCGGCACAAGCTCGACGACTTCCACGGTTTCGCGGCCTGCGGCGGTTTTTCGTATGGCGACGTGCTTGGCGCGGGGCGTGGCTGGGCGACGTCGATCCTGTTCAATCCGATGTTGCGCGACCAGTTCGCGGCGTTTTTTGCTGATCCGAAGAAGTTCGCACTCGGTTCGTGCAATGGCTGCCAGATGCTCGCGGCGCTCAAGGACATCATCCCGGGTGCGGCGGCATGGCCGTCGTTCGAGCGCAATGCGTCGGAGCAGTACGAAGGGCGTCTCGTGCTCGCCGAAGTGATCGAATCGCCGTCGTTGTTGTTCCGCGGCATGGCCGGCTCGCGCATTCCGATCGTGGTGGCGCACGGCGAGGGTCGCGCGGAGTTTGTGCAGGCGCGCGACCTGCGTGCCGTGCAGGTCTGCGTGCGCTTCGTCGACAACGCCGGACATGCGACCGAGAGCTATCCGTCGAATCCGAATGGCTCGCCCAAGGGCATCACCGGCGTGACCGCCGCGGACGGGCGTGTGACGATCCTGATGCCGCATCCCGAGCGCGTGTTCCGCACCGCGCAGATGTCGTGGGCGCCGCGCAGCTGGGGTGAGGATTCGCCGTGGATGAGGATGTTCCGCAATGCGCGCGTTTGGGTGGGCTAGTGACCATTTCCCCTCTGCGACGCTTCATGCTGGCTGCCCTGCTGTGGCTGCCGTTCGCGTTCTTTCTCTGGTTCGCCTTCGCCGCGCAGTTTGCCTGGCCGGTAGTGCAGATCGCCAAGTTCGTACTGCTGCACGGCTGGCCCAAGCTGTTCCTCGACGTGCTGCCCGGTGCCGACGAAATCAGCACAACCGGCCAGCTCGTCGCGCATCGCGCGTTCTGGATGCAGATCAATACCAATGTGGTCTACAACGCCGCGCAGACAGGGCAGGCGAGCAATTTCGCGTTGTACGATTTTGTCATCAACCCGATGATCTATGGCTATAGCGTGCCGCTGTTTGCCGGGCTGGTAATGGCCACACCGTTGCAGCGCTGGCAACGGCTGGCGCAGATCGGCGGCGGTGTGGCGATCCTATGGCTGGTACAATCGTTTGGCGTCGTCGCAGAGGCGTTCAAATCGCTGGGGATCGATTTGAAAGAGGGTGCCGCCGCGATGCATCAGTTCGGCTATTCGCTCGATGCGATCGCGCTGGCGTATCAGTTCGGTTATCTGATCCTGCCGCCGTTGGTGCCGGCCGTGCTGTGGATCGTGTTCAATCGTGCGTTCATCGAGGAACTCACGCGCCCAGCTGCGCCGCGCGGAACCTAATTGCGGCAGCAAGGTCGAATAGCGTCGTTCAGGGGATAATCTCTCAAATATGTCAGCCGTTCAGCCATTGCCCACCTCGCCCGAGCCCGCCGAGTCGCTCGATGAGCGCATTTGCGCACACCTGGTCGCGCGCGGGCGGCTGAAAGAGACCGATCTCGCACGCGCGCGGCGTCTGCACGAGGAAGCGAGCGACGGCAGCCTGTTGCCGCTGCTGACGCGGCTCGGCCTCGTATCAGAGCGCGAGATGGGTGATGCGCTATCCGAGGTGATGGGCCTGCCGCTGATCACCGCGAAAGATTTTCCCGATGCGCCGCCGCAGAACGTGTCGATGTCGATCCGCTTCCTGAAGCAGCATCACATCGTGCCGGTAGCCGAGACGGACACGAAAGTCACTTGGGTCGTCGCGGATCCGGCCGAGGAATACGCGATCCAGGCCGTGCAGCTCGCGACCGGCAAGGACGCCGAGATCAAGGTCGGCTTCCGTTCCGAGATCGACGACCTGATCGAGCGCTACTACGGCTCGGGCCGTTCGGCGATGGGTGCGATCGTCGAGAATCTTTCCGACGAAGCGACGCGCAGCGAGGACGACATCGAGCATCTGCGCGACCTCGCTTCCGAAGCACCGGTGATCCGCCTCGTCAACCTGATCATCCAGCGCGCGGTCGAACAGCGCGCCTCGGACGTGCATATCGAACCGTTCGAGAATCGTTTGAAAGTGCGCTATCGCATCGATGGCGTGCTGCTCGAAGCCGAGTCGCCGCCGGCCGCGTCGACCGCAGCGGTGATTTCGCGCATCAAGATCATGGCGAAGCTCAACATCGCCGAGCGCCGCCTGCCGCAGGACGGCCGCATCCCGCTGCGCGTGCAGGGCAAGGAGCTCGACTTGCGCGTGTCGACTGTGCCGACGAGTTTTGGCGAATCGGTGGTGATGCGTATTCTCGACCGCGAATCGGTCGTGTTCGATTTCCACAAACTCGGCTTCACCGACGAATTCCTGCCGCAGTTCCTCAAGGTGCTGGAACTGCCGCACGGCATCATGCTCGTGACCGGTCCGACCGGTTCGGGCAAGACCACGACGCTGTACACCGCGCTGAGCAAGCTCAACACGCCCGACGTCAAGATCATCACGGTCGAAGACCCGGTCGAATACCAGATCGAAGGCATCAATCAGATCCAGGCCAAGCCGCAGATCGGCCTCGACTTCTCACACGCGCTGCGTTCGATCGTGCGTCAGGACCCCGACATCATCATGATCGGCGAAATGCGCGATCTGGAAACCGCCAAGATCGCGATCCAGTCGGCGCTCACGGGTCACTTGGTCTTGTCGACCCTGCACACGAACAACGCCGCCGGCGCGGTGACGCGCATGCTTGACATGGGCGTGGAGGATTACCTGCTCACCTCGACCGTCAACGGCGTGCTCGCGCAGCGTCTGGTGCGCCGCCTCGACATCGACAACGCGCAGAAGTACGAGGCGATGCCCGAAGTGGTGCAGGAATTCGGCCTGCGCCGCTTCCAGCCGGATGGAAAAGTGCAATTGTATAAACCGATGGCGTCGGCGAATTCTGCAACCGGCTATCACGGCCGCACCACGATCATGGAATTCCTCGTCATGAGCGATCCGCTGCGGCGTCTCGTCATGCAGCGCGCCGGCATGGGCGAGATCGAGGAGCAGGCGCGCAAGGAAGGCATGCGCACGATGTACGAGGACGGCCTGGTCAAGTCGGTGCAAGGTCAGACGACGATCGAAGAAGTATTGCGCGTGACGTCGGAAAGCTGATGCCGCTGTATCGCTACAAGGCCGTCACGTCCGCGGGCGAGGTCATCGAAGGCCAGTTCGATGTCGCCTCGAACGACGAGGCGATCGCGAAGATCCAGGACGCGGGCAATATTCCGCTCGAAGTCACTGCCGGCGATGCCGATGCGGGCATGGGTGGGTTCGCGAGTTTGTTCAAACGCAGTGTCATGGGCTCGACCCAGGTGCTGCAGTTCACGCAACAACTCGCGACCCTGCTCGGCGCGGGTCTGCCGCTCGACCGCGCGCTGCAGACGCTGCTCGAATTGCCGGAAGGCGAGAAGGCGAAGCGCATCGTCGAGCGCATTCGCGACCAGGTGCGCGGGGGCGCGCCGCTGTCGGAGGCACTCGAGTCCGAACACGGCGTGTTCTCGCGCCTGTACGTCAACATGGTGCGCGCCGGCGAGGCCGGCGGCTCGCTCGACACCACGCTGGCACGCCTGGCCAACTATCTCGAACGCGCCAAGGCGCTCAAGGAAAGCGTCGTCAACGCGCTGATTTACCCCGCGATCCTCGTCGTGATGGTATTCGGCGCGCTGTTCGTGCTGCTGGTGTTCGTCGTGCCGATGTTCGTGCCGATGTTCCGCGACATGAATGTCGAACTGCCATTCCTGACCAAGATCGTGCTCGCCGTCGGCACCACGCTGCAGAGCTTCTGGTGGCTGATGATCCTGGTCGTCGTGTTCGGTGTGATGTTCGTGCGCAATCGTCGCGCCGATGCCGACGCGCGCCTCGCCTGGGATGAGCGCGTGCTGACGATGAAGCTGTTTGGGCCGCTGATTGCGAGGCTCGAAACCGCACGCCTTGCGCGTACGCTGGGAACTTTGCTCAAGAATGGTGTTCCATTGCTTACCGCGCTCGGCATCGGTCGCAATGTGCTCGGCAACATGGCGCTGGCAGAAGCGGTAGGCAAGGCGTCCGAGGAAGTAAAGACCGGCAGTGGTCTTGCATTCGCACTCGGGCAGAGCAAGCGCTTCCCGAAGTTGGCGATGCAGATGATCAGCGTCGGCGAGGAATCGGGCGCGCTCGACGACATGCTGCTCAAGGTCGCCGACACGTTCGACTCCGAGGCGAAGAACACGGTGGATCGGTTACTCGCGGGTCTCGTGCCGGTGATGATTCTGGTGATGACCTGCGTAGTCGGCGTCATCATGCTCGCCATCATGTTGCCGATCCTGAGCTTGAGCGGTTCCATTCAGTAGCAGCTTTGACATTACCACCCCGAAGCGACAACGAATTCCACCCAATTCGATACGAGACAAATATGAAAATGTATACTTCTGCCGCGAATCGCTATCAGCGTTACCAGGCGCCGGCGCGGCTGTCGCGTATGCGCGGCTTCACCCTGATCGAAATGATCATGGTCATCGTGCTGCTCAGCGTCGTCATGGGCATCGTCGGCAACAGGGTTTACGAGAACTTCGTCACCGGCAAGGTCAGAGCAGGCAAGGCGCAGCTGCATTCGCTCGAGATGAAAGTGCAGGCCTATGCGCTCGACAACGGCTCGCTGCCGCAGAGCCTTAACGACCTGGTCACGCGGCCGGGCAACGCGTCCAATTGGACTGGCCCGTACGCCAAGCCTGCCGACATCAAGGATCCGTTCGATCATCCCTTCATATACAAGGCGCCGGGAGATCACGGTGATTTCGACATCATCTTCCTCGGCAAGGATGGCAAGCCAGGCGGCGAAGGCCTGGACAAGGACGTCGGCAACTGGGAGTGAGCCCGCTGGCTTGCGAACCGGCGACCGTGCAGGTCGAGCGTGCAATGAGCCGTAAGCTCTCCATCCTGTCCGCGGCGCAGATGCGACGCGTGGGCGGCTTCAGCCTGATCGAGATGGTGGCCGTGATCGCCCTGGTCGGGATCGCGGCTGGCTTGATCCTGATGTCGTTTTCGAAGATGTTCAACGGCGCGAAAATCCAGGCCGCCAGCCGCGACATGGTCGCCGCGCTGCGCTACACGCGCGGGCAGGCGATCGTGAAAGGCAAGGAGACGACGTTCAATCTCGACCTCGCCAACAACCGCTACACCGCACCAGGGCGTGGCGCGGTGCAGCTGCCGAAAACGATGAAGATGAATTTGTATACGGCAGCGCAGGAACAGACCGGCGAGAACTCGGGCAGCATCCGCTTCTTCCCCGACGGCGCCTCGACCGGCGGGCATATCTCGGTGCTGATGGATCGCATCGAATGGCGCATCAATGTCGATTGGCTCACTGGCGCGATCACGCGTGAGGAGCTGAAACAGTGAAGCCGCTTTCGCTTCCGCGGCTGCGTACGCAGCGCGGCTTCACGCTGATCGAACTCATCGCCGCGTTCACGATCTTCGCGCTCGGTTTCGGCATCCTGCTGCAGATACTCGGCGGCGGATTGCGCACGACGCGACAATCGGCGGAGTACACCCAGGCGGCGCTGTGGGCGCAGTCGATGCTCGACATCCAGGGTATCGGCGAGCCGCTCAAGGAAGGGTCGAGCAGCGGCCGCTTCGACGACACCTTCAGCTGGCAACTCAATATCAGCCACTACGATCCGCCGCCGGTGAACGGTGCGGCCAACGGCCCGGTCGTCGATCCGTCGCAGGCCGGCATGGGCGGCGGCCTGACGCCAGGTCAGATGCAGCTGATGCAGCTTGAATTGGTCGTGAACTGGGGCAATCGCTATCTCATGCACAACGCGCGCTTCGTCACGCTGCGTACGATGAATCCCGCGCAGCCCGGCGCGCGCGGCCTGCCTGGATTTGGCGGGTGATGCGCATGCGTCCGCACGCGCGCCAGGCAGGCTTCACGCTGCTCGAAGTCCTGCTCGTGATCATGCTGCTCGGCCTGCTGCTCGCTGGCGCCTACAGCGGCATCAGCGCATCGGTGAAGGCGATGCGCGCGGGCGAGGCGGCGATCGAACGCATCGACAAGATACGCACCGTGCAGGAATTCCTGCGCCGCCAGATCTCGCACATCCTGCCGTATCCGTATCTGCAGGACGCCACCAAGCGCGAAATTTTCAGCGGCAGCGCCAGCAACATGCGTTTCGTCGCGCCGATGCCGGGCTATCTCTCGCACGGCGGCGCCTACGTGCAGACGCTGGAATTCATGCCGGCGGAGAACGGCGAGCAGCGGCTCGTTTTCACCTCGACCCTGCTCAACGGGTTTTCGATGGACAAGTACGGCGGCACGGAAATCGATACGGTGGTGCTGCTCGAGCGCATCCGCGAGGGCAAGTTCAGCTACCGTGGCCTCGATCAGCAGGGGCATCTGTTGGAATGGAGCAGCAACTGGTCCGATCCGGGCGTGACGCCGCTGCTGGTGGGCATCGATGTCACGCTCGCTTCGGGTGCGCAGATCCAGTGGCCGTCGATGGCGATTCCGCTGATGATGGACGCGACCGGCCAGCGTATCCGCTCGCAGGGATTGCCCGCACGATGAGCGCGCCGCATTTCGCACCCGCGCGCATGCGCGGCGTGGCGTTGGTCCTGGTCATGTGGATCATCGCGCTGATGGCGATCCTGCTCGGCAGCTTCGCGCTGATCGCGCGCACCGAGAATCTCGAGGCGCGCCACATGTTCGATACGACCACGGCGCGCTATGCCGCGCTCGCCGGTCTCGAACGCGCGGTGTTCGAGATGCGCAATCCGAACATGCAGACGCGCTGGACGCCGGACGGACGCGCCTACGAGTTCACCTACGAGGGTGCGCAGGTGAGCGTCGAGATCACCGACGAGTCGGGCAAGATCGACATCAACGTCGCCGACAGCTCGATACTCGTGCCGCTGCTGCAGTCGGTCGGCCTCGACCCGGCGCGTGCCGAATCGCTGTCTGATGCGATCCAGGACTGGCACGACGCCGACGATATTCCGCGCGCGCACGGCGCGGAAGCGCCGCAGTATGCGCAGGCAGGGCTGCTCTACGCGCCGACCAACCGCAATTTCCAGACCGTGTCCGAAGTGCAGCAGGTGCTCGGCATGAACTATGAAATCTTCCGCCGCATCGAGCCTGCGATCACGGTCTATTCGAATTCCCGTTTTCCGAACGCGGCGTTCGCCCCGCTCGAGGCTTTGCGCGCGATTCCCGGCATGACCGACGAACTCGCGCGGCAGATCATCGCGACGCGGCAGGCGCAACCGCCGGGAACCATGGGTGCGTTGAGCGGTCTGACCTTGCCAGGAGGCGCCGCCATCGTAGCAAGCGGCGGCGGCTCCACGTATAGTATCAAGTCCCGTGCCACCCTCAGTAATGGCGTCAGTACCGTATTCGACGCCAGTGTTCGCGTGGGTGGCGTCGGCAACAGCGGACGCCCGTACACCGTGCTGCGCTGGCGCGACGGGGAAAACGAATAAGTCAGCGATCCCAAGGATCGCCAACAGAATCAAATCGGTACCGATGGCCATCTCCGACGCGTTAGACATCCAGCTCTCGCGCTTGCGCGTGCGCTACGCCAAGACGCCGCTGCCGCGCTTTTTCGCGTGGTGGAAGGGCGAGCTCGTCGGTCTGTTGCCCGAGCGCTGGCGTGACCTGGTGGCCGAGCGCGCAGAAGAGCTGCTGCTCGACGCGCAGCCCGGCGAGTTCGTAATCTGGCGCCTGTCCGCCGCGCGCTGTGCGGAGTTGGGGCGCCTGTCGCGCGAGATTTCCGCGGAGGAGGCGCGCAGCGAGTTCGCGCGACTGCGCGGCCTGATCGACGATCCGCAGCTGCGCGTCTATTACTGCGTGCCGGCTGCGCGCTGTCTGCGTCGCGATCTGACCCTGCCGGCCGCGGCCGAAGACAAGCTGCGCCAGGTGCTGTCGTTCGAGATGGATCGGCAGACGCCGTTCAAGGCCGACCAGGTCTATTTCGACTACCGCATCGGCGCGCGCGACGCGGCGGCGAAGAATCTCGCGGTCAAGCTGACCGTGGTGCCGCGCGCGGCGATCGATCCGGATCTGGCCGTGCTGGCGAATTTCGGCGTGGCGCTCGATGGCGTCGATTGCTGGCAAGGTGCGCAGGGTGGAGAACGGGCCGGACTCAACCTGCTGCCGGCCGAACGCCGGGTCAGGCGCAAGAACCAGCGCCTGCGCTTGAATCTCGCGCTCGCTGGCGCCGCACTGCTGCTGCTGTTCATCGCGATGTGGCAGTCGCTCGCCAATCGCGAAGCCTCGGTCGAGGCGATGACCGCCGAAGTGGAGAAGGCGCAGAACGAGGCCAAGCAGACTTCGGCGCTGGCGAAAAAACTCGAAGAGCGCGCGGTGTCGACGAGCTTTCTGTCCCGCCTCAAGAGTGACACCACCACGATGACGGAGTTGCTCGCCGACCTGACCCAGCGCCTGCCCGACGATACTTTCCTCGAGCGCCTCACCGTCGACGAGCGCGGCAAGGTCGACGTGCAGGGGCAGAGCAGCAACGCTGCCAAACTGATCGACGGCCTGCAGAAATCCGAAGTGCTGACCAATCCCGGCTTTGCCGGCACGATCCAGGCCGATCCGCGCACGCACAAGGAGCGCTTCAACCTGAGTTTCGAGCTGCGTCACGGCCAGCGCAAGGACACCAGGACGCCGGCGGACAAACCGGCTGTCAAGGCGGAGGCTGCGCATGCGCCTGCTGCCTGAGTCGCCGCGCAATCAGCGCGTACTCGCGGTCGTGTTGTTGCTGATCGCTCTATTGCTTGGCTATTTGTTGTTGCTGCACTGGTGGTTCGTGGCGCCGCATCTGGCGCTGCGCCAGCAGCGCTACGATCTGGCCGAACAGCAGCATCGCTACTCCGAATTGATCCGGCGTCGGCCGCAGATCGAAAAACGCCTCGAGGAAGTTGCCGCGTTCGAGCGCGACAATCAGGCCTTTCTTGCCGAAGAAGATGCGGCCAGCGCGTTCTCGGATCTGTCCGAGCGGCTCAAGCGCGCCAAGGAACACAGCGCCGATGCGGGTTCGCGCTGCGCGATCCAGGGTGTCTCGCCGACATCGATTCCCAACCAGAACAAAGACGTGTACCAACGCGTGTCGGCGGCGGTGGTAATGAATTGCGAGTCGGAAACGCTGGCCAAGATTTTTTACGAGCTCGAAACCGGCAATCCGTATCTGTTCCTCGACCGCCTGGTGATCTACAAGCAGCAGCCGATGTTTCTGCCGGGCGCGAAGGCGGCGACGCCCGCGACCCTGCTCGGCGTGCAGTTCACGCTGTCTGGCTATTTGCGCCAGCCGGGCAGCAAGGCCAAGGCGCCTGAACTATGATGAAGTCGCGCTTCTCGCAGCAGCTGACCGTGGCGCTGGGCGTGACTGGCGGCGTGCTGTTGCTGTTCGTGTTGTTGCTGCAGTTCGGCTTCGGCCGCGGCTATCGTTGGTGGCAGCCGGGAACCGACGAGATCGCCCCGCAGCAGGAACTGCGCAACGGCGCGGTGTTCAAGCTGGCGCCGTGGACCGAATACGCGAGCATCCATACGCGGCCGCTGTTCAACGAGGATCGCAAGCCGACTCCGCCATCGCCGCCGGAATCCGCGCACCCCGAAACGCCAATCAAGCAGCTTACGACGGTGTCCCTGACCGGCGTCATCATCACGCCCAAGGTGCACGTCGCGATGATCGTCGAACAGGGCAAGACCCAGTCGGCCGCAGTGAAAGAGGGTGGCACCTTGCCCGGCGATCTGAATGCCTGGACCCTGGTCAAGGTCAAACCGCGCAGCGCGCTGTTCAAAAATAGCGCGGGCGAGGAGGCGGAATTGGAACTCATTGCCAAGGGCAGTGGTCTGAAGCCTCCGCAACCGGTGGCACCGGCGCCTCCGATCGTCCCGCAACCGGCGCCGGCCGCTGCGCCGCCTGCGAACGCGAACGCACCCGTCCCTGCAGCCGCGGCGAACGATCAGGCGAGCGAGCTGCAACAGCGCATCGAAGCGCGTCGCAAGCAGCTGCAGGAGCAGGCGGATCGGGCCAAGCAGCAGCCAGCGCAGCAGGAAAGCCAGTAATCTGTATTCGTTTTGAGAGGTTAATCATGTCGTCCAAATATCTTATTCTCGGCCTCGGGCTTGCGGCGGTTCTGCTGATCGCGTTGACTCGTTGCGGCTCATCCGAAGCACCGGTCAAGGTCGCGAATCCGCCGAAGACCTCGGTTTCCGGCAGTTTTTCATCGCAGTCTACGGCGCCCGCGGTTCAGGCCGCGCCAGCCGCACAGGCCGCCGCGCAGCCTGCAGCGCCGCCGTCTTCAGACCAGCCGGGCGTCCCGATGGGAGTGGTTCCGCCCGGGCAGACCGTGCCGGTGGGTATCCCGCAGCCGGGTGGCGTCGCCTTCGGTCCGGCGCCGTTGACCGGTGCGCATGGCGAGGAGGAGCGTCAGCAAATGATGGAGCAAACTGCCAAAGAGGCGGAACTGAAGAGCAAGCGGGCGGGCGCGCAACAGACCCCGCCCCCGGCATCGACCACCGATACTGCGACGCGCAAGCAATGAACCGCGTTGCCTTCGTAGTCCAGGGAGCTCAAAGACCGTGATCCTACGTGCTCGTGCCTTCTCCGCGGCTTGCCTGCTCGTCGTGCTCTCAGGTTGTGCGCAGTTGCCGGGTCAGAAACCCGACATGCTCGCGACCGAGCTCAGCACGCCTGCCTCCACGCGCTCCACCGTGCCGGCGCAGCGGCCGGAAGATCAGCCGATCTCCGTCAAGCAGGCGGACAAGCGCAAACCCTCCGACGCCAAGCTCGATCCCGGCACTGGCCGCCTAATCAACTACGAGGCCGCGGCGACGCCGCCTCCCAGTGGTGGCCGCGCCGCCGAAGGCGAAGTCACCTTCAATTTCGAGAACCAGCCGATCCAGGCCGTGGTGCAGTCAATCCTCGGTGCGCTGCTCAACGAAAACTACTCGATCTCGCCGAACGTCACCGGCAATGTGACCTTCTCGACCTCCAAGCCGATCACCGCCGAACAGGCGCTGCCGGTGCTGGAAATGCTGCTGTCGTGGACCAACAACGCGCTCGTGCGCAAGCAGGGTCGCTATGAGGTGGTGCCGGTCAAGGACGCGGTCGCGGGCAATCTGAGTCTCGGTGTTGGTGCGCCGAAATTCGGCGCGGGCTACCAGGTGCGCGTGTTTCCGCTCAAGTACATCTCACCGACCGAAATGCAGAAATTGCTCAAGCCCTATGCCAAGGCCGAAGCGGTCGTGTCAGCCGACAATGCGCGCAGCATGATCGTCATGGCGGGCACGGCGTTCGAGCTGCAGAGCTACGAGCGCACCATCAACGTGTTCGACGTCGACTGGCTCAAAGGCATGTCGGTGGGCGTGTTCGGCCTGCGCAATGTCGAGGTCGCCAAGATCATGCCCGAAGTCGACAAGCTTTTCGGCGACAAGGCGGAGACGCCGGTCGGCGGCATGTTCCGCTTCATTCCGATGGAGTCGACCAACTCGATCATCGCGATCACGCCGCAGCCGGAATATCTCAAGCGCCTGCAGGAATGGTTGTACCGCCTCGATGTCGGCGCCGGCGAAAACGGCACGCAGCTCTACGTCTACGACGTGAAGAACGTCAAGGCCGTGGAGCTGGCCGATCACCTCAACGTGGTGTTCACCGGCCGCAGCAGCGGTGCCGCGCGCAGCACCTCGGGCAACACCGCACCGGGGCTGCGCTCGACCAATATCGGCGGCGGCACCGGCGGCGTCGGCGCGGGCAATTATTCGACCGGACTCAATAGCGCGCGAGCGCCGGCGACGCCGGTGCAGCCCAACGTTTCGACGACGGGGAGCGGCGCACCATCGGCTGCCGGCGGCAAGGACAACGGCATCCGCATCACGGCGATCGAGGAAAACAACCAGCTGCTGATCATGGCAACGCCGGGCGAGTACGACTCGATCCTTGCCGCGATCCGCCGCCTCGACGTCTCGCCGCTGCAGGTGCAGATCGAGGCCAAGGTGCTCGAGGTCACGTTGACCGGTGATCTCGAATTCGGCGTGCAGTGGTGGCTGGCTGGCCTGATCAATGCGGGGGGTAACAATACCGGCTATCAGTATGGCCGCCAGCCCGATTACTCGCAGAATTACACGGGCAATCTGGCCGACCGGCATCGCGCAGCGCTTGGTGGCGCCACTCCGCCGTCGCCGAATACCGTAGCGAACGGTTTGTTCTACACCTTCCTCAACCGCAACTTCCAGGTTGCACTGAACGCGCTGCAGACCAACCGCAACACCAAGACGCTCTCCGCGCCGTCGATGGTGGTGCTCAACAATCAGCAGGCGCAGATCACGGTCGGTACACAGGTGCCGATTACGCAAATTTCCTACGGCGGCATTCCGCTTACCTCGAGCGGGACGGGTTCCACGACGGGCGCGGGCGCTCTGACCAGTACCGTCGGACAGGTCTCCTATATCAGCACCGGCGTGACACTCAACGTCAAGCCGCGTGTCAATCCCGGCGGCCTCGTTTATCTCGATGTGGAGCAGGAAGTCAGTGCGCCAGGCGCGCCCGCCGCGGGCAGCACCAACCCGCCGATCAGCCAGCGCGCGTTGCAGACGCAGATCGCGGTGCAGAGTGGACAGACGGTGCTGCTTGGGGGGCTGATCTCGGAAGACGACCTTGCGACCGACTCTGGCGTGCCGGGTCTCTCCAAGGTGCCAGTGCTCGGCAAACTGTTCGGCAACACCTCAAGAAATCGCGCGCGCACGGAAATCATCGTGCTGATCACGCCGCAGGTGATTGCGAGCACCGAGGAAGCGCGCACGATGACCGAGGAATATCAGAAACGCTTCGAGTCGCTGGCGCCCCTGCGCGCGAAAGGCGTGAGCGCAGCGCCGTCTGGCGCTCCGCCGGCGCAACAGCCTGAAGCCGCAAAGCAGTAACAAAAAGGATACGATGATGAAAAATACAAAAATATACTATGCGACATTGCTTGGTGCGGCATTGCTCGCGTTGGCCGGTTGCCACAAGGATCCAGTGGAGATCGTCAAGCAACGCTCGGCTGAGCGCTGGAACCTGCTGATCAATCATCAGCCGGTCAAGGCTTACGATTACCTAAGCCCCGGCTATCGCGCCACGCACACGCTCGATCAGTACGTCGCGTTCATCGGTACGGCACGGCTGCAATGGAAATCGGCGAGCGCCGAAGCGCCGCAGTGCGAAAATGACGTGTGCACCGTAAAGGTGATGGTGAAGTCGGTGATTCCCGGCCAGTTGATCAGCGCATCGCGCGATATTCAGCACGAAGCGCCGGTGATCGAGAAGTGGGTGCTGAGCGAGGGACAGTGGTATTTCTTGCCGGATGCCAACCTGCAGCCCAGCGCGGACACGGGCGCGAATCAGAGTGCGGCGCCGGCCCCGGCGCCCGCTCAGGAAACCCCAAGCGGCAAGTGAGCGATGATTTGGCTGTGTGCGCTGGAAAATTCATAACGCATTGTTCGTGAACAAAAAAAACGACATGAGAACGATATTTTCGCGTGCGATTTGGAGTGGTCTGACGCCTGTTGCGCTAAGTTTCCGTTTAGCGTAGGATGGCGCCGCTGTTGCTTGGCCTGATCGAGCGCCGGTCGCTTTTGACTGGATGCTGGAGGGGCAGGCCGGCAAATAACATAAGCCCTGTGGTCGATTAGGAGTGTTGAAATGAAAAAAACCAGTCTCACGACTGCTGTCATCGCCGGTATCGCTGGCGTTGCTGGCATCTCCAACATGGCGAGTGCCGTCTATCTGAACAACGACGGCCTGGGCCAGGTTCTCATCTATCCGTATTACACCGTCAATGCTGGCAACAGCACCGCGGTCACCGTCGTCAACACGACCGGTTTCGCGAAGGCCGTCAAGGTTCGCTTCCTCGAAGCGTATGACAGCCGCGAAGTGCTCGACTTCAACCTGTACCTGTCGAAGTTCGACTACTGGTCCGCGCAGGTGGTTCCGGTTGGTACCGGCGCCGGCGTGTTCTCGACCGACAACAGCTGCACGGTGCCGAACCTGCCGAAGACCGCGGGCACGGCCTATCCGTTCTCGACGGCTGCGTTTGACGGCCAGATCGCCACGAGCCCGAACGACGGCGGCCCGAAGGTTGCTTCGCGTACGCTGGAAGGCTATGTCGAGCTGATCGACATGGGCACCCTGAACAACAACGTGAAGAGCCCGGCCGCGGCGGCAACCCACTCGGCCGGCGTTCCGGGCAAGTTGCGAGTCCTTGGCGTCGGCATCGTCTCGGTCGCCGACAGCGATCTCGTCGAGAAACTCAGCCAGCCGCGGCGGCTTGGCCCGCTGCTGATAACGGCCCAGCGCATTGACAACCTCTTCGACCGCCGCCCAGCGGGCCCGTTCGTCGTTCGGGTCTTTTTAAATTCGAGCCAGCTCCCCGCGATACCCCATCTCCTGAATCAGGTTCCCGGCACAGTCGA
>CAZDWH010000011.1:33861-34256 GCA_964509025.1 uncultured Rhodanobacteraceae bacterium
CTTCCCGTACCCTGGAAGGCTATGTCGAGCGGATCGACATGGGCACCCTGAACAACAACGTGAAGAGCTCGGCCGCGGCGGCCACTCACTCGGCCGGCGTGCCGGCGAGCTGCGCTCAGCTGAACGGCGCCTGGGTTCCGGGCACCGGCTACTGGTCGAATGACCCGACCATCGACATCAGCCTGATCTACGGCGGCCTGTTTGGTTCGGGCACGATCGTCAACGTCGCGCTGGGCACGATCGAAGGCTACAACGCCGACGCCGTCGACCAGTTCTACGCTGCGAACGATCTCGTTGTGCACCACACCGCTCCGACCACGCTGTCGCCGTCCATCGCCAGCGCCACGGCGCGTACCAGCTACGTGTTCGCGCCGGTTACGGCGGGTGGCACGGCT
>CAZDWH010000012.1:0-31437 GCA_964509025.1 uncultured Rhodanobacteraceae bacterium
ACGACCAGTTGCCGAGCATCTCGAAGAAGGTGTGGTGGCGCGCGGTGTAGCCGACCGAGTCAAGGTCGTTGTGCTTGCCGCCGGCGCGCAGGCACCGCTGCACGTCGGCCGCGCGCACGTAGGGCAGCTTCTCCGACCCGAGAAACACGTTCTTGAACTGCACCATGCCCGAGTTGGTGAACAGCAGCGTCGGGTCGTTGCCCGGCACGAGCGGCGCCGAGGGCACGATCGTGTGGCCCTTGGCGGCAAAGAAGTCGAGGAAGGTCTGGCGGATTTCGGCGCTGGTTTTCATCGGGTCGATTGGTCTGAACTCGGCGCCAAGATTGGGCGTGCGTAGCCGAGTAATCAATCCAACTCGTCAGCCGATGGCTCCAACCCTTCTGCGCGGGTAATGGATTGTACCGTGGCCGCGTCGAAGCCGCGACGTAAAAGAAAGGCTGCGCGCTTGTTGCGCTCGGCCTGGTCTTTCGGGCGCTTGCCGCCGTAGCGGCGGCGCAGCTGGCGGCGGATCAGTTCGGGCCAGTCGGGCTCGGCCGCTTCGATCAATTCGCGCGCCTTGGCCTCGGCGATACCGTGTGTGCGCAACTCCGCAACGATCCAGCGCTCGCCATAACCGCCCTCCAGGCGGGAGCGCACGAGCATGTCGCCGAAGCGCGCATCACTCTGGTAGTCCTTTTCCTTGAGCTGCGTCAGCGCCTTAGCGCTTTCGTCGGCATCGAGCCCGCGCTGGGCGAGCTTAGATTTCAGCTCTCGCGCGGAGTGCTCGCGGCGCGCGAGCAGGCCCAGCGCCTTGTCGTAGGCGCTAGGTTTGTCTGGCACGGCGTCAGAAGACGCACGACGACGCATCAGCAGATATTTATCCGAATCAGCCCCGTAGCCAAGGCGACAACAAATCCGATGACTGCGCCGAGGCCGAGGCCGAACGCGATCACCGTGACGTACGCAAATCCTTGCGCAAATGAGAGTTGATTCTTCATTTGCGCTCCGACCTCGACGCAATACGTTTTGCGATCTGATCGCGCAAGTCGTCAATCGGCTGATCCACAGAGGATACGGCACTCACAATTGCCGCGGCGTCCATCCCATTGGGACGTGAAGCCTCCATCAGCGCCCAAGTCCTTGCTGCGCGGCGACCGCTGCGGCAGTAAAGCAGCACTGGTTTCGGCAGGTTTGCGAAGGCCTGCCCAAACGTTTCGACCGAGCTCGCGGGAATATCACCGTGCGGAATGGGGACATACGCGAAGCGCATGCCGGCTTGCTCCGCTGCTTTCGCCACGTCGGCAGAAGCCGGCTGATCAGGAGCCTCACCGTCTGGCCGCAGATCGATCAACGTCCGAAAACCAGCCGATCGTATCTGCGGCAAACGATCTAGTGTTATCTGTTCGCTTACCGAGACGTTCTCAGTCAACGGTTTTCCAACACTGTCACGCGTAGGAGCACGCGTGACAGCTGCGTAGGCAATTACCGCCCCTGCGCCGAGCATGAGCGCGAGAAGAAATACTCGCTTCAGACTAGGCATCGCATTTCCAAGGAAACACAGTGACTACACATTTTGACGTGATACCCGCGCGTCAGACCTCTTCGAGTTCCTCAGCAGCGGTCACCGCCGCCCCTTTCGCCGGAGCCAGCGCCGCACGCAGCTTGTCCTCGATTTCCTTCGCCGCGCTCGGATTTTCCTTGAGGTATTGGCGTGCGTTGTCCTTGCCCTGGCCGATGCGTTCGCCACCGTAGCTGTACCAGGCACCGGACTTCTCGACGATCTTGTGGTCGCTGCCCATGTCGATCAGCTCGCCTTCGCGGCTGATGCCTTCGCCGTAGAGGATCTCGGTGACGATCTGCTTGAACGGCGGCGCGAGCTTGTTCTTGACGACCTTGATCTTGGTCTGGTTGCCGACGATCTCCTCGCCCTTCTTGATCGAGCCGATGCGGCGGATGTCGAGGCGCACGGACGCGTAGAACTTGAGCGCGTTGCCGCCGGTCGTCGTTTCGGGACTCTGCCCCGGCATCATCACGCCTATCTTCATGCGCAGCTGGTTGATGAAGATCACGAGCGTGTTGGATTTCTTGATGTTCGCGGTGAGCTTGCGCAGCGCCTGCGACATCAGGCGCGCCTGCAGGCCGGGCAACTGGTCGCCCATCTCGCCTTCGATTTCCGCGCGCGGCGTCAGCGCGGCGACCGAGTCGATCACAATCACATCGATCGAGCTCGAACGCACGAGCATGTCAGCGATTTCCAGCGCCTGTTCGCCGGTATCCGGCTGCGACAGCAGCAGATCGTCGACCTTGACGCCGAGTTTTTCGGCGTAGACCGGATCTAGCGCATGTTCCGCGTCGATGAAGGCGCAGGTTCCGCCGAGTTTCTGCGCCTGCGCGACGACTTGCAGCGTCAGCGTAGTCTTGCCCGAAGATTCCGGCCCGTAGATTTCGACGACACGTCCGCGCGGCAGACCGCCGATGCCGAGCGCGATGTCGAGCATCAGCGACCCGGTCGGAATCGACTCGATCGGATCGGCCGCGCGATCGCCCATGCGCATGACGGCGCCCTTGCCGAACTGCTTTTCGATCTGGCCCAGTGCGGCGGAAAGGGCTTTGCGCTTGTTGTCGTCCATCGTGAAATCCTCTATATGTTATGCGGGTTGGCGAGAGTCTACGGCAGTGCGTCTCAGAAGCTGCGACCCACGTAGACCATCGCCGTTCCTCGCGTTCAGCGACGCGCAGCGTCGTTGGAACGCGAGGAGTTATCACGGCATCTCAACCGCGATAACAGCAATTATTTCACAGCGAGGCAGCCCTCGCATTGGAATAATTTCGCTTCAGCTTGTAAGAATTTTCAGTACGCCGCGCAGCGCCGCAGCGACGGTCTGACGACGCACCGCTTCGCGATCGCCATCAAAATGGAATACTTCGGCCTGCGCGTAACCGCCGCGCCGTTTCCAGCCGATCCATACCGTGCCGACGGGCTTGTCCAGCGTGCCGCCGCTTGGACCCGCGATGCCGGTCACCGCGACGCCGACGGTCGAACCGAAACGCGCCAGTGCGCCCGCAACCATCTCGCTCACTGTCTCGCGGCTGACCGCGCCATGATGCTCGAGCGTCTCCGGGCGCACGCCGAGAAACGCCTCCTTCGCCTCATAGCTGTAGACGATGACGCCGCCCTCGAACCAGGAGGACGCGCCCGCGATATCCGTCAGCGTCTTTGCGATCCAGCCGCCGGTGCAGGATTCCGCCGCGGACAGCGTCGCGCCGCGCTGCTGGAACATCGCCGCGACGAATTGCGCCAGTTCGTGCAACTCGGTGTCGCTGGCTACCACTGACTTCGACATCGCATAACTCCACTACAATGCGGGATTCGCTTCGGCCAATTCTCGCACGCTTCGCCACATGAATGATTTCTCCCAGCACACGCCATTGATGCGCCAGTACTTTGCCGCGAAGGCCGAGTATCCGGACACGCTGGTGTTCTTCCGCATGGGCGATTTCTACGAGCTGTTCTACGACGACGCGCGCAAGGCCGCGCGCTTGCTCGATATCACGCTGACGCAGCGCGGCGCTTCGGCCGGCGCGCCGATTCCGATGGCCGGCGTGCCGTATCACGCGGTCGAAGGTTATCTCGCGAAACTCGTGAAGCTCGGCGAGTCGGTGGCGATCTGCGAGCAGATCGGCGATCCCGCACTCGCGAAGGGATTGGTCGAACGCAAGGTCGTGCGCGTGGTCACGCCCGGCACGGTGACCGACGAAGCGCTGCTCGAGGAACGTCGCGACAATCTGCTGCTCGCGATCGCTGCGGGCGCGGCCAAGCCGGGACAGCCAGCACGTTACGGGCTTGCCTGGGTCGATCTCGCCGGCGGGCGCTTTCTGCTCAGCGAAGCGGCGAGCGCCGAGTCTCTGGCTTCCGAACTCGCGCGCCTTGCACCGGCGGAAACCTTGGTTGGCGAAGATGTCGCTTGGCCAACATTTGTTACCGCACTGCCCGGCCTGCGCAAACGCGCGCCCTGGCATTTCGATGCGGAAACCGCACAGCGACAGCTGATGAAGTTTTTCGGCGTGCGCGATCTGTCGGGTTACGGCTGCGAAAGCATGCCGCTCGCGATCGCCGCCGCGGGCTGCCTGCTCGGCTATGTCGAGGAAACGCAGAAGTCCGCACTGCCGCATCTGTCCGGACTCGCGGTCGAGAATCCCGACGACACGATTGCGCTCGACGCACCGACGCGGCGCAATCTCGAGCTCGACACGCATGCTTCGGGTCGAATCGAATACACACTGCTCGGCGTGCTCGATGAAACGATCACGCCGATGGGCGCGCGCGCGTTGCGGCGCTGGCTGCACCGCCCCTTGCGCGATCACGCGACGCTGCGCCTGCGCTATCAGGCGATCGAGACGCTGATCGCACAGCGCCGCTACGAGAACCTGCGCGAAGTGCTGCGCGGCATCGGCGACCTCGAACGCATTCTTGCGCGCGTTGCGCTGCGCTCGGCGCGACCGCGCGACTTGTCGACATTGCGCGACGGTTTGCTAGCCACACCGACGTTGAGTGAAGCGGTGCGCGACTGCGACAGCCCGCTGCTCACGCAGCTACTCGACCGTCTCGGCGAACACACTGACACCGCACAGCATCTTGCCGCCGCGCTTATGGAACAGCCTCCGGCGCTGCTGCGCGACGGCGGCGTGATCCGTGCGGGTTTCGACGCCGAGCTCGACGAACTGCGCACGCTGTCGACCAATGCCGATCAATTCCTGATCGATCTCGAAGAACGCGAGAAGGCCGCGACCGGCATCCCCACGCTCAAGGTCGGCTACAACAGCGTGCACGGCTACTACATCGAGATCAGCAAGGGCCAAGCCGACAAGGCGCCGACGCATTACACGCGGCGCCAGACGCTCAAGGGCGCCGAGCGCTACATCACCGAGGAACTCAAATCGTTCGAGGACAAGGTGCTGTCCGCGCGCGAGCGTGCGCTCATGCGCGAACGCGCGTTGTATGACGGGTTGCTCGATTTCCTGATCGCGCGCCTTGCCGCGCTCAAGCAGGCGGCGAGCGCGATCGCCGATCTCGATGTGCTCGCCAATCTCGCCGAGCGCGCCGATGCACTGAACTGGAAGGCGCCTCGGCTCTTCGATGAGGCCGGCATCCGCATCGAGCGCGGCCGGCATCCTGTGGTCGAGCGCGTGCGCAGCGAGCCGTTCGAGCCGAACGACCTCACGCTCGACGACGCACGCCGCATGCTGATCATCACGGGCCCGAACATGGGCGGCAAATCGACTTACATGCGCCAGTCTGCGCTGATCGTGCTGCTCGCGCATATCGGTAGCTATGTGCCGGCCGATACAGCGACGATCGGGCCGATCGATCGCATCTTCACGCGCATCGGCGCGGGCGACGATCTCTCCCGCGGCCAATCGACCTTTATGGTCGAGATGAGCGAGACCGCTAATATCCTGCACAATGCGACGCAGCACAGTCTCGTGCTGATGGACGAAGTCGGCCGCGGTACAAGCACATACGACGGCCTCGCGCTCGCGCAGGCCTGCGCGGTGCAACTCGCGACGCAGAATCGTGCGTTCACCCTGTTCGCGACACATTATTTCGAACTGACCGACCTCGCCGCGCAGTACGACGGCATCGCCAATGTGCATCTTGATGCGGTCGAATACGATGACCAGCTGGTGTTCATGCATGCGGTCAAGGATGGCCCGGCGAACCGCAGTTTCGGTCTGCATGTCGCCGCGCTCGCCGGAGTGCCCAAGCCGGTGATCGTGCAGGCACAGAATTATCTGCGTGCGCTGGAAAGCCAGCACGCCGCAGTCGATCGCACAACGGCCGCGCAGCGCAAGACCGATGAGTTGTCGCCACAACTTGGGCTGTTCGCGCCGCCGCGCCCTTCCGCGGCCGAGGAAGCGCTGCGTGCGCTCGATCCGGATGCGCTGACGCCACGCGATGCGCTCGACGCCTTGTATCGACTGCGCAAGCTCGTCTGAGGAAGGCGCCACTCGCGAAGCGGCAGTTCCACACGCGAGCCGGCTGCGACGTTAAGGCGGAATACACCGTCTTTGCGCAAGCCTTGGCGCCCCGCCACACGGAGTCACCACGTGAATCCTATACGTGTTTGCAATATCGCGTTGTTTAGCTGCGGTCTAATTTTCTCGCTACGCACACTCGCCGAAACGGCGGCGCCACCACCTGACAAATCGCTCGACGTCTACGCCACACCCGCACGCCTCGTCGACATCGGCGGCAGAAAGCTCAATCTGCGCTGCAGCGGCAAGGGCGCGCCGACCGTGATGCTCGAAGCAGGTGCAATCGCCGATTCGATGACCTGGTTCAAGGTCCAGCCGGAAGTCGCAAAAACGACAATGGTGTGCTCCTACGACCGCGCCGGCCTCGGCTTCAGCGATGAAGGCCCGCTGCCGCGTGATCTCGATGCCGAAGCGAGCGACCTGCATGCGCTGATTCATGCGGCAGGGATCAGGACACCGGTCGTGCTCGTTGCGCACTCGCGCGGCACGAATATCGCGCGTCGCCATGCCGACAAATACGCGTCCGATCTGTCGGCGCTCGTATTGCTTGATCCGCCGGCACAGAACGTCGCGGAATTTGCGCCGGAATTTGCCAAGGCGGAGGAAGCCGAGCGCATTCAGGCGATCCCCGTCATGCGCAAGTGCGCAAAAGGCGCTGAGGAAGGCAAGCTCGGTGCGCCATCGCCGGAACTGCAACGCTGCCTGCGCGGCCCCAATCCGCAGTTCAGCCAGACGCTCAACGACGCGCAGCGCGCGAACAAGTCGCGCCCGGCGTTCTGGCACACGATCATTTCGACCTATGAGACCAATGCGCTCTACAACGCGCCTGTTCCCGTGAACGAAAATCACGGCGCTTTGCCAATCGTCGTGTTGCGGCCCGATTCGGCCGAAGCCGATGCACCGCCGGAGGTGCGGAAGGCGCTCGAGGCCGCGCGCGACAAGACGCAACAGGCGATCATCGCAACGTCGACGCATGGTAAGCGCATCTATGTCGACCGTTCGTCGCACGATGTGCAGATGGATCGGCCGGACGCCGTAATTGCCGCAATCAACGAGTTGATCAAGCCCAGTGGTACTGAGGCCAGCGCAAAGCATTGAGCATTGGCGCCGCGGACCGATCAGTTTGGGCTGGTGCGCGACAACGCGATTGCTACATAGCGTCGATATCGCCGAGCGCGATGATCAGCCGTCGTGCGCGTTTGTCGGGCTTCTTCGGCGGTTTGGCGTAGCCAGCGCCTTCGAGGCGGCGCTGCTCGATCAGCGCAAGTCGCGCTGCGTGGCTCGCTTCGGTTTCGCGATACAGCGTCTGCGCGATCGCGGCCGAGCCACGTTGCTCGCTCAACGCGATCACATCGACCTCGAAACGCTCCTCGCCGCGCGTGATCTGCAGGCGATCGCCCGCATGCACAGCCTTTGCCGGCTTGCCTGCCGCGTGATTGACCTCGACCTTGCCGCCCTCGATCGCCTGCTTGGCGAGCGAGCGCGTCTTGAAGAAGCGTGCGGCCCAGAGCCAGACATCGAGGCGCACCGCGGCGGATTTTTCTTGCACAGTCATTCGAAATGTAACCTCACGCCGAAGCTAAGCCGCCGTGACCGCCACAGGCGGGCATGGTCGGCTTCAACGACGGCGCGACTAATTTTGCGCCGAATCAGCGGCGCTGGCGAAAGAAATCGCGCAACAACTGCGCCGATTCGTCGGCAAGCAAGCCGCGCTCCACCGCGACGCGGTGATTATGCAGCGGTGAGATCAGCGTATCGAACAGGCTGCCAGCCGCACCAGTCTTCGGATCGTCCGCCGCGATCACCACGCGCGCGACACGCGCGTGCACGAGCGCCCCCGCGCACATGACGCAGGGCTCGAGCGTGACGTAGAGGGTCGAGCCGGGATGGCGGTAGTTCTGTTCGCGCTGGCCGGCATCGCGCAGCGTGACGATCTCGGCATGCGCGCTCGCATCGTGATCGCTGATGCTGCGATTCCAGCCCTCGCCGATCGCAACGCCATCGCGCACGAGCACCGCGCCGACTGGCACTTCCTCATGCGCATCGCGCGCGTGCGCGGCGAGTTCGAGAGCGCGGCGCATCCACTTTTCGTCCTCGGGACTGAAACCCTCAGTCACCAGGTCATTCCCATTCGATCGTGGCGGGCGGCTTGCCGCTGACATCGTAAACTACGCGAGAAATTCCACGTAACTCATTGATAATACGGTTAGATACTTTGCCTAAAAATTCATATGGCAAGTGTGCCCAATGCGCGGTCATAAAGTCGATCGTCTCGACCGCACGCAGGGCGATCACCCACTCGTAGGCGCGCGCATCGCCGACCACGCCGACCGATTTTACCGGCAGGAACACCGCGAAGGCCTGACTGGTCTTGTCGTACAAACCCACCGCGCGCAGTTCGGAAATAAAGATATCGTCGGCGCGCTGCAGCAGTTCGACGTACTCCGGCTTGACCTCGCCGAGCACGCGTACGCCGAGCCCAGGACCCGGGAACGGATGGCGGTAGACCATCTCGCGCGGCAAGCCTAGCTCGACGCCGATGCGCCGCACCTCGTCCTTGAACAGCTCGCGCAACGGCTCGATCAGTTCGAAACGCATGTCTTCGGGCAGGCCGCCGACATTGTGGTGCGACTTGATCACATGCGCCTTGCCGGTCTTGCTGCCGGCGGACTCGATCACGTCGGGATAAATCGTGCCCTGCGCAAGCCACTTGATGCCCTGCAGCTTGTGCGCTTCTTCATCGAATATCTCGATGAACAGGCGCCCGATGATCTTACGCTTGGCCTCCGGATCGCTCTGCCCGGCGAGCGCGGCAAAATACCGCTCACCCGCGTTCACGCGAATCACGTTGACGCCCATGTTCTGCGCCATCGTCGCCATCACTTGATCGCCTTCGCGCCAGCGCAGCAGGCCGGTATCGACGAAGACACAGGTCAACTGGTCGCCGATCGCGCGCTTGAGCAGCGCCGCAACGACCGAGGAATCGACACCACCCGATAGTCCGAGTAACACGCGATCGCTGCCGACCTGCGCGCGAATGCGTGTGACTGCGTCTTCAATAATGTTCGCCGGCGTCCACAGCATGCGACAGCCGCAGATGTCGACGACAAAACGGCGCAGGATTTCCGCGCCATGCTCGGTGTGCGTAACTTCCGGATGGAACTGCACGCCGTACCAGCCACGCGATTCGTCGGCCATCGCGGCGATCGGCAGATCGTCGGTCGCGGCGGTGATCGCGAAACCGGGTGGCACCGCGGTGACGCGATCGCCATGCGACATCCAGACATCGAATGAGTTGGGGTTCGCGGCCTGCGCGCCGGAGCTCGCGGGAATCGACGCCAATGCGGCACCATGCTGCGCGCCGATCCAGCTCTCGCCTTCGCCGAGATTCTGCGGCACGCTCGTTTCAAGTCCGCTCAGCAATTTGTTCGGCGCGCTCACGCGCACGCGTGCGTGGCCGAACTCTCGCGTATGCTCCGCCTCGGTCTTGCCGCCGAGCTGCGCCGCCATCGTCTGCATGCCGTAGCAGATGCCGAACAGCGGCAATTTCGAATCGAACACCGTCTGCGGCGCCGCCGGCGCGTCGGACAGGGTGGTCGATTCGGGCCCGCCCGACAAGATGATGCCCTTCGGCGCGAACTTCGCAATCTCGGCCGGATCGTGATCCCAGGCCCAGATCTCGCAATACACGCCGATCTCGCGGATACGCCGCGCGATCAGCTGGGTGTACTGCGCGCCGAAATCGAGGATCAGGATTTTGTCGGTGTGAATGTCGGTCACGGGGAACTGGTCTTCAAAGTGCGGGCAATGTAGTTCCGAACATCCAGCAGCTCCTTGCTGGCGCTGCCGTCCTTAGTCACGGTCTGCTGGAAGGAGATTATGCGCGGCGCGCCATTGGCATCGAGGCGGTATATCTCGTAGTGCATCGAAGTGTCGATGACCTTCACGTCGCAGGTGTAGCCGTTGAGCATGCCATCGTGTGTCTTCAAGAACATGGCTGACGGTACGCAACTACCTGCGTTTTTCAGGCGTCGCGCGATGCGCAGGAGCAGGCCCTTCGCATCAGCGTCGTCGTCGGCATCGAACTGCAGCACTTGCACGACAACGTCGTTGCCGTCCAGTACCCAGCTCGCCGGCGGCGATGGGTCGGATTCATAAGAGAAGTGCCGCGGATAGTCGAATTTAAGCCCCGCTTCAGAAAACTGGAGAAACGGCATTTCCCGCACCTTGAGCGTTATTGGCTTGCCACCGACGTCGATGTCGACGCTGGCGCCGTCATAGACCGTGTAGCTCTTGCCGCCGGCGCTGATCTCGATTTGCGGTTTCGGTTCTGCAGCCAGTGCCGGGAGGGCAAGCAGAGCCAACAAACACGTCCATCGGGAGATCATGTCGTTCAGTCCAGTCGATAGTTGGGTGCTTCTTTTGTGATCGCCACATCGTGCACGTGCGACTCGCGCACGCCTGCACTGGTGATGCGCACGAAATGCGGCTTGGCGCGCATCTCATCGATCGTCGCGCAGCCGACGTAGCCCATGGCCGAGCGCAGGCCGCCGCTGAGCTGGTGGATGATCGCGCGCAACGGGCCACGATATGGCACGCGACCTTCGATTCCTTCCGGCACGAGCTTGTCTGCGTCGGCCTCGTCCTGGAAATAGCGATCCTTGGAACCCTTCTGCATCGCGCCGAGCGAGCCCATGCCGCGATACGACTTGTAGCTGCGGCCCTGATACAGCTCGACTTCGCCGGGCGCTTCCTCGGTGCCGGCGAACATACCGCCGATCATCACGCAGTTCGCGCCGGCGCTGAGCGCCTTGGCGATATCGCCTGAGTAGCGGATGCCGCCGTCGGCGATCAGGCAAGCGCCGGTGTCGCGGATCGCTTCGGCCACCATGTTGACCGCGGAGATCTGCGGCACACCGACGCCCGCGACGATGCGCGTGGTGCAGATCGAACCGGGACCGACGCCGACCTTGACCGCGTCCGCGCCTGCATCGACGAGGGCCTTGGCCGCTTCGCCCGTGACGATATTGCCGCCGATCACCTGCATCTGCGGGAATTTCTTCTTTACCCACGCTACGCGATCGAGCACGCCCTGCGAATGGCCGTGTGCGGTGTCGACCACGAGCACATCGACGCCAGCCGCGACCAGCGCGGCGACGCGCTCTTCGGTATCACCGCCGACACCGACCGCCGCGCCGACGCGCAGGCGTTCGTGCTGGTCCTTGGCTGCATCGGGATTGTCGTGCGCCTTCTGGATGTCCTTGACCGTGATGAGGCCGCGCAGCTGGAACGCGTCGTTGACCACGAGCACTTTTTCGATTCGGTGCTTGTGCAGCAGTTGCAGCACCTCGTCTTCGGCCGCGCCTTCCTTGACTGTGACGAGGCGCTCCTTGCGCGTCATGATGTTCTTGACCGGGTCGTCGGGCTTCTTCTCGAAGCGCAGGTCGCGGCTGGTGACGATGCCGATGAGCTGCTCGCCGTCGACCACCGGCACGCCGGAGATGTTCTTCGCACGCACGAGAGCCATGACTTCGCGGATCGAGGTCATCGGCCCGACCGTGATCGGATCGCGAATCACGCCAGCCTCGAATTTCTTCACCAGGCGCACTTCGGCCGCCTGCTGCTCGACCGACATGTTCTTGTGGATGATGCCGATACCGCCACACTGGGCCATCGTGATCGCGAGGCGCGCCTCGGTCACGGTGTCCATCGCGGACGAGAGAATCGGAATATTCAAATGGATGCCGCGCGTCAGGCGTGTGCCGAGGCTGACATCGCGCGGCAGCACGTTGGAGTAAGCGGGAACGAGCGAGACGTCGTCGAACGTCAAAGCTTCGGTCAGGATGCGCATGGAGAGGGGCCTGAGCGAATGAGCGGATAAACCCGTTATTATACGGGATCGCCCAGCGCTGCGCATTGTTGAGGTTTCGCACGCGCGTAAGGCCCCCATCTGCCGTTCCTGATGCCCCAACCGATTCGCGGCTTCATCACCTCACCCGCCCCGCCGCGTCGTGCCGGGCTGATTGGCGCCTGCGCCGTGCTCGCGCTGTTCTGCGCACTGGTCGCGCTGCGCGCCTCGGTGCTGTACGAGGTGACGAATGGCCTCGCCGAGTGCCCCGCCTGTATGGCAGCCACTGCGGCACAACAGGATGCCAGCCTGCTCGCACTCCTGCTCGCGTTCACCGGACTTGCGTTCCTCACGCGGCGCTACTGGTTGCAGCTGCCATGGCTACTGTGCGGCGCGGGACTGATCCTCGCTTATGCGATCGACACCGCGGTGACCAAGACGCTGACGCAGCGCCTGTATTTGTTCGATGTAATCAAGTTCGGCAAGGAACTCAGCGCGATCACGCGCTTCAGCAACCTCTTTCTCGAAACCACGGCGGGCAAGCTTGCGCTCGCGGTTGCGGCGATCGGAGTCGTCGTACTGATCTTTGCCTTGCTGCCGCGTCCGCCGCGGCCGCGTCTTGGAATCTGGTGCCTGGTCGCTTCCGTACCGCTCGCCCTGCTCGGACGCTGGCAGCCGCCGACGATGCAGTACATTCACAACGAACTGCTGCTCAACCTCATCGCGGCCAATCTCAATCTCGGCGTCGACAAGCATTACAGCGTGGCGTTCGAGAAGAAGATCGCCGAGGAGTACGTGCCGCCGCAACCGATCTGCGAGGCTGGTCAATCGCAGCGGCCGAACATCATCGTGCTTGCGGTCGAATCGCTGTCGATGCACCACAGCCAGCTGTTCGGTGGCTTTCGCGACCTGACCCCGCGGCTCGACGCGATTGCGCGCGAGCACACCTGGTTCCCCGACTTCATCGCCAACGGCTTCACCACCGACGGCGGCCTGATCGCGCTGATCACCGGGCAGTCGCCGATTCCGCAGATGGGCCGCTATCAGAGTGCGGAGGCCTTCGCGGGTTTCGACGATCCGCATGGCGCGCTGCCCGACATCGTGCATCCGCAAGGTTACACGGCGCACTTCTTTACCACCGGCGATCTCGGCTTTCTCGACAAGTCGAAATGGCTTAAGAGCCTGCACTTCGACAGTTGGGAAGGTGCCGAACAGCCTTTCTACAACGGCTGGAAACGGCGCCATTTCAATGCGGCGGAGGATAAGGCGCGTTACCTGCGCTTCCTGCAATGGCTCGATGCGCGCAAGGACGAGACGGCGCCATGGCTTGCGGTCGTGCTGACTGTCTCGACGCATCCGCCGTTCATCAATCCCGCAACCGATCAGGCGGACGAGCCCGGCGCGTTCCGCTATGCCGATGCGCAGCTTGGCATGTTCTACGACGAACTCGCCAAACGCGGCTTTTTCCACAATGGAATCTTGTTGATTTCCGGCGACCACCGTTCGATGAGCCCGCTGTTCGCACCTGAACAGCAGCGCTTTGGCGACAGCGCGCTGGCGCGGACGCCGTTCATCGTGGCAACGGATCTGCCCATCGCGCGTGGCTCGGTCACGGCGAAATTTTCGCAGACCGATGTTGCGCCATCGATCGCAGATCTGACTGCAACTCAGAGCTGTCGGACACCCGCGCAAGGCCTGTTTCTGCGCGCGCAGCCGCAAGCACCGCAATATGTGACTCACGTCGGCGGCGACCGTCGCAACGATGTCGATGTCTACTTTGGCCAGCAGCAAGCGCGCATCGCGCTCGACGGCGATGCCACGCACTGGATCGGCCCGCAGCCGGACAACTGGCGTCAGATCATGGACGGCATCGTGCTCGACCGCATTCGCCGCGGTGCGGTCAACGAAAATATCATCGACGAGATCGTGCGGTTGCGAACACCACCGCCAGCCCCCGCACCTGCAAAGTGATTGCGGTCGCCGACTAGCGCGCGAGCATCAATGACAGCTCGGGCGTGTCGCTAGCGCGCCAGCGCCAACGACAACTCAGGCACGTAAGTGATGATCAGTACGCACAGCAACAGGATCGCATAGAACGGCAGGCAGGCGCGGATGATCGTCGTCGCCGGCTTGTTGAAACGCGCCGCGGCGATGAACAGGTTCATGCCGGCCGGTGGCAGGAAGATGCCGATCTGCAGATTGGCGAGGAAGATGATGCCGAGATGTACCGGATCGACCTTGTAGTGGATCGCGATCGGCAGCACCAGCGGCACGAGGATGATGATCGCCGGGAAACCCTCGAGCAGCATGCCGAACACGAGCAGGAACGCGTTGAGCACGAGCAGGAAGCCGAGCTTGCTCGAGATGCCCGACTGCAGCCAGCCGAACAGCTGCTCGGGCACATCGGCGTCGATCAGCCAGTTCGTCAGCGCGAGCGAGAAACCGAGCACGATCAGGATGGCGCCGACCAGCAACATCGCCTCGCGGATCACACGCGGCAGCTCGGCGAACTTGATCTCGCGCCGGACAAGTACGGTAACGATCAAAACGTAGAGCGCGGTCGCCGCAGCCGCCTCCGAAGGCGCGAGCACATGCGCGTAGATGCCGATCAGGATCACGAACGGCAGCGGCAATTCCCACGCCGCGTCTTTGATCGCTGCCCACAATTCGCCGCGCGCCTGCGCGGGTGCGCGCGGCACGCCGCGCGCATGCCAGCCGCTATACAACGCGAGCAGAGCAATCATGAGCAAGCTCGGCAGCAGACCTGCCTTGAACAGCGCGTCGATCGCAACCGGAGGCGTCGTATGGAACTGCTGCGCGACGACGCCGTAGAGGATCAGCGGCATCGACGGTGCGAGCAGCAGGCCGAGACTGCCGGCCGACGTCAGCAGGCCGAGCGAGAAGCGTTCTTCGTACTGCGCCTGACGCATCGCCGGATACAGCACCGCGCCGAGTGCGACGAGCGTCACGCCAGTCGCCCCGGTGAACGCAGTGAAGAAAGCGCAGGCGCAAACCGCGACGATCGCGAGTCCGCCCGGTAGCCAGCCGAACAAGGCATTGGTAAGGCGCACGAGCCGACGCGGCGCCTGACTTTCGGCGAGCAGATAACCCGCGAGCGTGAACAGCGGTATCGCGATCAGCGCCGGCATATCGGCGAGGCGATAGAACTCGATCGCGACCGCGGTGCCGGGCTGGCCTGACGCGCCGAAACCGAGCAAAGCGATCGCGGCGATCAGTGCGAACAGAGGCGCACCGAGTGCGGCGAGTATCAACAGTGCACCAGCGATCAGCCAGATCATGGCGAGTCACCGCGCGGCTGTGACGAGGCGCGATTCGCCGCGGCCGGGTCGTGCAGCAATTCCGGCGTCGCGATGCCTGGCACGTGGCTCGGCGTAGCGAACGCGCGCAGCACGAAGCGCAAGGCCATCATGCCGAACCCGAAAGGCAGGATGCTCTCGAGCACCCACGCCGGCAGCCAGGGCACGCCATCGCCGGTCGCAGCGGGCGAACTGAAATCGATGCCGACGAAGCCGACGCTGTACCAGGCCATCGCCGCGCAGATGGCAGCGGCGAACAGCATCGTCAGCACGCGTGCAAGGCGCTGCGCGGTGGGCGGCAGGAAACGCTGCAGCACATCGATCGCGATGTGCTTGTCGTCGCGCACGGCGGCGAGCGCGCCGAGCATTGCGGCCCAGACGACGAGCGTGCGCAGGAATGGATCGGCCCAGGAAAATCCGCCGCCGACGACATTGCGCAACAGGATCTGCGCTCCGGCCAGCACGACGAGCACGACCACGAGGATCGTAAGCGCCCACTCTTCGATGCGATGCAGCCAGCGCAATGCGCTGCCGGCTAGCGATGATTTAGACGCAATTGGATTCACTACTCGTCATTCCGGCAAGGAATGCCGGAATCCAGGTGCAGGACGCCGGTCATTGAAGGAATTGTCATCTCTGAAGTCTGGACCCCGGCATTCCTGCCGGGGTGACGGTTACCTATTTTTGGCGAGCTTCGGCCAGCGCCTTGTCCGCAGCCGCTGCCAATGCCGGTGAGATGCCGCTGCCGCCCGCGAGCTCCTTGCGCGCCGCGACGCCGATTTCGTCCCATGCCTTGGCTTCCGCCGCGCTGGGCTGGGTAATCGTGATGCCCTGCTTGCGCAGCGCGTCGCGCGCCTGCGCGTTGTCGTCGCGCGTGATCTTTTCGAGCTTGGTGAACGCCGCGCCGATTTCCTCGTTGAGCGCCTTCTGGTCGTCCGCGCTCAGCGCATCGACTGCCTTCTTGTCGATCACCAGTACGCCCACCACATACAGCAGCGGCGAATCGACCATGTATTTGATCTTGGTATGCCACTGAAACGCGAGCGTGCCCGCGGTCGTGTTCGCAGCGGTGTCGATCAGGCCGGTCTGCAGGCTGGTGTAGACGTCGGTAAGCGGCAGCGGAATCGGCGTGACGCCCGCGGTCTTGAACGCGACCTCGGCCACGTGGTCGCCCTGCGGCACCCAGACCTTGGCCGATTTCAGGTCGTCCTTGCTGCGGATGTCCTTCACGCTCATCAGGTAGGCAAAACCGCCGCCCGAGATGCCCGGTGCGTAGTAGCCCGCCTTCTCGAAACTCGCGCGCAATTGCGCATCGAGCTTGGCGCGCACCTTGTCGACCTCGTCCAGAGTGCGGAACTGGAACGGCTGACTATACACCGCCGCATCGGGCGTGATCGCCTGCGCCTGGCCGCCGGTGAACGCCGCGCCCTGCAGCTGGCCGATCTTGATCTTGCGCAGCACGGTCGCGTCGTCGCCCATCACCCCGCCCGGATAGAACTTGAGCTCGACCCGGTCGGACGTGCGCGTCTTGATCGCCGCCGCGGCCGCGCGCATCTCAGTCATCCACGCGTTGCCATCGGGCGCGATCGTGGCGATCTTGATCGTCGCTGCGTCAGCGCCGGCTGCGCTCAGCGCGAGCGCCAATGCAAAAAATGCGGTCTTTTTCACTATATACCTGCCTTTTAGAAATAATCCTTGCCGGAAGCGAGCAAGGCCTTGGCCTTGCGCTTGGCCAGCGTATTGATCAGCGTCAGGCGCGGCGCGACCGGATCGGCGGCGAGCACCTCGTTGAGCAACTTGTCGTGCAGTTCCTGGTCGAACACGAGCCGCGCATAGAACTGCGCATACAGTACGCGCACCATCTGGTTCTTGCTGCCGGACAGTTCCAGCGCCTTGTCGAACCAGGCCTTGCCCTCTTCGGGCTTGCCGCCGAGCGAGGCCGGGCGGATCGAATTGAGCACACCGAGGTACAGCGCGGCACCGCCATTGTCGTAATGCGCGTCACGCTCATTGACCCAGAGCAGCAGCGACTGCAGCTTGGGCAGGTCGGCGATCGCGTTCCAGTCGCCGGAATTGACCTGGATCTGGCCGGCCCAGGCCGCGGCAAACCCATACAGCGTCGCCACATCGTTCGCGTCGGCCTGCTTCAGCGCCACCGCGAATTGCTCGTAAGGCGCATCGAGCGTAGCGCAGAGCGCCTTCTCGCGCAGGCACAGCGCGCGCCGCGCATAGGCGTAGGCGCGTCCCGCCAGGCGCTGCGCGCGTTCCGCATCGTCGACGAAACCGCCCGCATAGGCGCCGTAGAGTTTCGCACCAGCGAGCAGAGCATCGGGATCGAGCGGCTCGCCTTGAATGATCCCGTCCACGAGCACCAGGTAAGCCGGCACGCCGTCGCGCACCGTGCCGACATCGTCTTCGTCGAGAATCGCCGCGGTCAGGTTATCGGCAAACTGCGACGTCGCCTTGCGTACGACGCTGCCGCAGGCGGAGGCAAGCACCGCACACAGGAACAAGGCAAAACGCAGGTGATGGGCAGAAATGCGCATGGGATACGATGGAGACGATGAGCGCGGATTTTAACGTAAGCGCCTGAACAACGATTCGCCCCGGCGCGGCGCGTTGCCGCCGATTCAGGCGCCGTGCTGCAAGTTGCCGAACACAGCAGGTTTAGCCTGCTTGTGCGGCTTCCAGCGTGTTTTCCATCAATGTCGCTACCGTCATCGGCCCGACTCCGCCCGGCACCGGCGTGATCCACGACGCGCGCTCCGCCGCTGCAGCGAATTCGACATCGCCAGTAAGCGAACCGTCGGCGAGGCGATTGATGCCGACGTCGATCACCACGGCGCCTGGCTTGATCCACGCGCCCTTGACGATGCTCGGCCTGCCGACGGCGACCGCAACGATATCCGCCGACGCGACCACCGCGGGCAGGTCGCGCGTGAATTTGTGACAGCAGGTTGTGGTGCAGCCCGCGAGCAGCAGCTCGAAAGCAAGCGGCCGCCCGACGTGATTCGACACGCCGACCACGACCGCGTTCTGCCCGCGTACCGGACGGTCGGTGTGCGCGAGCAGGGTCATCACGCCTTTCGAGGTGCACGGCCGCAGGCCGCGCTGACGCAGCGCAAGACGGCCGATGTTCTGCGGATGGAAGCCGTCGACGTCCTTGCGCGGATCGATGCGATTGACGATGGCCTCGGCATCGATATGCGGCGGCAGCGGCAGCTGCACGAGGATGCCATGGATCGCCGGATCCGCATTCAGCGCATCGACGAGATCGACGAGTTCCTGCTGTCGCGTCGTCGCCGGCAGATCGTAATCGCGCGAGTGGAAGCCTGCGTGTTTGCAAGCGCGGCGCTTGTTGCGCACGTACACGGCCGAAGCCGCGTCGTTACCGACAAGCAGCACGGCCAACCCCGGCACGCTCGCGCCGCGCGCGCGGCGCAGATCGACCTGGGCGCGCAGCGCATCGAGGAGTTCGTCGGCAATGCGTTTGCCGTCGAGAAGTCTTGCCGTCATGCAGGGGTTTTCCGAATCAGCCGCGCGGCGCCGTCATGGCTTGCCGCAACCAGACGCGAATTATCGCAGCTTGCACGCGTGCCGCTCAACGCTCAGGACGGGTTCGTCATGCCGGTGCATCCGCCTCACGCCCGCGCGCGTACTTCCGTCACCGCTATACTGACTGTGGAGTTACCCCGCCATGCGATCTTTCTCGCATATCGCCAAATCGCTGCTCGCCGCCGCCTGTCTGTGCGTGTCGACCATGCTGCCCACACCGGCCGACGCAACCGTGCACGGCTCCATCCAATGGCTGCGCTCGGACACTGCCGCTTTCGCGCAGGCGCGCGCGCAGCACCGCTTCGTCATCCTCTATCTCGAAGCCGTGTGGTGCCACTGGTGCCATGTGATGGACGAAAAGACCTATGGCGACAGTGCCGTGGCCGCGGAAATCGCCGCGCACTACGTGCCGCTGCGCATTGACCAGGATCTGCGCCCGGATCTGTCGAATCGCTACAAGGATTACGGCTGGCCCGCGACGATCGTGTTCGCGCCCGACGGCAGCGAAATCGTCAAGCGCCAGGGTTTTGTCGAGCCCGCGCGCTTTCTCAAGCTACTGCGCGCGATTGAAGCCGATCCCTCGCCGGAGAACGCCGCGGGCGTCGAAACTGCGTCATCCGCGCCAGCTTCCGCCGAGCTGTCGCCCGCAACTCGCGACGAGCTGATCAAGCGCCATCGCGACAGCTTCGACTCCAAACTCGGCGGACTCGCGATCGAACAAAAATATCTCGACCGCGACAGCGTCGAATACGCGCTCGTGCACGCGGGTGGCGACGCAAACGAGAAAACGATGGCGCTGACCACGCTCGATGCCGCGCGCGCGCTGTTCGATCCGGTCTGGGGCGGTGTCTACCAGTACTCGACTTACAGCGACTGGAAACACCCGCACTACGAAAAGCTCGCCACGATCCAGGCCGAATATTTGCGCACCTATGCGCTCGCCTGGGCGCAATTCGGCCGCGCCGAAGACAAGGCCGCAGCCATGGAGATTCGCCGCTACATCGACGCATTCCTGCTCGGTGCGCAAGGCGCGTTCTACGTCAGTCAGGACGCCGACCTGAAGCCGGGCGAGCACTCCTCCGAGTACTTCGCACTCGACGACAAGGCGCGCCGCGCCCAAGGCGTGCCTCGCGTCGACCCGCACCTCTACGCGCTGCAAAACGGCCTGCTGATCGAGGCGCTCGCGAGCTGGGCGGAAGTCTCGGACGACGCGAGCGCATTGAGCGAAGCGCAGCGTGCGACGGACTGGATCATCCAGCATCGCAGCTTGCCGGGCGGCGGTTTCCGCCACGACGAAAAGGATGCGGCGGGCCCGTATCTCGGCGACACGCTTGCAATGGGTCGCGCGTTTCTCGCACTGTATCGCGCAACTGCCGAGCGCGCCTGGCTCACGCGCGCCAGCGCGGCGCTCGATTTTGTCGATGCGCACTTCAAGTCGAAGCAAGGCTACGCCAGTGCACAGGGCTCAGGCCCGATCGCGGCGACCGCGCAGACTGCCGAGAACATCGCACTCGCGCGCTTCGCCAATCTCACCGCGCGCTATAGCGGCAAGGACGCGCATCGCTCGATCGCGAAGCATGCACTGGCCTACCTCGCACAGCCGCGCATCGCACTCGAAACAATCACCGAGCCGGGCATTTTGCTCGCCGACGAAGAAGCCGCAGCCGATCCGCTCCATCTGACCGTGGTCGGTGGCAAATCCGACCCCGCTGCCGGGGCTTTGTTCGCCGCGCTGCAGCGCCTGCCCGGCGCGTACAAGCGCATCGAGTGGTGGGACAAGAACGAAGGCCCATTGCCGGATCCCGATGTCGCCTATCCACCGGTCAAGCGCGCCGCCGCCTTCGTCTGCACCGCGAACCGCTGCTCGCTGCCAATCTACAAAGCCGAAGAGATTCCCGTGTTTCTTGCGGAGTCGGCCAAAGCCGTGACGAGGTGATACGCTCGCGCGGCCACTCGTTCACTCCACCCATGACCGACATGCACACCGAACTCGAAGCCGCCGCCTTTCGTCGCCTGCTCGTGCATCTCAACGAACAACGTCCCGATGTGCAAAATATCGACCTGATGATCCTGGCCGGTTTCTGCCGCAACTGCCTTGCCGACTGGTATCGCGAAGCCGCCGCCGAGCGTGGCATCGCGCTCAGCAAGGATGCCGCGCGCGAGCGCATCTACGGCGAGCCGTTCGCGTCGTGGAAAGCGAAGCATCAGAAGGAAGCCACTCCCGAACAGCTGGCGGCATTCGATGCCGCACAAAAGAAGCATGGCTGAGTCCGAAGGCGCGTTAGCGCCGATGCAACTCGCCACCGACGGGCTGTTGCTGCGTCCGTACCGCACCGATGATGCGCCCGCACTGCATGCCGCGGTACGCGAATCGATGCATTCGGTCGGTCGATGGCTGCCTTGGTGCCATGCCGGCTACGCGGAAGCAGATGCGGTCGCGTGGATCGCGTTCTGCGCCAGGGCATGGGCGCGGGGCGATCAATATACCTTCGCGATTTTCGACGAAACCAGCCAGCAATTTCTCGGCGCGGTCGGCCTCAGTCATCGCAATCGGGAGCACAATTTTGCGAGCATCGGCTATTGGGTGCGCGAGTCGGCGCGCGGCCGCGGCCTTGCCGCGCGTGCGGGAAGGCTGGTGGCGGCGTTCGCTTTCGATACTGTCAAGCTCACACGTGTAGAGATTCTCGCAGCGGTCGACAATCACGCGAGCCGACGCACGGCGGAGAACCTCGGTGCGCGATTGGAGACGATCGCACGCAACCGCTTGTCTACGCCGCAAGGCATTGTCGACGCTGCGGTGTACGCGCTGATTCCGTCCGATTACGCGGACGCGCAAATGCGCGCGACGTCTTCGTAGCCGTCGAATCGTGCCTGCGCGCCGCAGCCCGGGCACTGCGGATCGCGCGGCAGCTTGAGCTCGCGGAACGTGGCGGCGAGCGCATCGAAGCACAACAAGCGTCCGACCAGCGGCGCGCCAATGCCGATCAGGAGCTTGATCGCCTCGCTCGCCTGCAACAGGCCGATGATGCCGGGCAATCCGCCGAGCACGCCGGCTTCGGCGCAGGTCGGCCCGTCCTCGGCCGCGGGCGGCCCGGGGAAAAGACCGCGGGAGCACGGACACTCGGCCCGGGCTGCCTTCAACACCACTGCTCCACCCGGTAACTGAATCCCCGCGCCCTACCCGAGCCTAAACCCCAGCCGCGTACAGGCGGCGCTCAAAAGGTAGCGTGTCGGAAAATTGTCGGCACCGTCGATCACGACATCGTGGTCGCGGATGATCTCCTCGACGTTCGTCGCGATGAGGCGCGTCTCGTGCGTCGTGATCGCGATATGCGGATTGAGCGCACCGAGCGTCAGCCGCGCGGATTCGGTCTTGGCCATGCCGACGCGCGCATCGGTATGCAAAATCTGCCGCTGCAGGTTCGAGCGATCGACCGCATCATTATCGATCAGGGTCAAATGACCGACCCCTGCCGCGGCGAGATAAAACGCTGCCGGCGAACCCAACCCCCCCGCGCCCACGAGCGCAACGCGCGCGCGTGCGAGGCTCGCCTGCCCCGCCGCGCCCACTTCGGGCAGCAGCAGATGACGCGAATAGCGTTCGAGCGCGTCTGCGCTCAAGCCACCCTCCGCAAGCGGCAGGCCTTCGGCGTTCCAACGCAGAAATCCGCCAGCGACTGAAGCGACTTTGGTATAACCGAGACTGCGCAAGGTTTCCGCAGCGCGCAGCGAGCGCTTGCCGCTCGCGCAGATGGTCAGGATTTCGCGTGCGCGGTCGGTTTCGATCGCCGCGATACGCGCCGCAACGTCAGCAACCGGCAAGCCGAGCGCCTGCAGCAGCGTTCCCGCCGCACGCTCGCTGTCGTCGCGCACATCGAGCAACAAGGCGCCGCGAGCCTGGCGCTGCTGCGCCTCGCGCGGAGATATTTCCTCGATGCCATCGTGGGGTACAGGTTGCGCATTCATGCGCGCATTCTACGCTCGTCGATCGCGACGAGAGTCAAATCCAGCCCGGCAACGGCAGCACGTCGACAATTGTCCCGGCGGCATAATCCTGCGGACCTTCGGGGATGACGACCAACGCATTCGCCTCCGCGACGCCGCGCAACATGCCCGAACCCTGCTTGCCGTGCGGCGTCGCGTGCAGCACGCCTGCATCGTCGCAATGCAGCGATGCGCGCACGAATTCGGTGCGCGGATGGCGCTTGTTGATCGCCTGAGTCAAGCGCGCGCGCAGTTTGATCGTCGTGTTCGCGCGCTCCAGCATCGTGTCGAGCGCCGGTTTGACCAGGGTCAGGAACGTCGCGACGCCGGACACCGGATTGCCGGGCAGCGAGCACACGAGCGCACCCCCGACGCTGCCGCACAGAAACGGCATACCGGGCTTGATCAGCACCTTCCAGAAATGCACCGTGCCGACTTCGCCTAGCAAGCGCGGCAGGTAGTCCGCTTCGCCGGCTGACACGCCACCACTGCTGAGCACGATATCGGCGTCTTCGCCGGCTCGCCGCAGTGCGTCGCTTAGCACGGCAGGATCATCGCGCAGGCGCTCATGCCGAATGAGCATCGCGCCATGCTGCTCCAGAAGGCCGCCGAGACTGTAGCGGTTGGAATCGTGGATCTGGCCGAAGCCGAGCGGCTTGCCGGGCGCGACGAGTTCGTCGCCCGTCGTAAGCAGCACCGCGCGCGGGCGACGCGTAACGTCGACGTGCGTCTGGCCGAACGACGCGAGCGCGCCGAGATGCGCAGGCGCAAGCGTGATGCCACGGATGAGCGCAAGATCGCCGGCGCGATAGTCCTCGCCTGCGGGACGCACATTCGCGCCGCGCAAGGTGCCGGGCGCGATGTGGACGACTTCGCCGTCGACGTGCGCTGCTTCTATCCGAGTCGATTCTTTCATCACGACCGTGTCCGTGCCTCGCGGCAGCGGCGCGCCAGTGGTGATGCGAACGCACCGACCGGGGTCGACACGCGGTACGTGTTCGCCACCGGCGAGTATCACGCCGCCAAGATGCAGCGCAGTTTCGCAATCGGAATGCAGATCGGCGAAGCGTAAGGCGTAGCCATCCATCGCCGAATTGACGAATCCCGGCACGTCGAACGGCGCGTGCACGTCCTGCGCGAGTACGCGACCGAGCACGCTTTCGAGCGGGACCGATTCTTGCGGCAACTTGTACTTTGCCGCAATTTCCACAATGCGCGCCTGCGCCTCGGCGAGACTCAGGCTGGTTGGAAATGCGGTGGTCTCAGACACCATGCCGGCGCTCCCATGCGCGGAAGTCTTCCAGTGTATTCAAGTTCACGAAGGCCTGCGGCTGATCGGAGAAATCGACTTCGACCGCGCCGATCTCGTCCTGCCACCGCCACGGGCCTAAACCACGCTCGAGTGCCTGGGCGGCGCTCCGCCCGAGATCGCTGCGATAAAGCGCGAACAACGGTTGGCGACGTGTGCCATCGTGCGCGACGGCTGCCTTCGCGTCGGCTGCGCTAGCTGCGTTGAATAGCCGCGCTGCAAGATCATGTGGCAGATCGGGACTATCCACCGGCACGGTCAGTATCCATGGCGTTTTGCAGTGAGCAAGAGCGACGGCAACGCCGGCGAGGGGGCCTTTGAAACCCGGAACGGTATCGGCGATCACTTCTCCGTAGCGCGCATACTCGTCGCGGTTGCGATTCGCACAGATCAGTAGTCGACAAACTTGATCGAGCAAGGAGTGACTCGCGAATGCAACTAGTGGCCTCCCACCAAGCTGCATCAAACCCTTGTCCCGCTTATCGACTCGCTCGCCTCTGCCCCCCGCAAGAACAATTGCGCTTACTTCGGCGAGCATTCACGCGTCGTCCGCATTGCCCGGAAGCACATGCCGGCAGTATCGCCACTCGTGAACGGGCTGATCATCCACGTATACATCCGGCTTCGGAAGGAACGCCTCAAAACAATCGGCAATGCCTAGCTCCGCGGCAGAATCGCGCGCGTATTCTGCGCCGCCTGAGCTCCAAAGGTAGAGCGCAACGTCATCTTGCCGAAGTTCACGGACCCGTCGCACGACCCCCGGGATGGGAATCCGCTTTGTTCCCACTGAGCGAATTAGCGTGTCGTCGACATCAATGTAAATCACTCGCTGTCTCATGAATTACCGCTTCTTGGCATTCCGCACCAACCGCCTGCGCTTCTTCACCTGCCGCTCGGTCAATTCGTTCTTCTTGCCCGCAAACGGATTCTCGCTGTCCTTGAACACGATATGGATCGGCGTGCCTTCGAGCTTGAAGCGCTTGCGGAAGAAATTTTCGAGATAGCGGCGATAGCCTTCGGCGATGTGCTTGGTGCGACTGCCGTGGATGATGATGGTCGGCGGATTGGTGCCGCCGGGGTGCGCGAATTTGAGCTTGGGCGCGTGCCCGCGCACCAGCGGCGGCTGATAGCCGGTGTAGGCCTGCTCGACCGCGCGCGTGAGTTCCGAGCTGCCGAACTCGCGCATCGCGGACTTGTGCGCACGGCCGATCGCGCGCATCAGCTCGGCGATGCCGGAGCCGTGCAGGCCGGAAATGAATAGCGGTGTCGCGAACGAGACGAAGTCGAGCTTGCGCGCGAGCGAGTTCTTGCATTGCTCGCGCTCGTAGGCGCTCAAGCCGTCCCACTTGTTCACCGCGATCACCAGCGCGCGGCGCTCGTCGAGCACTGCACCGATCAGCGTCGCGTCCTGCTCGGACACGCCCTCCTTCGCATCGAGCAGCAACACCACGACGTTCGCCGCGGCGATCGATTGCAGCGTCTTGATCACGCTGAACTTCTCGACTGCCTCCTCGACGCGCGCGCGGCGGCGCACGCCGGCGGTGTCGATCAAAGTATATTTTTTTCCATCTCGTTCGAGCGCGACCTTGATCGAATCGCGCGTAGTGCCGGCGATATCCGACACGACCAGGCGCTCCTCGCCTAGCAGGCGATTGACCAAGGTGGACTTGCCGACGTTTGGCCGGCCGACGATTGCGACGCGAATGCCTTCGTCCTGCGGTGCGACCTCGGCTGCGTCGGGATCGGGCGCAGGCAACACTTGCAGCACCGCGTCGAGCAGGTTGGGAACGCCGCGCGAGTGCGCAGCGGAGGTGAGTATCGGCGACTTGAACCCGAGCGTGGCGAAATCCGCCAGCACGGCACTCTCGTCCACACCGTCGATCTTGTTGATCAGCAGCAGCAGCGGTTTGTCCTGCCGACGCAGATTCGCGAGCACGTTGCGATCCTGCGGCAGCACGCCGTCGCGCGCATCGGCGACGAACACGATCACGTCGGCCTCGTCGATCGCGAGTTCAGCCTGGCGTGCGGTAAGCGCGCCGATGCCCTCTTTTTCGCCGGTCAGACCGCCGGTGTCGACGATGACGAATTCGCGCTCGGCCAGATGGCAGATGCCGTAGTGGCGGTCGCGTGTGAGCCCGGGCAGATCGTGCACGAGCGCGTCGCGCGTGCGCGTGAGCACGTTGAACAGCGTGGATTTGCCGACATTGGGCCGGCCGACAAGGGCGACAACAGGAAGCATCAGGAAGACTTTCGGGACAGATGCCCTATTGTCCCACGACTTGCGGCTTCATCGGCGAAAGGATGGCCAGCAGCTTGTCCTGACTGGCCTTGGGCACGTTCAATTCGTTCATCGCAGCGATCAAATCCTCGACGAACGCAGCGAAATCCTGATCGGTCAGGCGCAGGCCGCTGTGCGCCTCCTCCATGCTGCGCCCGGTGTATTTGCACGGCCCGCCGGTGGCCTCGCACAGCTGATCGATCACTAGCTTGCGCAGGTCGGCGTGGTCGGTCTTCTCGAAGAACAGGTTGATACGCAGGTCGTTGTCGATCTTGGCCAGCATCCGATCCGTCACGGCGGTGATCGCGGGCAGGCCGCCAAGTTCGCGGAACAGGGCGTCATTCGGCTTGGCCGGCGCGGCCGGCCGCGGCGGCGTTGCGGCGCAAGCGACGAGCGCGAGACAAACTAGCGAAACGAATAACTTCATGGCTGCCTTCAAAATCTGGCGTTGAGATCGAGCATCACGCGGCGCGTGTGCACGCTGACGCCGTCGCGACGCTCGCGGAACCCGGCAAGGCGCAGGCTCCAGGTGCCGTCGAGGCCGTAGCCGATCCACGGCATCACCCCGCGCATATTGCTGTGAAACCACCAATCATCGGAGTTGAACGCGGCCATCACCGCATCGCGCTGGATGCGCTCGACCGCGAAGCCGAATTCCCACGAACGCGGCTGGCGCATATCGCCGAGCACGAGGCTCGCGCGTGCGCCATCGCGCAGATCGTCGGCGCCGAGATTGCGCACGAAATCCAGGCGCAGTTCGAGCGGCCACTCGTGCACGCGCGCGCGACCGACCAGTTGCACATCGACCAGACGATAGTCGCTGATCAGGCTCGCGCCCACGCGGCGATTCGTGCGCGTGAGGCCCTGCAATGCTGCCTGATGCAGGTCCGAGAAATCGAGATAGGCGACGAGCGCGCTCGCGCTGAGCGGTGCGCCTTCGCGCCAGTGATACGCCGCCTGTAACGCGCCGATGCGCGAGTCGTCGCCATACAGATGGCTGCCTGCGAAATAGCCGCCGACGAAGGCGACGCGATCGAATTCACCGACGCTGGTCGACACATCGGCGCTCAATCCCGTCGGACGCAGGTCGCGATCCCACACGAGCGGCGTCAGGTCGAGCGGCAACTCGTTCTTGCCGAGCGTCAGTGCGGCTGACTCGCTCGCCTGCCAGCGCACGAACAGGCGATCGAGCCCGATTGCATTGCTGCGCTCGTTGCGGTTGTCGCGACGATCCTGATCGTTGGCATTATTCGCCTTCGATACCTTGCCGGCGATGGCGAAACGCCATTCCGGCGACGGATCGAACTGCACGCCGAAACGTCCGCGCGCCGAGGCGCGATGGAACGCATCGTCTGCGCGCGGGATGCCGCTGACGTCTTCCGCACGCAGCAGGCCATCGCCAAACCACGACCAGACCGGCGTCGCATCGGGCTCGGCCGCCACAGCGGACGTCGCCAGCGCAATGGCGAAACCAATTCCCAGCAATTTGCATGGCTTCATGAGTGCACCCGGATTTTCATGCACGCAACGCGACCACCGCGCGCGACAATTCGACGGCACTCTGGAAACGCTCGGCCGGATTGCGCGCGATGCAGCGCAGGATCAGCGCTTCCAGCGGTGGCGGAATTTCCGGCCAGTGCACGGATGGCTTGATCGGCTCGGACTGCATCTGCGCGAGATAGATTTCCATCGTGTTGCTGCCGCGGAACGGCAGCGCGCCGCAGAACATTTCGCACAGCACGACACCGGCCGCGTAGATGTCGGCGCGCTCGTCGACCTCCTCGCCCGCGAGTTGCTCCGGCGGCGAATAATTCGGCGTGCCGACGAAGGTGCCGGCCTCGGTCTGCCCAGGCGTCGCGCGCCGCGCCGGCCGCGCGATGCCGAAGTCCATCAGCTTGGCGTTGCCGTTCGCTTCGAGGATCAGATTCTCCGGCTTGATATCCCGGTGCAGCACGCCGACCGCGTGCGCCGCGATCAATCCCCAGCCAAGCTGGCGCGCGATGCGCAATGCTGCCGAGTACGGAATGCGCCCGGGAGTCTCATTGAGCAGGTAGCGCAAGGTCAGGCCGCGCACGTATTCCATCGAGATGAAAGCGCGGCCGTCGATCTCACCGAAATCGAAGGTGCGCAGCACGTTCGGATGGGTGATGCGACGCGCCAGCTTGATCTCGCTCTTCAGACGTTCGAGCTGCTGCGGGTCGGCCAAGGCCGCAGGCTTGAGCATCTTGAGCGCGACCACGTCGTCGAGTTCGCGGTCGTGCGCCTTGTAGACGACACCCATGCCCCCCGAGCCGAGCTCGGCCAGGATTTCATAGCGCGCACCGAACAGGCTGCCGAGTGTGAGCGCGCCGCCGCGCGGTAGCGTTTTGACGGTCGTCAAGATCGGCGCGGGCGTCGCGCGAGTCTCGGCCAGCGAGGCGGCCTGCGGCAGCGCCGGCAGATGATCCAGATCGTGTTCGCCCAATGCATAGAAAGATTTGCCGCTGACCGCACCGGTCACGAGCGTCAACTGCGCCAAGTCGAGCAGCGCCTTGAGTTCGTCGCCGGCCTGGCGCGCAATCAGGGCATAGCCCGGCTGCGCCTCGGTCAGGAGGCGCTCGATCTGGAACATGCCCGGACCGAGCCAGGCGTCGAACTGGCGCGACGCGCTCGCGCTCGCGATGTCGACGAACTCGCCCGACACGATCGCGGCAGACGGTGCGGTTTCGCCCGCAGCCGCGGTTTCATCTCGTACCTGTGCGAGCGCATGCAGTGCAGCGGCCAGCCGACCATCGCCGGCAAACGCGAGCACGAAGCGTGCGCCGTGCAGGCCATGCAAGCTGCTACCGCAACGCCGTGCGACGTTGTCGAGCCGCGCGAGAATGGTCTCGAAGTGCGCCTGCAGCACGTCAGCAGCATCGGGGCGGCACAGCTCGCGGAATTCCAGGCCCAGTAGCGCGAGCGCTTCGCTGTATGCGGCTCGCGCGACGGGCGCGACGGCAAGCGCGACTGGCGCTTCGCTACGCTCGATTGCCGGCTCGGGCAAATAGCGCGACAGGCTGCCGACGTAACCTTCGATATCGCTTTTCTCGCGCAGGTCCGACAACAACGAGTCGAATGCGCGCGACAGCCGCCCGACTTCGTCGCTGCCAGAGACGCCGATGCGCGTCTGATAATTTCCGGCCACTGCCTGCTCGGCCGCCTGCGCCATCGCGCGCACCGGATGCAGCACACCGCGCGTCAGCAGATATGAAAGCAGCAAGGCGATTGCGAGCGCTGCGAGTCCCGCAGCGAGCACTGCATTGAGGATCGCACGATAGCTCGCGACGATCGCGTCGGACGAGGTCAGCGCCAGCGCCGCGCCGAGATTGCTCGCGCCTTCCGCCGTCGGCGCGGCATGCGCGGCCCAGTTCTGGCCGCCGAACGCAAGCGCGAGCCGCATGGATTTGCCCGTGCGGACGGCGTCGAGCGTCTGCGGCGGCAGCTTCATCAGCGCCTCGGCGAGCGCCTTGGTCTGTGGCTCGTCGAGCGAGCTCGCGACGGGCTCCATCTTCTCCGCATGCGGCAACCAGAACGCGATCTGCCCGCCGCTGATCTTCGCCATCGCGCGCGCGAGCGCATCGTCGACGCGCTGCGCGAGCAACAGGAAACCGACCAGCGCGCGATCCTGCTGCAAAGGCATGATCGCGGCCTGGTAGAGTCTGTCGCCCGAACGCCAGTATCCCGAGAACGGCGCGGCCTTTTCGATCGCGGGCTTGACGAAGCTGTCGTCGGCCAGCGACTCGGTGAACGCCTCGGTCTGGTCGCTGCGGCCGAGCACCGCGCCCTTGGCATCGAGCACGATGCCGAGATCGAAACTGATCTGTGCCTTGCGCTCGGCGAGCAGGTCGGAGATCGACTGCGTGTCGCGCTCGCGGCTCTCGGACAGGCCCGGCAGGCTCGCGCTCGGCGTGCTCGCCTGGGCGACGTATTTCGCCGTGGCCGGATCGGCGGCGATAAGTTGTATCTTGAGCTGCAATTGTTCGAGCCGATCCTGCTCGAACTGCTTCTGCACCGCGCTCGACTTCGCCAGCGCGTCATCGACCGCATGCGCGGCGATCTCGGCGCCCTTGAGATACGTGACGATCACCGCGGCCGCGACTGCGAGCGCGATCAGGAACGCCGTGCCGAGGAAGAACTTCGCCGCCAGCGGCAGCGCAAACCGCGCAGGCGCGACTTCGGGCTCAGTAGCCATCGCCGCTGCGTCCATAAGGTTTGCCGAACTTGTTCAGATGCTGCGGCACGCGGCGCTGGGTCAACTCGAGCTTCGCATTCTGCTGGCTGTGTGCGCCGGGCGCGAGCACGGTCTGAAACGGCGTGGCGCGCTCATGCCAGACGACGAAGTCGCCATCGCCCGTGGGAAGTCCGCGCAGCTGAAAATGCCCGGCCGCGTCGGGTTTGGTGAAATACGGCGTGTCGAGCACCAGGATATGTCCCATCATCGAATGATGCACGTTACAGTACACGCGCACGTAGCCGGGATGGTTGAACGTGACGGTCTGGCCCTCGCCTTCGCTGTACAGGCCGACGTCGAAGGCATTGTCGGTCGAACTCGAAAACGCGTTGTGCAGGATCGGGTCTTCGTTCGGGAAGCGCACCTTCGAACCGACCGTGATGGCAAGCACGCGCGGAAAAAACTGCTTGTGCCGCGTGCTCATCACGACCGCATCCGTCACCGGCTTGAGCTTGGCTACGGCCTTGGGCCGAAAATAGACGATCGCGTCCTGCGCTTCGTCCGCGCGCAGTGCCTTGCCGTCGAGGGTGAGTTCGATCTGACCGGAAATTTCGGCGGCGGCGAGGCCGCCCGAAGCAGTCAGCAAGACCAGAACCAACCAACGTCTGCGCATGCGCTCCCCTTCGTGCAGCGCGGCGGCGTTGCGCCGGGCTGCGGTGATCCCGATGGGGAGGATAGTCGCTGCGGCGCAAGCGCGGCAAGAGCAGCGACTTTTTATGTCTCTACTTGCCGGCGCGGTACGCGCCGATATTGCCGTAGATGTCTTCGACGTAGACCGTGTCGCCGGCGACGACCGGCGCCGAGCGGATCGGATCCTTCGACAGGCGCTCGCGCGCGACGAGCTTGCCGTCGCTGATCGACAGCCAGTGCACCCAGCCC
>CAZDWH010000013.1:0-8569 GCA_964509025.1 uncultured Rhodanobacteraceae bacterium
ATCTTCGTGATCATCGGCATCATGATCTACATCGGCATCCGCTTCGAGTGGCGCTTCGCAATCGCCGCGATTGCGAGCGAATTCCACGACACGCTGATCACGGTCGGCTTCTACGCGCTGACCCAGCGCGAATTCGACATCACCGTACTCGCCTCGGTGCTCGCCGTGGTCGGCTACTCGATCAACGACAAGGTCGTCGTGTTCGACCGCGTGCGCGAACTGTTCCGCTCCTCGCGCAAGGCCGAACCGGTCGACGTGCTCAACAAGGCGATCAACTCGACCTTGTCGCGTACCATCATCACCGCGCTGTTCACCGCAATCACCATGGTCGCGCTGTACTTCTTCGGCGGCCCGGTCGTGCACGGCTTCGCACTGACGATGATCATCGGTATCGTGATCGGCACGCTGTCGTCGATTTTCTTCGCCAACCCGATCCTGCTCTGGCTCGGCGTGTCGAAGAAGGATTTGATGCCGACGATGCGCGACGATTCGGCCCTGGCGCGTCGCCCATAATCGCTACGTACGCATCATGCTGGACGCGATCGGCGCATTCCTGGACGCCACCGCGTTCACTGCGCTGGCCACGCCGGTGTCGAATGCCGAACTGATCGGCTTCGTCGCCGGCGCAGGCTGCGTCTGGTTGGCGGCGAAGCAGAACGCGCTAAATTTTCCGCTCGCTCTGATAAACGCGGTCACGTTCGGCCTGCTGTTCGTAGACAAAAGACTCTACGGCGACGCAGGCCTGCAAATGATGTTCTTCTCGCTCAATATCTACGGCTGGTGGCACTGGTGGCGCGGCGACAGCGAACATCACGAACTGCCGGTCACGCGTTTGTCGTCGCGCGGCTGGCTCGTCGTCGTGGTTGCCACGATCGCCATCGTTCCGTTGCTGCGGCTGGCACTGATCGCAATCAGCGGTGGGGCCCCGTTTCTCGACGCAGTCATCACCACTCTGTCGGTGATTGCCCAAGTGCTGCTCAACCGCAAGACCCTAGAGAATTGGTGGCTCTGGATCGTCGTGGATCTGATCTCTGTCCCGCTCTACGTCAGCAAGGGACTCTATCTCACGGCGCTACTCTACGCGGCGTTTTTACTGATGTGCGTGGGCGCGCTGATCTCGTGGCGGCAATCGCTGCGCCTCGCAGAGGCCTCGCAGCCCTTACCGGCCCGCTAACTCATAAAACTCCGCGACGAAATCGCTGAGCCGGCGCGCGGCGATCGCCTCGCGCAGTCCGCGCATCAGGTCCTGGTAATAGTGCAGGTTGTGGATCGTCGCGAGCATCGGCCCAAGCATCTCGCCGCACTTGTCCAGATGGCGCAGATAGGCGCGCGAGAAACCGTTGCTGCAGGTGTAGCAGGCGCAGGCCTCGTCGAGCGGACGCGTGTCGTGCTCGTATTGCGCGTTGCGGATGCGCAGCACACCCGCGCGCGTGAAGATGTGCGCGTTGCGCGCATTGCGCGTCGGCATCACACAGTCGAACATGTCGATACCGCGCGCGACGGCTTCGACGATGTCCTGTGGCCGTCCCACCCCCATCAGATAGCGCGGACGATCCGCGGGCAACAGCGGCACGGTTTCCTCGAGCGTGCGGTTGCGTTCGGCTTCCGGCTCGCCGACCGCAAGACCACCGACGGCATAACCGTCGAAGCCGATCTGTATCAATCCGTCGGCGGAAATTTTCCGCAACGGTGCATAAGTTCCACCCTGCACGATGCCGAACAAGGAATTGGGATTGTGCAAATCATCGAACGCGCGGCGCGAGCGCTCGGCCCAGCGCAAGCTCAACTGCATCGAATCGCGCGCCTGCTTTTCCCTCGCGGGGTACTGCTGTCATTCTGCAAAGATCAACGCGATCTCGGAATCGCGCGGTTTCTGGATGCGCCTCGATTCTTCCGGCGACAGAAACACCTGCGAACCGTCGACCGGCGAGGCGAAGCGCACGCCCTCCTCGCTGATTTTGCGCCGCTCGGCGAGCGAGAACACCTGAAACCCGCCGGAGTCGGTAAGGATGGGTTTGTCCCAGCCGATGAACTTGTGCAATCCGCCGAAACGCTCGATCACGTCGAGCCCCGGTCGCAGGAACAGATGAAACGTATTGCCGAGAATGATCTGCGCGCCGATCTCACGGATCGACGCCGGCGTCATGCCCTTGACCGAGCCGTAGGTGCCGACCGGCATGAAGGCCGGCGTTTCGATCGTGCCGCGCGGAAACGTCAGACGACCGCGGCGCGCAGCGCCGTCGTTTTCGATCAGCTCAAATCGCATCGCGCTCACTGCACACCCTGCGGCAGAATCAGCATCGCATCACCGTACGAGAAGAACCGATAGTGCTTTGCAACCGCGTGGTGATACGCATGCAAGATCAGCTCGCGCCCGGCATACGCCGACACGAGCATCAGCAGGGTCGACTCGGGTAGATGGAAATTGGTGATCAGCGCGTCGATGCTGGTGATCCTGTAGCCGGGGAAGATGAAGATCTGTGTCTCGCCGGCGAATGGCTGCACCTCGCCGTCGCGCAGGCTCGATTCGAGCGCACGCACGACCGTGGTGCCGACCGCGATCACGCGCCCGCCGCGCGCGCGAGCGCGACGGATTTTTTCGACCAGTTCGGCACCGACATTGAGCCACTCGCGGTGCATCACATGCTGGTCGAGCTGGTCCGCACGCACCGGCTGGAACGTGCCCGCGCCGACATGCAGGGTGACATAGCCGAAATCGATGCCTTGTTCACGCAATTTGTCGAGCAGCGCCTCGTCGAAATGCAGGCCCGCGGTCGGCGCGGCTACCGCACCGGGCGCGCGCGCGTAAACGGTCTGATAGCGCGCATCGTCGGCGCTGTCGGCGTCGCGCGCGATATACGGCGGCAGCGGCATGCGGCCGAGACGCGCGAGCAGTTTCTCCAGCGGTTCACGCGACTCGAAGCGCAAAGTATAGAATTCCCCTTCGCGCCCGAGCACGGTGATCGGCGTGCCATCCGCCAGCAGGATCTTGCTGCCCTCGCGCGGCTTCTTGCTCACGCCGATCTGCGCCAGCGCCTCGTGCGTGCCGAGCACGCGCTCGATCAGGATTTCGACCGCGCCACCCGTTTCCTTGTGTCCGAACAATCGCGCCTGCAGCACGCGCGTATCGTTGAACACGAGCAAGTCGCCCGCGCGCAGAAACTGCGGCAGCTCGGTGAAACGGCGATCGTCGAACGCACGCGCCGCGGCATCGACCACAAGCAGGCGGCTGGCCGAGCGTTCGGGCAACGGCATCTGCGCGATCAGCTCGCGCGGCAAATCGAAATGGAAGTCGGATTTTCTCACCGCGCAATTGTACGCGGTCGTGGTCGACGAACCGAAATCAGAGCCAACCCTTCTGCCGCGCCAGCCGATACGCCTCGATCCGATTCGCCACGCCGAGCTTGCCGATCGCCTCGGAAAGATAGTTGCGCACCGTGCCTTGCGACAGATGCAGCTGCTCGGCGATATCGCCGGCGGACTGACCCTCGCCGGCGAGACGCAGCACCTGGCGCTCGCGATCGTTGAGCGGATCGGCCTCGCTCCAGGCCTCCAGCGCGAGCTGCGGATCGATCGCGCGGCCGCCGCGGTGCACCTTGCGGATCGCCTCGGCAAGTTGTTCCGCCGGCGCATCCTTGAGCAGATAACCCCCGACGCCGGCATCGAGCGCACGGCGCAAAAATCCGGGTCGCGCAAACGTCGTCAGGATGATGACCTTGCTCGCGATATCGCGCTCGCGAATGCGCTGCGCGAGTTCGAGACCGGTGAGTCGCGGCATTTCGATATCCGTGACAACGACGTCAGGTACTCCATCAGCCGACGCGCGCTGGATGCGTGTCCACGCATCTTCGCCATCGGTCGCGCTGCCGATCACTTCGATGTCGGATTCGAGATTGAGCAGCGCCGATAGCGCACCGCGCACCATCGCCTGGTCTTCGGCCAACAGAACGCGAATCATGATGTCGCCTGCACCGTCGGCAAGACCGGCACCACAGTTGCGGGCGTTTCCGACTGTCGCGGCTGCGCGGCGATCACGGTGAGTTGCGTACCGCGACCGCGCTGCGATTCGATGCGCACGACGGCGCCGACCGCGGTCAGGCGCTCGCGCATGCCGGTGAGGCCATTGCCCGGCACGATCACGCCGCCGCGGCCGTTGTCTTCGATATGCAGGCGCATATTGTCGCCGTCGCGGCCGAGCATAACGCGCGCCTCCGTGGCTTGCGCATGCCGCTGGATATTCGTCGCGGCCTCGCGCACGGTCATCGCGAGCGCAGTTTCGAGTTCGAGCGGCAGCGATGAATCGCCGATCTCGTAGTAGAACTGCACGCCGTTGGATTCGAGCAGCAATTTCGCCGAAGCGAGCTCCGCGGCAAATCCGGCCGCGCGGATACCCGTCACCGCGCGCCGCACCTGCGCCAGCGCATCACGTGCGACGCGTTCGACATCGGCCATCTCGCGCTTGGCCGCGCTGGCGTCGCGGTCGAACAGCTTGTTCGCGAGCTCGGACTTGAGCGTGATCAGAGACAGCGTATGGCCGAGCAGATCGTGCAGATCGCGGCCGATGCGTTCACGCTCGGCGAGCGCGGCGAGACGGCGCACTTCGTCGTGACTCAGGCGCACCTCGGCTTCCATTTCGCGCCGGCGCACATACGCGACGTTCATCAGGCCGACCGCCAGCGAGACGATTACTGCACAAACGAGATAGATCTTGTAGTAATCGAGCCACAGCCATTCGATCGCGTACAGTGCAGTGAGTACGAGCATGGTACGCATCGTCGTGCGTGCGCGCCCGGTGAACGCGACGAAACCGCAGGCGTAGATCAGATACCCCTGCGCGCCGGCATTGACCGGGGTGACCAGGAAAGCCAGTGCAGCGATGCCAAGCGAGCAGGCCAGCACCCAACGGCGATCGCCGTAGTAGACCTGGTAGAACAGCACGAGGAAGATTGCGTAGCTCGTGAAGGTCGGCCACATCCAGTACGGCCACCCCCCTTCCATGATCGGCGTGACGAAAATCCAGATCGACCACACCAGCATCAACACCGGATACCAGCGCACGCGGCTGCTCGTCATCCAGGTGTCGTTGACGATCGAATTCTGTGCGGGCTGGAACAGGGCGAAGAGCATGGCGGGAAGTTTCGCTGAATAAGGCAGGATAGTCGATCCGGCGCGCGTTCAGAAACGGCGGGTCACGCCGCGCGCGCCAGCCATCGCCGCGCAATGGCGAAACAGACCGCGGCGAACGCGGCGAGAAAAAGCAGATGGCCGCTCACCGTTCCGACGTAGCCGAGCCCGATCGAGGCCAGCGCGAGCTGGGCCAGATGATACGGCGGCCACAGCACCGCAATTTGCGCGATGAAAGACGGCAGCATGGTCAGCGGCATCCACAGGCCGGACAGGAAGGCCATCGGCAGATAGATGAAGTTGATGACCGCGGGCGCGGCAGACGCACCGACGCGACTGCCGATGACGAGTCCGAGCGCGCAGAACGGCAGCACGCCCAGCGTCGTGATCGTGCCGAGCAGCAGCCACTGCGTGAAGTCGAGGCGGATGCCGCCGAGGCCGAAAGCCATCGCCGCGAGCATCAGATAGATGATCAACGCGAAAGCCGCGGCCATGATCATCTTCGATGCGAGATACGCACCGGCAGGCATCGGCGCAACGCGCTTCAACGCGAGCCAGCCGCGTTCGCGCTCGATCGCGACGCTGACGCCGAAACCGAACAGGCCCGGCGCCATGACGCCGAACACGCTATAGGTCGCGAACAGATAGTGCGCCGCGCCGGCACTGCCGTGGTTGAGAAGCAGCGCGAACAGCAGATAGAACATCGGCGGAAACAGCAGCGAGGGAATCGCGAACGAGGGCGTGCGCAGCACGCGCAGGAATTCAGTCTTCGCTTCGAGCGCGTATGCGGCAAGAGTCTGGCCGATTGCGTATTCGGCGGCAGTCGGCGCGTTGCTGGGCAAAGCAATCGTATTCATCACGCAGCCTCCTTGGCGGCTTCATTGGTGATCTCGACAAAGGCCTCGGCGAGGCCCGCACGGCGCACTTCGAGTTCGGCCAGCTCGCTGTCCTCGAACAGCAGCTGGCGCACGACGGCCTCGGCCGCATCGGTGACGATTTCCAGATGCTCGCCCGCGCGCGCGACGCTGCGCACCTCGGGCCAGCCCGCGACCGCCTCGGACGCAAGTTTCGACACGCAGCGAATGCGCCGCTGTGCCACGCGCGCACGGATCTGCGCGACGCTGCCCTCGGCCACGATGCGTCCGCGCGCGAGCACGGCGACGCGATCGGCCAGCGCTTCGGCTTCTTCGAGATAATGCGTGGTCAGCACGATCGCGCAGCCTTCGGCGACGAGCCGGCGGATCGTGCGCCACATCGTCTCGCGCGCATCGATGTCGAGTCCGGTGGTTGGCTCATCGAGGAACAGGATTTCCGCATGCCCGCACAGCGCCAGCGCGAACTGCGCACGGCGCTGCTGCCCGCCCGACAGTTTGGCGTAACGGCGGTCGAGCAACTGCTCGACGCCGGCGAGCGCGACGATGTCGGCAACGCTGCGCGGTCGCGCGTAATAGCTGCGGAACAGCGCGATCAGCTCACCTATCGTCAGCGTCTCCGGCACGCCGGTAGTCTGCAGCATCGCGCCGATGCGCCGGCGCGCGGACAGCTTCTTCGGCGCCATGTCGAAAAGTGTCGCGCTGCCTGTGTCGGCCTGGAGCAGGCCGAGCAGCAATGAAATCGCGCTGGTTTTGCCGGCGCCGTTCGGTCCAAGCAAGGCGAGCACTTCGCCACGGCGCACCTCGAGGTCGACCCGGTCGAGCGCGAGCACCGCGCCGTAGCGCTTGCTCGCCGCATCGAGTTTCGCAATCACTTCGCCCTGCCCTTGCATTTGCGCCTCCGGTCTATGGTGTGGGAAGTCTCGCGATTCGCTGCCGCAACGGGCAGTCGCGGCCATCACGACTTCGACATGACGAGTGTCAGCCCGTGCGAAGCCCTCTCCCCCGAACGATCTTCTCTGAGAGAGCGAGTGGATCAAGTGGCTCCATAAAAACTGAAAGCAATCGGCGCTTCGCGATACCAAATATCGACGCTACCCTAGGCGCCACAATCAGTAATTCCGTACCACTAATACCTTGGCGCCGCGCCTGCCGGCGCCGTTTGCGTTGTCATAATCGAGGGAGTTCACCATGTCGCCGATCGCCAAACTCAATGAACTGCGCAGCTGCGGTGGCAAAGCGCGCACGCAAGGATTGTCCGATACGACGATCGAACGTTTCGCGCAGCACGACGCGAACCTGGTCGCTGCGATCGACGAGGCGCATGCGCTGTTCCGCAATCTCGCCGACGAATTTTCCGATTTGCTCAAGCTTGACGAAGCCGCGCAGCTCGCGCGCGTGCAGGCCGACTTCGTCAATTTCTACGACGGCGATGCGATCAACCCCTATGTCGCGCTCGCTGCGCGCGGGCCGTGGGTGGTCACGCTCAAGGGCGCGGTCGTGTACGACGTCGGCGGCTACGGCATGCTCGGCCTCGGCCATGCGCCACAGGCGGTGATCGACGCGCTCGCCGGGCATCAGGTGATGGCGAACATCATGACGCCGAACCTGTCGCAGCTGCGCTTCACGCGCGCGCTCAAGAGCGAGCTTGGGCATACGCGTGGAGGCTCGCCCTACACGAACTTCCTCTGCCTCAATTCCGGTTCGGAAAGCGTGACGCTCGCGCTGCGCCTCGCCGACGTCAACGCCAAGCTGCAGACCGAGCCGGGCGCACGCTACGCCGGACGCACGATCAAGCGCGTAGCGGTCAAAGGCGCATTCCATGGCCGCACCGAGAAGCCGGCGGTCTATTCCGATTCCTCGCGCAAGGCCTACCAGCAGCATCTCGCGAGCTTCCGCGACGAGAAGAGCCTGCTCACGGTCGAACCGTACAACATCGACCAGCTGCGCCAGGTGTTCGCCGATGCGCACAAGAACGGCTGGTTTATCGAGGCGATGCTGCTCGAGCCGGTGATGGGCGAAGGCGATCCGGGCCGCTCGGTCACGCCGGAGTTCTACGCCGCCGCGCGCGAACTCACGCGCGCGCACGGTTCGCTGTTCATGGTCGACTCGATCCAGGCCGGCCTGCGCGCGCACGGCGTGCTGTCGATCGTCGACTATCCAGGTTTCGAGAAGCTCGCTGCGCCCGACATGGAGACCTACTCGAAGGCGCTTAGCGCGGGCCAGTATCCGCTGTCGGTGCTCGCGGTCACCGCGCAGACTGCCGCATTGTATAAAAAGGGAATTTACGGCAACACGATGACCACCAACCCGCGCGCGCTCGACGCCGCCTGCGCGGTGCTCGGTGCGATTACGCCGGAACTGCGCGCGAACATCCGCGCGCGCGGCGCGGAATTCGTGCAGAAGCTGCAAAAGCTGCAGAAGGAATTGCCCGAGTTCATCACCAAGGTGCAGGGCACCGGCCTGCTGTTCTCGTGCGAACTCGCGCCTTCGTTCAAGTGCTACGGCGCCAACAGCACCGAGGAATGGCTGCGCGAGCGCGGCGTCAGCGTGATCCACGGCGGCACCAACTC
>CAZDWH010000013.1:8669-30524 GCA_964509025.1 uncultured Rhodanobacteraceae bacterium
GCGTAGACTGGTCGCATCCCGGCAATCCGCCGGCCATGCCACTACGGAGTCGCTATGAAGTCCGCCCTGCTCGCTTTGACCCTCGGCGCTGTGCTCTGCGCCAGTTCCGCGTTCGCCGCCGAAAAGACGCTGACGCCGCAACAGGAACGCATGAAAACCTGCAACGCCGACCCCAAAGCGAAAACGCTCAAGGGCGACGAACGCAAGGCCTTCATGAGCGCCTGCCTCAAGGGCGAAGACACCACGGCCGCCCCGGCCAAGCCGATGACGCAGCAGGAAAAGATGAAAGCCTGCAATGCCGATCCGAAGGCGAAGACGCTCAAGGGCGACGAGCGCAAAAACTTTATGTCGAGCTGCCTCAAGAGCGACAACGCGACCGCTGCGCCGGCGCATTGATCGAAGCTTGATTAAAGTAAAAAAACCGGGCCTTTGCGCCCGGTTTTTTATATTGCGCTCCGCATGCACAGCAACTACTCAGAGGAAGATATGCTCGTTCGCTCGCTCAAAACAGGAATACTCATTCTCATCGCGGCCACACAATATGGCTGCGTCACGTCGCAAAATTTGCGCAGCGAAGACCACGCCGCTATCCATTCCGTCTACGTTGATGAGAGTGTGAAGCTTCCACCCGAACCTTTCGTACTAACGAGAGAGCAAGGCTGGACTATGGGGCTCGGCGGAGCGATCGGTGGCGCCGCAGGCGGAGCGATTGCTGGCAGCGCTTCAGGTGGCGGCCCGAAGGGAACTCAAGCCTATCTCGAGAAAAATGACATCCATGTCGACGCTATGCTATTCGACTCGTTCAAAGATGAGCTAAACAAACGTCAACTGTTCGCTTCCGCAAGCTCTGCCGCTGATGCCGACGCAGTCGTCCATCTGGAAATTGTCCTGTACGGCATTGGCTATACCGCGAATATGTTTTCGCACGACTATCGCGCCGCCTTTGGCGCTAAGGCCACAATGACGCGTGCCGGCGGAAAGGTGGTGTGGATCAAGCAGACCGTAGACACGTCAATGAATGGTGATCGCGCTACGGCCACATGGAGCGACATCTACACCAAGCCAGATGTAATGCGCGAACAGATGCTAGTGGTTGCAAGGAGTGCTGCACATGAAATGGTAATGAGCTTGCCCGCCAACTAGGTCCCACAAATTTTCGCATTAACGAAACCGATCCGTCGCACCGATCAGCTCGTTCGTAATCCCCGCCTCGAACGCCGAGTGCCCCGCATCGCCAACGATGCGGAAATCGGCTTCGGGCCAGGCGCGATGCAGATCCCAGGCGCTGCGCATCGGGCAAACGACGTCGTAGCGGCCTTGTACTATCACAGCCGGTATATTTTTCAACTTGTGCGCATGATGCAGTAGCTGGTCGTCGCGCTCGAAGAAGCCGCCGTGCACGAAGTAGTGGCATTCGATGCGCGCGAATTGCAGCGCGAAATCGTCGGCGCCAGTCGAGGCGATGTAGTCCTCGCTCTGCGCGAGATAGCTCGTGCTGCCTTCCCACACCGACCAGGCCTTGGCCGCGGCAAGCTGCACCGCCTTGTCCGGACTGGTGAGGCGACGATAGTAGGCGCCCATCAGATCGCCGCGTTCGACCGGCGGGATCGCCGCGACATAGGTTTCCCACGCATCGGGATAAATCGCGTCGGCGCCCTTCTGATAGAACCACTCGAGCTCCCAGCGCCGCAGCATGAAGATGCCGCGCAGCACGAGTTCGCTCACGCGCGCGGGATGCGTCTGCGCATACGCGAGCGACAGCGTCGAGCCCCACGATCCGCCAAACACCTGCCAGCGATCGATGCCGAGATGCGTGCGCAGCGCCTCCATGTCGGCGACGAGATGCCAGGTCGTGTTGTCGGTCAGTTCCGCGTGCGGCGTTGAGCGCCCGCAGCCGCGCTGATCGAACAGCACGATGCGGTAATGCTTCGGATCGAAGAAGCGCCGCGACTTCGCGTTGCAGCCGGCGCCCGGCCCGCCGTGCACGAACACGACCGGCTTGCCCTTGGGATTGCCGCACTGTTCGTAGTACATGCGGTGCAGCGGCGACGCCTGCAGAAAACCGCTGTCATAGGGTTCGATTTCGGGGTATAGCGTGCGGCGATCAGACATCTCGACTCCTACGTCAATCAAATAATTTGCCCGGGTTCATGATACCGAGCGGATCGAACACCGCGCGCACGCCGCGCATCAACGCGATCTCGGCTGCGCTGCGTGTGCTCGCGAGGTAGGCCTTCTTTACGAGGCCAATGCCGTGCTCGGCCGAGATGCTGCCGCCGTGTTTACGCAGCATCTCGGCGAGCAGTTTGGTCACGCGTTCGCATTGCGCGATGAAGTCGGCGTCAGCGAGTTCAGCGGGCTTGAGCACATTGATGTGCAGGTTGCCGTCGCCGATATGGCCGAACCAGACAACCTCGAATTGCGGATATTCGCGCGCGAGCAGCGCCTGCATCTCGGCGAGGAATTCCGGCACGACCGCGATGCGCATCGAGATGTCGTTCTTGTACGGGCGATGCGGCGCGAGGCTTTCGGTGATCGTGTCGCGCAGGCGCCAAAGCGCGGCGGCCTGCGCTTCGCTCTGGCTCAACACCCCGTCGCTGACCCAGCCTTCGTTCAAGCATTGTTCGAACACCGCGAGCGCCGCTTGCTGCTCATCCTCGGTCGCCGCGTCAAACTCGGTCACGACGTAGTAAGGCGAGACTTCCGCGAACGGATTCTGCGCGCCATTCGCCACGACATGATGCAGCGCGCGGTCGGTGAAGAACTCGAACGCGCTCAACGTGAGCCGCTTGCGGCACTCGTCGAACACGCGCATCAGCGCATCGAGTGCGGGTACGGCGAACAGCATCACCTGCGATGGCGGCGGCGGGTCGGTCAGCCGCAGCGTCGCTTCGACGACGAAGCCGAGCGTGCCTTCGGCGCCGATCACGAGCTGGCGCAGATCGTAGCCTGAGGAGTTCTTGATCAGGCCGCGATTGAGATCGAGCAGTTCGCCGCTCGCGGTAACGAGCTTCAATCCCGCTATCCACTCGCGCGTATTGCCGTAGCGGATCACGCGGATGCCGCCCGCATTCGTCGCGATATTGCCGCCGATCGAGCAGGAGCCGCGCGCACCGAAATCGACCGGATAAATCAGGCCGTGTTCCTGCGCAGACTTATGCACGGCCTCGAGCGCGATGCCCGGCTGCACGGTCAGCGTGCGATCGACCGCATTGAAATCGAGTACGCGATTCATGCGCTCGAAGCTGATCACGAGTTCGCCATTCGCCGCGACCGCGCCACCCGACAAGCCCGTGCGTCCGCCGGAGGGTACGAGCGCGATTTTGTTGGCACTGGCCCAGCGCGCGATCGCCTGCACCTCCTCGATGCTCGCGGGCAGGGCGATCGCGCACGGCGCCGGCGTCCAGCGGCGGGTCCAGTCGCGGCCGTAATGTTCGAGATCGGCGGCCGCAGTCAGCAGGCGCAACGCGGGAACGGCGCGGATAAGTTCGGCAATGGCACTCACGCAGCTTTCGGACGCGTGTTGTGCGGCGCGCTCCAGGGTTTGATTTTCGCCAGCGTCTTGGCCAGCGCGTCCTTCGCCTGCGCCGCGTCGTAATCCATCTGCAGGCCGGTCCAGAAGCCTTCGGACATGTTGAAGAAGCGCGACAGACGCAGGCCGCTGTCAACTGTGATCGCACGCATGCCATTCACGATTTCGCCGATCCGGCGCTGCGGCACGCCGATCTCCTTCGCGAGGCGATATTGCGTGATGCCCATCGGCTTGAGGAACTCCTCGAGCAGGATCTCGCCGGGATGTGGGTAAGGTATTTTGCGCATCGGATTCATCCTCAGTGATAGTCGACAATCTCGACGTCGTAAGCGCCGTCGTCAGTCCAGCGAAAGCACACGCGAAATTGATCGTTTATGCGAATACTGTGCTGTCCGGAGCGATTGCCTTTGAGCGCTTCGAGCCGGTTTCCCGGCTGAACGCGCAAGTCATCCAATCTACCGACGCGATTCAGCATCGCCAATTTGCGTATCGCCACCGTTTCGATGTTGACGAAACGTTTGACCCGAATGCCGTCGAACAGGCTGCGCGTATCGGCGCTGCGAAAGGATTTGATCGCCATGCATAATACTGACGCGTCTCGTTAGTAATGTAAAGCAATCCTATCGAAACCGTCACATGGCGCATTGCAACATTTCGCCGAAAATTCTGGCATAGTGCAAGCCCTCTCGCCTGTCTGCGATATGCCATGGCCTCGACCTCCTTCCCCAAACAGGACATCAAGATCTTGCTGCTCGAAGGCGTCAGCCCGACGGCGGTGGAGACGTTCAAGGCCGCCGGCTACAGCAATATCGACTTCCACGCCAAGTCGCTGCCGGAAGACGAGCTGAAAAAACGCATTGCCGAGGCGCACATCGTCGGCATTCGCTCACGCACGCATCTCTCCGCCGACGTGTTTGCGCAGGCGAAGCGCCTGATCGCGGTCGGCTGCTTCTGTATCGGCACCAACCAGGTCGATACGGAAACCGCCGAGACGCTCGGCATTCCGGTGTTCAATGCGCCGTACTCGAATACACGCAGCGTGGCCGAACTGGTGATAGCGGAAGCCATCATGCTCGCGCGCGGGATTCCGCAGAAGAGCGCGCAATGCCATCGCGGCGGCTGGTCGAAATCGGCTGCGGGCAGCGTCGAGGTGCGCGGCAAGACTTTAGGCGTCATTGGTTACGGCCATATCGGCACGCAGGTCGGTGTGCTTGCCGAGGGACTTGGCATGCAGGTGCTGTATCACGATATCGAAACCAAGCTCGCGCTCGGCAATGCGCGCGCGGCGCATGGTCTCGACGATCTGCTCGCGCGCGCCGATATCGTGACGCTGCACGTGCCGGAAACGCCCGCGACGAAATGGATGATCGGCGCGGCGCAACTCGCGAAGATGAAACCCGGCGCGATGCTGATCAATGCCGCACGCGGCACCGTGGTCGAAATCGATGCACTCGCCGCAGCGCTGAAGTCGGGACAGATCGGCGGCGCGGCGATCGACGTGTTCCCGGTCGAACCGAAAGGCAACGACGATCCATTTGTGAGCCCGCTGATCGGCATGGACAATGTGATCCTGACGCCGCACGTCGGCGGTTCGACGCTCGAAGCGCAGGACAATATCGGCATCGAAGTCGCGGCCAAGCTCGTGCGCTACAGCGACAACGGATCGACCTTGAGCGCGGTGAACTTCCCCGAAGTCTCGCTGCCCGAGCATCCGAAGAGCCAGCGCCTGCTGCATATTCATCGCAATGTGCCGGGCGTGCTTTCGCGCATCAACGACATCTTCTCGCGCGACAACATCAACATCGATGCGCAGTATCTGCAGACCGATGCGAAAGTCGGCTATGTCGTGATCGATGTGTCGACCACCGCGGCCGACGCGACCAAACTGCGCGACGCGCTCGCGGCGATTCCCGGTACCCTGCGCACGCGCGTTTTGTACTGAGCGCGCGCAGCGCTATCTGCGCCATCGCGCGGCCGCCGCGCAGCCGTGCTGCGCACGCACACCAAACCCTGTATCACTCGACCCACTCCGCGGGTCACGAACGTGATGCGTCGCGACAAAAGCCTTGCGTTTCAAACAGGTAGCGCCCTTTCCGCGGCTACTCCGGGTTGACCAACCCTGGACTACACGCTAGCGTATGGTCCGCCTCGGGGCGGGGAGCCCCGCGTTGCCAAGACGCCTTCACGGCGGCACCACTGTCAGAAGTTTGCTGTTCTCGTTCTCGCTGCAATCTCTACTAACTACAGAGGAAGCGGATCATGAGTAAGCGATTCTGCAAGACGGTTTGCACCTTGTTTCCGACACTTGCGATGCTGGACTTGAGCGCCGGCGCCATCGCCAATACGCTCAATCAAAACGTGTCCTGGACGATCGATCGTTCGGGTACGAGCGCACGCTACCGCATCGTCGCGTATGGCGATTCGATCTATGCGGGCTACAACGGCTCGATCGTCAGCGCCGCGCTGTATTCGGCGCCGACCGTCGATGCCGAGTATCTGTCGGCGTTGTGGAATGCCGACATCACCAGCGTGCGTCGCACCAAGTCGGGCGCGATCGCGTCGGATGTCTACAACAACAAGATCGTCGCCGAAAAATCCTATATGCAGGATGCGTCGACGCGCGTCGTCACCTTCGAGATGTGCGGCAACGACGGCCTGCAGGCGCGTTCGAGCTTCAAGGGCCAGACTGGCACCTGCGACTACAGCGTGCTCAGCAACGCCGAGAGCAACTGCAAGACCTATGTCGCCGCGGCGATGGATTTCATCAACGCCAATGCCTACGCGGGCACCAAGCTGAAGATCATCTCCAACCTGCACTATCCCGGCTATGCCGCGGACAATGTGCAGAGCTCGTGCACCGACTCGACCACGCACGCGACCGTCAACATGCGCGACACGTTCCTGCCTGCGCTGGCGCGGATGAACTACTGGATGTGCGAATACGCGCGGCAGAAGGGATTCAAATGCGCCGACAATTTCGCGCAATACATGGGCGCGGACTACGACAGCAATGGCGACGGCCTGATTGATTCCGACGCGCTACGCTATGTCGCCGGCGAGAGCGAGTCGAGCTATGTCACGCGCATCACCTCGACGCTGAAGTCGACGCTGCGCGACGCGAACACGCATTTCGTCTCGGCCTCGACCAGCTACGACTATATCCAGTCTGACGATACGCATCCGACCTACAGCGGCAGCACGGTCACAGCCGGCATCTTCGGCGGCACGACGAGTTCGGGTGCACCACGCTACACCTCGTTCAGCGGCGGCAAGAATCCGATCTGGAACCAGTACGGGCACGAGCGCATGGGTTGGAACATATCGGTATCCAATCCGGCGAGTCCGTAAACGCAGTTCGAGGATGCGTCGATGGACGTTTCCGATCGCAAGCAGGCATCGCCATCCACTCCGGGTGGCGATGTCGTGCGCATCACCAAGCGCGACGGCCATTCGCATGCGGCCATCTTGTACAAAACGCTGGCGCTCGCGTTGGTCGGATGCAGCATCGGCTATCTGGTGCTGCAGTATCCACGCGGCTCGGCCGCGCGGGATCCCGGCGCTGCCGCGACTGAACCGGCACTGCCCGTGCCTCGCAGCGTGACGCAATCGTTCACGCACGAATCTCACACCGCAAAGACCGCCATGCCTGAGTCGCATCCGCCCATCACGGCCAGACCTGCCGACGAGCCTTACGACCCGACCGATCTCGCCCACTACATCCAGCCCGGCCAGCCTGTGCCCACCGCCACAGAAGTCATCGAGCGCCTGCATGAGGCTGGCGTCCACAGCGGCATTGCCGCGTTCCCGCCACCCGGAACCAAACCGCTGCTGGTCGGCATCGCAGTGCCGGAAGACTTTGCCCTGCCCGCAGGCTATGTGCGGCACTTCCAGGCGACCGACGACGGCCAGCGCGTCGAAGCGATCCTGATGTTCTCGCCCGATTTCAACTTCTTCGACGCGTCCGGTCGCCGCATCGAAATTCCCGCGAATCGTGTCGTACCGCCGGAACTCGCCCCACCGGGTCTGCCGATTCGCCTCATCGCCCTGCCCGCGCGCAAGGATTCATAAGGCGTGCCCGGCCGCATCCGCACCGGCTGGCGTGCGCTGGTCGGCATCTCCGCGAGTGCCGTGCTGCTGGCCGTCTACGCGCGCAGCGATATCGGTTTTGTGCTGGGTTTCGCCGCGCTCGTGCCGTGGCTGTGCGTACTCGATGACGCGAAGACGCTCGCGGGTGCGACTTGGCGCGGTTGGGCGATGTGCATCGCGTTTGTCGCGGGCGTGTTCGCCTGGTTCGGCAGCGCGTTTGCCGAGTATGTCGGATTGAGTCCGATCCTCGGCATCGCCGCGTTGCTCGTCGCCGCGCCGGTACTGCAACCGCAGTTCATCGTTTTTGCGGTCGTTCGCTATCTCGCCAGACACCGACCGTCTGCGACGCTCAGTGCGCTTACCGGCGCGGCCGCATGGGTCGCCACCGAATTGCTAGTGCCCAAACTGCTCGGCGATACGCTCGGGCACGGCCTGTATCCGTCTCGCGTGCTGCGCCAGATTGCCGATGTGGGCGGCGCGGCCGGCATCACCTTCCTGTTGATCGTCGCCAACGAATGCCTCGCTGCGGCGATCAGCCGGCGCGCCAGCACTGCTGCGCTGCGCACGCCGCTGATCGTCGCGTCGTCGATCGTGATCCTGATGGTGCTCTATGGGAGTGTGCGCTTACAGCTGCTCGCGACAACCGACGCTGCCGAAAAGCCCGTGCGCATCGGGATGGCGCAATCGGGCATCGTGGATTACGAGCGCCTGCGTCGCGAAAGCGGCACGTACGCGGTCGTGCGACATGTGCTCGACACGCACTACGCCCTGTCGCGCGACGCGCTGCAGAAGCAGCAGGTGGATGCGCTGCTGTGGTCGGAAACCGTCTATCCGACCACGTTCGCGCATCCCAAGAGCGACGACGGCGCGGCGCTGGACCGGGAAATTCTCGATTTCGTCCGCACCAGCGGCGTGCCTTTGGTGTTCGGTACCTACGACAGCGACGCGAACGGCGAATACAACGCCGCTGCCTTCGTGGAGCGCGACGGGAGCACGCTCGGTTTCTATCGCAAGACCGATCTGTTCCCGCTGACCGAACGCGTGCCGCCCTGGCTCGACGGACCCTCGTTGCGCCGCTGGTTGCCGTGGACCGGCACATGGCAGCCCGGCGATGGCGCACGCGTGTTTCCGTTGCGGCTCGCGGATGGCCGCGAAATTCCCGTGCAGACGCTCATCTGCCGTGACGACGTCGATCCCGCCTTGGCCATTGACGCCGCGCGCCTCGGCGCGCAGATCCTGCTCGGTCTCTCCAACGATTCTTGGTTCAGCGCGGATCCGCTCGGAGCGCGGCTGCATCTCGCCGTCGCCGCATTCCGCAGCATCGAAACGCGACTGCCGCAGCTGCGCGTCACGACGAATGGCTTGAGCGCGGTGATCGACCCGAGCGGCGAGATCGTCGCGCGTACGCAGATGAACGAACAGGAATTTCTCGTCGGTGAAGTGCGACCGCAGGCGCCGCGATTCAGCCTGATGCGCGCGTGGGGCGACTGGGTCGGTCGCGCCGGCCTCGCATTTCTGCTGCTGTCGGCTGGCGTCTCCCTGGTGCGCCGGATATGGCGCGTGCAAGGCACAACGGCCCCGCTGTCAGCGGCAGCTACCGAGATGGATGTCAGCCTGCTCTCGCCTTTCTGGCGCGGCGCAGGTGCTGCGCTGCATGGCCTGGCCCGCACCAGCCTGATATGGTTGGGCGCAATGCTGTTCGCTGGCGACAGCGTGCAGAACAATCCACTCGCGCTGATGCGTCTGTTCGCGGCACTGGTTCTCGCGCCCGAACTTGCGGCATGGGCCATCGTGCGCGCCGGGCTTGCGCGCGCGCACCTCGAGAGTGAAGTGCTCGTGCTCGAGCAGCGCGATCGCAGCATCGAGATTCGTATCGCCGACATCGCGGCGGTCGAACCATGGACGATGCCGCTGCCCAACTGCGGCATGTGGCTGCGCCTGGCGTCGGGCCGGCGCTGGTCACACGGCATCGCGATGGACGATCCGGCCACGATGATTCGCGCCTTGCTGCAAGCGGGCGCACCATCCGGATTCGCGCAGGCATTGCGATCACGAGCGATCGGCTACGCCGATGCACGAGCGGCCTCGACGCATCGTTGGTTTGATCATCCGCTACTGAAATTCATCGCGTTCCCTCTGCTGATCGCATTGCCCGCGTTCCGCTTGCATCAGCACATCGCTTACGGCGGCACCTTCGGCGAGTACTACGCGTTTGGTTTGGCCGCGTATCTTTCCACGCTGGCGATCTGGTGGGCCACCTGGGCCATCGACTTGCTGATTTACGCCGCGGTGCTGCGCGCGTCGATCGAGACGGGAACCCTGCTCGCCATGGCGCTTCACCCGCAGAGTACGAGTGGAATAAGGAAAGCGCTGACGCTGATCGGCCGCGTACTTTATTACCTCGTGGTTCCGGCGTGGTTTTTGATGCGTTCTTTGTCCTGACCGATAGCAAGAACGAAAGTGCAGCCAAGCTCAGCGGTGAGCTCGCAGCAATTCCGCAAACGTTTCGCACGCGGATACATCGCGTCGACTGCCGACTGCGTCACACTTCGCGCTAGACCGCAACGCGTGAAACCAGTCACAATCCGGGCGCTGCAGGGGGAATGCAAGAGCCGAGAGGGATCCGCATGCTTGCGTTCCTTGGCCTCGCGCAGCCGCGCTTACGCCCCGGCCTCGCCGCCTTTCTCATCGCCTTCGCCGGTTCCGCGTCGGCGCAGCACATTCCCAACGAACAGCCGCATGTGCGGCAGAAGTATCCGCCGCTGCCGTTCTTCGGCCAGTCGCAAGCGGTCAGCGATAGCGATGCTGCGCGCTTTCTCGCCCAGACGACGTTCGGCGCGACCATGTCCGATATCGCGCAGGTCAAGGCGAGCGGCTATGCCGTATGGATCGCCGAGCAGGTCGATCCCGCGCGCACGCCGATCACGCGCGAGATGGATTATTTCAACTGGGTCACCAAGACGCTCGGCGAACCGGGCGAGTCCTACGACCGGCAGGAGGCGTGGTTTCTCGGCGCGCTCGGCGGAGCAGATCCCGGCAACAACGTGATCGTGCACAAGGATCAACTGCGCCAGCGCGTCGCGTTTGCGCTGTCGGAAATCTTCGTCGTATCGGACAAGAACGGCGTGCTGTCCGATTCGCCCGCGGGCATGGCGACGTACTACGACATCCTCATCAACGAGGCATTCGGCAATTACCGCCAACTGCTCGAGGACGTGACGCTGTCGCCTGCGATGGGCAACTTTCTCAATATGCGCGGCAATCAGCGCGCAGACACAAAACAAAACGTCCATCCCGACGAGAACTACGCGCGCGAGATCAATCAGCTGTTCAGCGTCGGCCTGACCCAGCTCAATCCCGATGGCAGCGAAGTGCTGGTCGCGGGCAAGCCGGTCGCGACTTATGGCCAGGATCAAATCAAGGCATTCGCGCACGTGTTTACCGGCTGGAACTGGTCCGATTGCAAAGCCGACAACTACGTCGATTGCGACTACGACTGGACCACCGATCTGAACATGCGCCAGCCGATGGCCGCGTTCGCCGACTTCCACGACAACGGCACGCACGCACCGGACGACCTCGTCAGCAAACAACTGCTGCAATATCCCGGTGCGGCGAACGGCGGCCTGCTCGGCGCGGGCGGCACGCCGGCATCCGACCTGAAATTCGCGCTCGACAATATCTTCAATCACCCGAATGTCGGGCCGTTCATCGGCAGGCAGCTGATCCAGCGCTTGGTCACGAGCAATCCGAGCCCGGCCTATGTGCAGCGCGTGGCGAGCGTGTTCAACAACAACGGCGCGGGAGTGCGCGGCGACCTGAAAGCCACGATCATCGCGATCCTGCTCGATCCCGAGGCGCGTTCGGCGTCAGGCGCGCGCGGCGATTCCTACGGCAAGCTGCGCGAACCGCTGCTGCGCCTGACCCACTTCTGGCGCGTGATGGGCGCGCGCCACTACTGCGGCACGGATTTCACAGTGAAGTGGGACGACGGCTCGCTGCATACGTATCACTATCAGAATCAGCCGTATCGCTACGCCGGCTGGAGTTCGACCTTCAATCCCGATTACGACTGGGGCCAGGCCGCGCTGCGGGCGAATTCGGTGTTCAACTTCTTCAAACCCGCGTTCACGCCGCCGGGCGAAATGGCGCAGCGCAGCCTGCTCGGACCCGAGTTTCAGATCACCACTGACGCGGCCATCGTGACCGTCACGGGCGCGATCGGCACACACGCGATGTACTACGACACTAGCGATATTTGCGAAGCGAACGATCAGTACGGCGACGTAGTAATCAATCACGCGCGCGACGTCGCGCTCGCGGGCAGCGCCAACGGCGGCCCGGGCGACCCGGCCGACCGCCTGGTCGACGCCTACAACCTGCTGTTCATGTCCGGACAGATGTCGTCCTACATGCGCGGCGTCCTGCTCAGCTATCTCAACCAGATCGATTCGACCTGGGCCGACAACGGCAAGGATTGGCGCGTTGAGCGTGTGAAGCGCGCGCTGTACTTGATCCTTACCTCGCCCGAATACGCCATCCAGAAGTAGATCGCCAAGATGAACAAAGCCATGCACTACGATCGCCGCCGTTTCCTGCGCGACACGATCAGCGCCGCCCTCGGTGGCGCAAGCGTCTACTCCGCTCTGGGCCAGCTGCAGCTCGCGCAAGCGGCAACGGCGAGTTACAGCTTCAGCGACTACAAGGCGCTGGTCTGCGTATTCCTCTACGGCGGCAACGACAGTTTCAACAACATCATCCCGCTCGACGACGCGCACTATGCGCAGTACAAGGCCGTGCGCTCCTCGGTGGCCGTGGCGCAGAATCAGCTGATCAAGCTCAATGCGCCTGCGAGCGGCGCGGGTTCGCCCGGCGATGGCGGCAGCTACGGACTGCATCCGGGCATGCCGGAACTCGCCGCGCTGTTCAATCAGGCGCAGAGTCCGCTGGCACTCGTCGCGAACGTCGGCACGCTGGTCGGTCCGACCAGCAAGCAAAAGTATACGGACAACTCCGCGGCGCTGCCGCCGCAGCTGTTCTCGCACGCCGATCAGGAGGCGTATTGGCAGTCGTGCCCGCCGAGCAACACGCCGGTGACGGGCTGGGGCGGACGCATCTGCGATCTGCTCGCGGCGGCGAATCCGTCGGGCATCCCGATCCTTACCTCGCTCACCGGCGAAGACGTGTTCCTGCGCGGACAGAACGTCAACGGCTACATCATGAACGCCGACAGCGCACCGGTGCTGGATTTTCCCTGGGACGACGGCAACAAGATCGGCGCGGCATTCAGCGCGCTGCACGCCTCCGGCACGCAGGCGAACGCGCTCGAGCGCACTTTCGCCGCGACGATGAACCATGCGCGTGCGACTGCCGACCTGATCAACAAGGGGCTCAGCACGAGCGGCGTACCCGACTTCGCCACGTATTTTCCGAATCCCAGCGGCTACGATCTCGACACGCAGCTCAAAACCGTGGCCAAACTGATCTGGGCCGCAAGCAATAACATCGCCGGCTTCAACGGCATGAAGCGGCAGGTGTTTTTCGTCAGCGCCAGCGGCTTCGACACCCACAGCGACGAGACGGCGCAGCTGCAGACTGTGCTGCCGCTGCTGTCGAAGTCGATGAGCGGCTTCTATCGCGCGCTGCAAAGCGTCGGCCTGCAGAACAAGGCGACGCTGTTCACCGCCTCGGACTTCGGCCGCACGCTCTCGGCCAATGCGAACGGCACCGATCACGGCTGGGGCGGCCACCACTTCGTGCTCGGCGGCGCGGTCGCGGGCGGCAAGTTCTACGGCGATAACCGAAATGGCACGGGCACCGCGGCGATGCCGAGCCTTGCGCTGTCGGACAGCAATCTCGACGACGCCGGCTATGGCCAGATCATTCCGACCACTTCGGTCGACCAGTATTCGGCCACGCTGGCGAACTGGTTCGGACTGTCGTCGAGCGATATCGCGCTGCTGCATCCGAATCTCGCGAATTTCTCGACGAAGAATCTCGGTTTCGTCTGAGCGGATTTGTCCGATCGCGAGAGCGGTTGTGTATTTGCCCGGCGTCGAAGGCGTGTGCTAGAACGTCGCCATGCAGGACTTCGGCGCAACGCTGCAACACATCATGGACCAGCCGGTTCTCGCCTTCCTGCTCAAGATGGCGATCGCGCTGTTGCTGCTGCTCCTCGGCTGGCGCATCGCCAAAGCCGTGGTCAAGGCCGAGCACCGCCTGCTCCTCGAGGCGCATGTCGATGCGACGGCTACGCAATTCCTGCGCAACACGACCTACGCGCTGCTGATCGCGTTCATCGTCGTCACCGGTCTGGAGCTCGCGGGATTCCCGATCACCTCACTGCTGACTGTGCTCGGCACCATGGGGTTGGCCGTCGCGTTGTCACTCAAGGATTCGCTCAGCCACGTCGCCGCGGGACTGATTCTCATGCTGCTGCGACCGTTCCGCATCGGCGATCGCGTGAGCCTTGCGGGTCAGCAGGGTGTCGTCGAGGGCGGCTATATTTTCCAAACGCAGTTGCGTGGTGCCGACGATAGCCTCATCACGCTGATGAACGGCTCGGTGGTGGGCGCACCGATCATCAACTATTCGCGCTGCGATGCGCAGCGTCTGACACTATCGCTGAGTCTCGGTCAGGGCACTGAGTTGAGTCGCGCGCTGCAGACCGCGAGCGCAACGCTGACAGGCGATGCGCGCGTTGCCGCCAAGCCGCCGCTGGAGCTGGCGGTCACCGGTGTCGGCACCGCGAACGTCGTGCTCAACATCCAGGTCTGGGTGCGCGAAGCGGCCGCGGATGCCACGCGCAGCGACCTGCTGCGCGCATTGCACAATGCGTTCCAGCAGCAGCAGATCGCGTTCGCCGACAAGTAACGCCACAAAGTGGTTCGGCAGCCGGTAACATATCGCTCGGCCACGGCGTCCGGACCGGCCAACAAGGAGCGAATGTGTCGTCCATTCAAAGCCAACCGGTTTCCTCGGGTCTCACTCGCGCCGCGATGTTTCTCGTGGTGCTGATGAAGGACGACGAAAAGAGCCACGACGCTGTGCGCGATTTCTGCCGCGATCTGTCATCTTTCGTGCGCGCCGTTGGTTTTCGCGATCGCAACGCCGAATTGTCCTGCATTATGGGCTTGGGTTCGAGCGCGTGGGATCGCCTGTTCGGCGCGCCGAGGCCCAAGCACCTGCATCCTTTCCGTGAAATTCGTGGCGTGCATCACGCGGTCTCGACGCCTGGCGACATCTTGTTGCACATCCGCGCCTCTCGCATGGACATGTGCTTCGAGCTCGCGTCGCAGATCATGGTGCGACTCGGCGATGCGGCGTCGATTATCGACGAAGTGCACGGTTTCAAGTATTTCGACGATCGCGATCTGCTCGGTTTCGTCGACGGCACGGAAAATCCCGAGGGCGACGATGCAGTCGCGGCCACGCTGATCGGCGAGGAAGACGCGGCCTTCGCCGGCGGCAGCTATGTCATCGTGCAAAAGTACCTGCACGACCTCGCGAAGTGGAACGCTGTGCCCGTCGAGGCGCAGGAAAAAATGATTGGCCGACACAAGCTGTCCGACATCGAACAGAAGGACGAGGAAAAGGCGTCCTATGCGCACAATGTGCTCACGAATATCGTCGAGGAAAATGGCGTAAAGCAGGAGATCCTGCGCGACAACATGCCGTTCGGCGATATCAAGCAGGGCGAATTCGGCACGTATTTCATCGGCTACGCCAGGTCGCCGGCGACGACCGAGAAGATGCTCGACAACATGTTCGTCGGCAACCCGCCGGGCAACTACGACCGCCTGCTCGATTTCAGCCGCGCGGTAACCGGGACCCTGTTCTTCGTTCCGTCCACGACATTCTTCGACAATGTCGGCGCGCCGGCGGCTCCGGGCGAGGCGGCGAAGAAGTAGGCCATGTTCGACGGATTCGACCCGGTACTTCTGGCGCGAGCGCAGTTTGCGTTCACGATCTCGTTCCATTTCATTTTTCCGGCGTTCTCGATCGGCCTCGCGAGCTATCTGATGGTGCTCGAGGGGTTGTGGTTGAAGACCGGCAACGGCGTCTACGCGAATCTCTTCCGCTACTGGCTCAAGATTTTTGCCGTCGTGTTCGGCATGGGCGTCGTGTCGGGCCTCGTGATGTCGTATCAATTCGGCACGAACTGGTCGGTGTTCTCGACCAAGGCGGGGCCGATCGTCGGGCCGCTGATGGCCTATGAAGTGCTCACCGCGTTCTTCCTCGAAGCAGGCTTTCTCGGCGTGATGCTGTTCGGCATCAGCAAGGTCGGCAGGCGCCTGCACTTTTTCGCGACCTGCATGGTCGCGCTCGGCACGCTGATCTCGGCGACGTGGATCATCGCGGTCAACAGCTGGATGCAGACGCCGGCGGGCTACGCGATCAACGCGAAAGGCCAGTTCGTTCCGGCGGGATCGTGGTGGCCGATCATTTTCACGCCGAGCTTTCCGTATCGCCTCGTGCACACTGTGATCGCGGCCTATCTCACGACCGCGCTGATGGTCGGCGCCGTCGGCGCCTGGCACCTGCTCCGGGACCGCGCCAACCCCGGCGCGCGCAAGATGTTTTCGATGGCGATGTGGATGGCGGCGATTGTCGCGCCGATGCAGATCCTCGCCGGCGACGCGCACGGCCTCAACACGCTCGAGCATCAACCCGCGAAAGTGCTCGCGATGGAAGGCGACTACGAAGCGAGCCCCGATGGCGCGCCGTTGATCCTGTTCGGCATTCCGAACAACGCGGAAGCTCGCGTCGACTACGAAATCGCGCTGCCGCATCTCGGCTCGTTGATCCTCAAGCACGATCTGCATGCGCCGCTGCCAGGACTCAAGGATTTTCCGCGCGATCAGTGGCCGCCGGCGCTGGTCTTCTGGTCGTTCCGCATCATGGTCGCGCTCGGACTCGCAATGCTTGGCCTGGGAATGTGGAGCCTGCTCGCGCGCGCGCGCAAGAAACTTTACGAATGGTCGTGGCTGCACCGCGCAGCGATCGCGATGGGGCCATCGGGTTTCATCGCGGTGATCGCCGGATGGATCACGACCGAAGTCGGGCGTCAGCCATTCACGGTGTACGGCCTGCTGCGCACTGCGGAATCGCATTCGCCGCTCGCCGCGCCCGCAGTCGCCGCCTCACTGCTCGCGTTCATCGCGGTCTACTTCATTGCGTTCGGACTCGGCATCTACTATCTGCTGCGCCTGATGTCCAAAGCGCCCGAACCCGGCGAGGCCGAGCCCGCCCACATTCCGCAGCGCGCCGCGGGCATCACCCCGGCCGCTGGCGTCGACACAGCCATGCCGGGGGGTGAGCGCGATGCACATTGATCTCACCATCGTCTGGTTCGCGATCATCGGCTTCGCGATCTTCGCCTATGTCGTGATGGATGGATTCGATCTCGGCATCGGCATCCTGTTCCCGAGTTTTGCCGTCGGCGAGGAACGCGACCAGGCGATGAATTCGATCGCACCGGTCTGGGACGGCAACGAGACCTGGCTCGTGCTCGGCGGCGGCGGCCTGTTTGCGGCGTTTCCGCTCGCCTACGGCATCATCCTTACTGCGACGTATCCGTTGATGATCGCGATGCTGCTCGGCCTCGTGTTTCGCGGCGTCGCGTTCGAATTCCGCTGGCGCGATTCGGCACACCGGCCATTCTGGGACATGGCGTTCTCCATCGGCTCGATCGTCGCCGCACTGGCGCAAGGCATCACGCTCGGCGCCATCCTGCAGGGCATCCGCGTCGAGAACGAAGCGTATGCCGGAGGTTGGCTCGACTGGCTGACGCCTTTCAGTCTCCTGACCGGTGTCGGCGTCGTGATCGGTTACGCGCTACTCGGCGCGACCTGGTTGATCTGGAAAACCGAAGGCACGAGCCAGAGTCGCGCGCGTCGGCTCGCATTCTGGCTCGGGCTCGCTACACTCGTCACGCTCGGCGCGGTCAGTGCCGCGACTCCGTTCCTCGCCTACGACTACTGGCGCCGCTGGTTCGACATGCCGGGCGTGCTGCTCACCGCGCAGGTTCCGCTGCTCGTCACGATTTGCGCCGCGACGTTCTTCTGGAGCCTCAAGCGTAACGCCGAACTGCTGCCCTTCCTCATGTCGCTGACCTTGTTCCTGCTCGGTGCAGTGGGGCTCGGCATCAGCATCTTTCCCTACATCGTGCCGCGCACGGTGACGATCTGGGATGCGGCTGCACCTTACTCGAGTCAGTTGTTCATGCTCGTCGGCTCTGCGGCAATCATCCCGATCATCCTGATCTATACCGGCTGGGCCTATTGGGTGTTCCGCGGCAAGGCCGGCGTGCATGGATACCATTGAAACGCGGCAGAATGCGGGCCCGTTGTGGAAACGCCTCGCCTGGATGGTGGCGATCTGGACCGCAAGCGTCGTCGCGCTCGGTTTGGTCGCGGCGGCAATCCGCTTTTTCTTGAAGCCCTGAGTTGTTTTCAGCTCAGAAGCAACAAGGCGGCAGCCTCCTGAAAAGCAAAAAGCCCGCATCGCAGCGGGCTTTTCATTCGTTTTTCGCGATTGGTCGGGGCGGCGGGATGACTCGCGCCTTCCCGGCGCTCGCCCTGCGGGCCATCGCGCGCTACGCGCGCGATGTTGGCTCCGCCATCCATGGCTGCGCGCTCGAACCGGCTCGCCGCTGCGCGGCTCGACGGTTCTCGTCCACACCACCACCCAAATGAAAACGGGCCGCAAGGGCCCGTCTTTTCATTTGGTCGGGGCGGCGGGATTCGAACCCACGACCCCCTGCCCCCCAGGCAGATGCGCTACCAGGCTGCGCTACGCCCCGACCGTAAGAACCGCAGATTGTAGCAGAATAGTTGCTGCTAACCGCCCCAGATGTGATCGCTTACTGCTTACGGCATTGATACCGCACCGGAGCGAAACTCGCTTGCTTGCCAGGGTTTTGTTGGCGTAGTAGCAGCGCCTTGTGACTCAAATCTGAGGCCGACGGCGCATTTATCTTCGCCGCAGCGGTCGCGTATTCGTCCAACATATTGGCAACGGCAATGGGGTCTTTGCCGACGAAATCCGTTTTCTCGAGCACTGGGATTCCCTGCGCGTAGAAGCTTGCCGACTTCGCGTATTCGCCCCGATCGAAATAATACCGGGCCAGCTCAAAAATCCGCATCGACGTTATGCCACTCTGCGGACCGCTAACGGTTCTTTCGAGATCAAGAGATTCGGTCAGATATTTTTCTGCCGCTTCGAACTGGCACGTGTAGCCCGCCGTTCGGCCATAGTTGTACATCAGCATCGAGATTGTGGCAGCGCTTGCGCCAACAAGCTTGGCGTCTACAAGGGCTTTCAAGTATTGATCTCGCGCGGACAAGTAGTCCCCCTCGAGATCGAAACGATGCGCGGCTGCGTAGTGTATTTCGGCTTCTTTTTGATTGATTGCGCCGACGCAGCCTGCCAATGACACAAGCGCCACCAACAAAACCGATGCGGCTGCTACTTTTACCCTGAGCATCGCCACCTCATTACGAAGTGAATGTACGAGGGATCCGCTATCAGCAACTTCAGTGGCGCAGGATCTGCAGCAGCTCCTCGAGCTCCATACGAACCTGGCGCACGATCTGGTTGGAGATGCTGGTCTCCATGCGCGCCTGCTGGCCCTCGAGGCGTTGGCGCGCGCCGGTGATCGTGAAGCCCTGATCGTAGAGCAGCGCACGGATCTGCCGGATCATCAGCACGTCGTGGCGCTGGTAGTAACGGCGATTGCCGCGGCGCTTGACCGGCTTGAGATTCGAGAACTCCTGCTCCCAATAGCGCAACACATGCGGCTTGACGCCGCAGAGCTCGCTCACCTCACCGATGGTGAAGTAGCGTTTGGCCGGGATGACCGGTAGTTCGTTATTGCTGCCTTGATCCAGCATACGACTCGACTCGAATCTTCAGTTTCTGGCCGGGACGGAACGTTACCACGCGGCGCGCGGAAATCGGGATTTCCTCGCCGGTTTTTGGGTTGCGCCCGGGGCGCTGATTCTTTTCGCGCAGATCGAAATTGCCGAAGCCGGACAGCTTGACCTGATCGCCGCGCTCGAGTGCTTCGCGCACGACGTCGAAGAACGCGTCGACGAATTCCTTCGCCTCGCGCTTGTTGAGACCGACGTCCATGAACAGACGCTCGGCCATTTCAGCCTTGGTCAGTGCCATCCTTACCCCCTAAGTCTTGCTTGGCAATGCTGCTCCAGAGCCGCAACCGCCAAGGCTACGCTGGCATCTGCGTCGCCATCAGTAAGAGTGCGGTAATCATCCTGTAAAATCAAGCCGATGGCGAGACTTTTTACCCCGGCCCCTAAACTGTGACCCGCATAGCGGTCGAACACGAAGATTTCGCGTAAGACCGGTCCGACCGCCGCTTTGACAGCCGCATCTACTGTGATGTAGTTCACATTTTCCGGCAACTCAAACGACAGATCGCGACGCACCGACGGGAAGCGGGCGATCGGCTGGCTGCGCGGCACCGCGCGGGCCGCCAGCAGGGCAATATCGAACTCGAACACGTAGACATCGGCGTCGAGATCCAGCGCCTTGGCGAGGCTCGGGTGCAACGCGCCGACATGGCCGACGACCGCATTGTCGCGCCGTACTTGCGCCGAACGGCCCGGGTGCAGCCATGCAGTCTGTGCCGGCTCGAAGCGGAACTCGCCCGCCGTCGCGGTCAACGCGAACAGCGATTCGATATCGCCCTTCACGTCATGGAAATCGATGGCGCGCTTGTCGACGCCCCACTGCAGTTCCGCAGCGCGGCCGCAGGCGACGCCGGCGATACGCAGCGTTTCTAGCGGCGCATCGCCCTGCTTTGCCGCCATGTGAAACACTTTGCCGATTTCGAACAGGCGCACACGTTCCTGCTGGCGATTGCGGTTCGCCTGCAAAGCCGAGACGAGACCGGGCAACAGGCTCGTGCGCATCACGCCGAGATCCGCCGAAAGCGGATTGGCGAGCGCGATCGATCCGGCATCGAGCTGCCAAGTGCGCAGCGCATCGCCATGCACGAAGGCATAGGTGATCGCCTCGAAATAGTCACGCGCGGCAAATTGCGTACGCAGGCTTGCGACGTCGACGCGATCTTCCGCCAGCGCCGGCACGTCGAGCTCGCCGCGCGGCGCGTGCGTCGGGATGCGCTCATAACCGTGGATGCGTGCGACTTCCTCGATCAGATCGACTTCGAGCGCGAGATCGAAACGCGCCGACGGCGGCGTGGCGCGCCAACCGTCCGCGGTTTTATCGACCTTGAGATTGAGCGCAGCGAGGATGCGCTCGACTTCGGCATCGGGCACGTCGATGCCGAGCACGCGCGCGATGCGTGCGCGGCGCAGCGCGATCGGTTCGCGCTTGGGCAGATGCGCCGGCGACACGGCTTCGATGATCGCGCCGGGTTTGCCGCCGCCGAATTCGACGATCAGTTGTGTCGCGCGTTCGAGCGCGCGACGCGGCAGCTCGGGGTCGACGCCGCGCTCGAAGCGATGCGCCGCGTCGGTGTGCATGCCAAGGCTGCGCGCGCGTCCAGCGATGACGCTCGGGCGCCAATGCGCAGCTTCCAGAAACACATCGCGGGTCGTCGCGGTGACGCGCGTGTCGAAACCGCCCATGATGCCGCCCAGCGACACCGCCTTATCAGCATCGGTGACGATGAGGAAATTTTCGCCTAAATCAATTTCGCGCTCGTCGAGCAGTTTGAGCTTCTCGCCCGCGCGCGCGAAGCGTACGCCGATCGGTCCGGCAAGCGTTGCAGCATCGAACGCGTGCAATGGCTGACCGAGCTCAATCATCACATAGTTGGTCACGTCGACGAGCAGACTGATCGAACGCAGGCCGCAGCGGCGCAGGCGTTCGGTCAGCCACAACGGTGCTTTCGCGCTCGGATCGATACCTTCGATGTAGCGGCCACAGAAGCGGGGGCAGTCGGCTGGCGCTTCGAGTTTGATCTCGATCGTGCGTGCAATCGCCGCATCGATCGGTGCGAGCGCAGGCAGCTTGTGCGCAACGCCGAACGCCGCGGCGACATCGTTGGCGACGCCGTGCAGCGAGAGACAGTCCGCACGATTCGGCGTCAGGCCAAGATCGATCGTGCAATCGGGCAGGCCGAGATAGTCGGCCAGCGGTTTGCCGACCGGCGCGTCGGCCGGCAGTTCGAGCAAGCCGGAAGCGTCGGCATCGATGCCGAGTTCCTTAGCCGAGCACAACATGCCCGAGGACTCGACGCCGCGCAG
>CAZDWH010000014.1:0-1627 GCA_964509025.1 uncultured Rhodanobacteraceae bacterium
GAAGATTCCGTTTAGAGCCTCTCCTCGCGCTGGGCAGTCGCGAGGAGAGGTAAACGGGGTAGAACGACTTATATGTTGCTCTTGGTAACCGGATGCCAACTCCGCATCCGGTGAACTTGAGACCCGAAGGTCCCGGTCAGTATTGCGGTTGAAAGGAATTGCTGTGGAGATTGCGTGTTGCTTATTTCTTCTTCGCAGTCTTCTTGGCGGTCTTCTTGGCAACCTTAGCCTTGGCGACCTTCTTGACAGCTTTCTTAGCGGGTTTCTTTGCAGCTTTCTTCGTAGCCATATCGCGTCTTAGCTCCTCGTCAGTTGGTAGTTGTTGCCCAGTAAAAGCATGCAGGAACGCTTCGCACAGCAAGTCGCTGTTCGTCGCGTGCCGAAGATTGTTCACCTGGCGGCGTGTACGTTCGTCAGAGAGAAGTTTGAGTACGTGAAGCGGTATCGATACCGTCACTTTCTTTACGGCCACTGCCTTGCTGCCGTGTTCGATGTAGGGAGCTACAAACTTCGCCGCCGTCATGGATTCCATTGCACAGGTGTAACGACGGCGCAAAAATTATTCCGGGAATATTTAGCTGTCAACAGGTTTGTGCTACGTCTCGGGCGGCAAACTGTGCCGGATCGAACCGGTGGCGCCCGCTCCGCGGCGGCGCGCAAGCGCGTCGCATCACGACGGATTGGAAATCTAGACGTCTATACGTTTTTGCGTAATTTCGCGTCACGACTTGACCGACGGCCTCGCGCGCGGCGCATGGCCGCACAAAAACCCACATTTGACGCGGGTTTCAGCCAATCCATCACGAATTCATCATGCGCCATTCTATCTTTGTATATTTTTCATCAAATGCACAATGTAGATTGCGCACTCAACATCACTCGACGCAACGCGCATCGATTTGCCGCGCGCAACGGCGTCTGAACGACCGGATTTTCGCCTGAAAATTTTTTTTCGAAGAACGGCGCTCGCGAGGCGTTTTGCACCCGAATTGCGCGAAATTGCGAAAAATTTCCGGCGCGAAAATTTTCGCGCGCGACGCGAACGAAACGGAAAGTCGAATCGTCGCGCGAGAAAAAACACTGATGAAGTCGTCGCTGCTCGCGTGTTTTCTCGCTGCGCGGTCGCGCGTGACGCCGTGCGTACCTGAAGCTCGCTCGCCGCGCACGAGCGGCGGCGAGCGCCGGTAAATCAAACCGCGGGCATTGCACCCGCGGTTACATGACTCAATGCTCTTCGGCTTCGATCGCCGCAGCGTAGGCATCCGGATCGAGCAGCTCCTCGGATTCCTCGGCGAGATTCGACGGCTTCACCACGAAGATCCAGCCTTCGCCGTAAGCGTCCTCATTGATCGTTTCGGGCTTGTCGGCGAGCGCGGCGTTGACCGCGACGATCTCGCCCGACACCGGCGCATACACGTCCGATGCTGCCTTGACCGACTCGACCACGGCGCAGGCGGTGCCGGCCTTGACCTCGTCGCCGACGCTCGGCAACTCGACGTAGACGAGATCGCCGAGCAGGCCCTGCGCATGATCGGAGATGCCGACCGTGACCGTGCCGTTGTCTTCGACGCGCGCCCACTCGTGGGACTTCATGAATTTCAGATCGCCGGGAATTTCGTTCATAGCT
>CAZDWH010000014.1:1727-28704 GCA_964509025.1 uncultured Rhodanobacteraceae bacterium
CGCCCACTCGTGGGACTTCATGAATTTCAGATCGCCGGGAATTTCGTTCATAGCTACAGATCCTGGAAGGGGCGGTTCAACGGATGCAAAATGATTTTACACGCTGAGCGGCGGACGCAAGCAAGCGCGCCCGCCGCAATTATTCGACGCAGGGTTTTCCATCTCGTACGAAGGGATACTTCACCACGCGCACCGGCACGAGCTTGCCGCGGATGTCGACTTGCACGCCGTCTCCCGCGCCCGCGGGCACGCGCGCGAACGCGATTGCCTTGCCGAGCGTCGGCGAGAAGGTGCCGGAAAGGATCTCGCCGTCGCCCTGCGTCGTGACGACGCGCTGGCCGTGGCGCAGCACGCCCTTCTCATCCATCACCAGTCCGACGAGAACGCGCGGAACACCTGTGGCCTTCTGCTTTTCCAGCGCATCGCGACCAATGAAGGCGCGGCCGGGTTCGAGCGAGATGGTCCAGGCAAGCCCCGCCTCCCACGGCGTGACTGTCTCATCCATATCCTGCCCGTACAGATTCATGCCGGCTTCGAGGCGCAGCGTGTCGCGCGCGCCGAGCCCGGCCGGCGCGACGCCGGCATCCTGCAGCCGCGCCCACAGCGACACTGCCTGCGCTTCGGGCACGATGATTTCGTAGCCGTCCTCACCGGTGTAGCCGGTGCGTGCGATGAACAAATCGTCTCCCTCGGTCGCGACGAACTTGCCGATCTTCGCCGCGGCGGCTCGCGTCGCGTCGCTCAGCAGCGACTGCACCTTGGCACGCGCATTCGGACCCTGTACCGCGATCATCGACAGATCGGCGCGTTCGGTCACCTTCACGTCGAACGCCTTGGCCTGCTTTTCGATCCACGCGAGATCCTTCTCGCGCGTCGACGCATTGACCACCACGCGGAAGAAATCCTCGGTGAGAAAGTAGACGATCAGGTCGTCGATCACGCCGCCCTGCTCGTTGAGCATGCACGAGTACAGCGCCTTGCCCGGCGCCTTGAGCTTGTCGATGCTGTTGGCGAGCAGGTAACGCAGGAACGCGCGCGTCTTGGCGCCGTGCAGATCGACCACGGTCATGTGCGACACGTCGAACATGCCGGCGTCGCGGCGCACGACGTGGTGCTCCTCGAGCTGCGAACCATAGTTGAGCGGCATGTCCCAGCCGCCGAAGTCGACCATCTTCGCGCCAAGCGCGCGATGGCTGTCGTTCAAAATCGTCTTGTTTGTCATCCACGCAATCCAGTCAGCCGTGACTCGACCCGGCGTTAAACGGCGCAGCCGCTCGAACGCCGGGAGTTATCGCTGCAAGCGCAGCTTGTCAGCGATAACTCCAATTATCGCATGGCCGGAACAGGCGGCGGGAATAAAACCTGCCCTTCGGCGATCTGGCTTGCGGAACCCAACCGAAGGAGCACGCCATGTCCCATTCCCATGATGATCACCAACCCGGCCGCCGCCAGGCGCTTGGCTGTCTCGCCGCCTGGACCGGCGCCGCAGTCGTCTGGAGCGTCGCCGGCGGCGTCCCGCGCTCGTTCGCCGCGGGCGACACCACCAAGATGTCGAAGACCGGCGCCTTCACTTTCGTACAGATCAGCGATACGCACGTCGGCTTCAACAAGCCGGCCAATCCCGACATTCTCGGTGGCGTGCGCCGCGCGATCGCCGAGATCAACTCCCTGCCGCAGGCGCCCGCGCTCGTCGTGCACACCGGCGACGTGACGCATCTGTCCAAGGCCGAGGAGTTCGGCCTGGCCAAGGAGGTGTTGAGCGAACTGCGCTATCCGCTGCACACGGTGCCGGGCGAGCACGACACGATCGACGACGGCTTGACCGGCTATCTCAAGTTTTTCGATCACGACGGCAAGGGTCGTGGCTGGTACAGCTTCGACCAGGGCGGCGTGCATTTCATCGGCCTGACCAATACGCTGAACTTCAAGATGGGCACGATGACTTCGCTCGGCGACGAACAGCTTGCCTGGCTGAAGAAGGATCTCGCGCGCGTATCGCACTCGACGCCAATCGTCGTGCTCGCACATATCCCGATGTGGACGGTGTACGCGCAGTGGGGCTGGGGCACGGCCGATGCCGATCAGGCGCTCACGTTGTTGCGGCCGTACGGTTCGGTCACCGTACTCAACGGACATATCCATCAGGTGTTGCAGAAGGTCGAGGGCAATATCGCGCTGCACACGGCGATGTCGCTCGCCTATCCGCTGCCGCAACCCGGCCAGGAAGGCATCGGTGAGCCGGGACCGGTCAAGGTACCTGCGGGTGAACTTGGCAAGCTGCTCGGCACGCGCCAGCTCACGGTCGTACGCGGCAAGCACGAACTCGCGCTGATCGATACGCCGCTCGAACACGCCTGAATACGGAGTCACGATGATGAAATTGTTTGTATTGCTTGCCGGGTCTGTCCTGGCATTGGCTGCAGCGCAAGCGCGGGCTCTGGAGACGACGGCCAAGCCGCTCAGCGTGGAGATCACCAAGTTCGCATTCGCACCGAAGGAAATCACAATAGCGCCCGGCACGAAAATCGTCTGGACCAATCTCGACGAAACGCCGCACACGGTGACGAGCGCGGACAAGCAGCTCAAGTCCAGCGCGCTCGATACCAACGACAAGTTCGAGCACGTCTTCGCCAGCGAGGGCGATTTCAGCTACTTTTGTACCCTGCATCCGTTCATGACCGGCGTAGTGCACGTACGAAAGTGAGGTCGATGTCGTCGCGATGAGCCCCGCCACTGCCAGTTGGATCGACACGCTCGCGCAGCAGCATCTCGACGCGGCCTATAACTTGGGCCGCTGGCTGCTGAGCAACGAAGCAGACGCGTGCGATGCGGTGCACGACGCCTATCTGCGCGCCGTGCGTTCCGCCCATACCTATGCGGGCGGCAACGCACGCGCGTGGTGGCTCGCGATCGTACGCAACTGCTGTCTCGCCAAGCTCGCCGCACGCAAGCGCGAGGTGCCGTTGCCGGAAGGCTTCGATACGAGCAATGTCACCCCGCTGCGCACCGGCGAGAACGAAGTCGAGGATCGCGCCTATGCCGAACAGCAGACGGCGCGCGTCGCGACAGAGCTGCGTGCATTGCCGGCGGAGTTCCGCGAGACGCTGGTGCTGCGCGAGATCGAAGACTTGTCCTACCGTGAAATTGCCGACGTGCTCGGCGTGCCGATCGGCACCGTGATGTCGCGTCTCGCGCGCGGACGCGCGCTGCTGCAGCGCGCACTCGCGCCGAATGCAGGAGAACATAAATATGGAATGTAAGATCGTCCAACCGCTGCTCGAAACCTATCTCGACAACGAACTCGCGCGCGCGGATGCGCGCGAACTCGAAGCGCATGTCGACGGCTGTGCCGAATGCAGTGCGCTGCTGACACGGCTCGACGCCTTGCGCCGCGCACTGCGCGACGACGGACTGCGCCACAACGCTCCGCCAGTGCTGCGCGAACGCATTGCGGCATCCGCGGTAAATATGAGCAGTACGGATGCAGTCGCGAATACCACGCGAGTGGCAACTCTGCAGCCGCGAGCGCGCGTACGGCGCGTGCCCGCGCCCTGGCTGCGTTATGCCGCCGCTTGCGTGCTCGCCTTCGGCGCCGGCGGCATAGCGATGGACTGGAGGAATTCGGCGCGTGCTGGGGCCGATGCACAGGCGCAACTCACGCGTGATCTCTATGCGAGTCACTGGCGCGCGCTCGCGGCGGCGGCGCCGGTCGACGTCGTGTCGAGCGATCGTCATACGGTGAAGCCCTGGTTCGCGGGCAAAGTCGCGCAGGCACCGCTCGTGCGCGATTTCGCCGAACAGGGCTTCGCGCTCATCGGCGGACGTCTCGACTACGTCGGCGCGCAACGCGTGCCGGTGCTCGTATATCGCCACGGCCAGCATCTGATCGACGTGTTCGTGCTGACATCAAACGATGCAGCAACGATCAGCGGCGGATCGCAACAGGGTTATCGCGTCGAGCCGGTCAAGCTCGGCGATCAACTTGCAGTGGTCGTGTCGGACATGGATCAGACCGAGTTTGCGCGCTTCGCACAGTTGCTCGCGGGCTGAGCGCGATGCCGCGCGCTGCAACTATCGGCCCTTGGAAGGATCTGGCGTTTTCTTTACGAAATGCCAGCCGGCATTGTCGCCTTCGACGATGAGTTCGAGTTGAAGGCGCTCCGGTTTGCCTTCGATCGTTGCATCGACCGGGCCGGTATAGGTGATGCGATCCTTGGTCGACAGGTCGATCTTCTGGATCGTCGCGTCGCGCAAGACGGGTTTTTCTTGCCACTTCTTCAGAATGCGCGTCTCGACCCAGGCGGCGAGCTCGACCGGATCACGCGTCTCGGGAAACCGCAGCTGCGTGGCATAAACCTGCGCAAAGGCCAATGCGAAGACAAAAGCCACATACAGACCGAGAGCGAGCAGCGACGCAAGCAGCGGTCGCGCCCAGCCCTTCTTGATGTAGTTGCCCTCGCCCAGCGACTTGACGTACTGCATCTGCACGCGCCCCTGGCTCCAAAACCAGCTCAGCCAGAGCAAGGTGCCGCTCACGCGGGTGATCGCATCGATCAGTCGGTTTTCAGGCAAAAAGATGGCGGCGGCTGTGGCCGCCAACACGGCTGCGATGACGCTCCACATCCAGATCAGGTTGGCGCGCGCACGCTGCGGTTCGCCTATTTCGCGCCAGTTGATTGCGTGCAGACAGGCGCCGAGCGGGGTCAGGAGAAATCCCCACGCCGCTGCGGCACGCGGATTCCACAAGCGGTAAGCAATCGCGGGAACATTACGCTGATCCATCGCAGGCTCCAGATGCCCTTGAATCAGACAAACGCAAAACGGCGCGCCATCGGATCATGCGCTGCGGCCATTCGACGGAAGGGTCACTCCGCGCGGCGCACCATGAGCGTCGTGCCTTCGACTGCGACGACCTCGACCGCCGCGCCCGCCGGCAGGTCGGGGCCTTCGGCAAGCCACGGCGAATCGCCGACGCGCACCTTGCCCTTGCCATTGACGATTGCGCTGTCGAGCACATAGCGCTTGCCGATGAATTGCTCGGCGCGACGATTAAGCAGCGGCTGGTCGCTCGGCCCTTCCGCGAGCGGGCGCACGAAGCGCCAGTAGCACCAGCAGCTGAGCAGCGCGAGCACGACGAAGGCCAGCGTCTGCAGCAGGAACGACAGGCCCGGCACGAGCCACAGCAGCGCGCCGACCGCCGCCGCGGCGATGCCGATCCACAGCATGAAATAGCCCGGCGTCGCGAGCTCGGCAACGATCAAGAGCAGCGCGAGAATCCACCAGCCGTATTGCGACAGAAAGTTCATGGTGTGCGTTCCGTGGATTCGTCTCGACAAGCCTTCGCAAGTCCTCGTTACTTCGGTAACGCCTTCGTTGCCTGCTGTTGTTCGACGCTGGTCTTCGCCAGTTCGGCAATTCCCGCGAGCGAGCCGAGCACGCCGGTCGCCTCCATCGGCAGCAGCATGATCTTCTGGTTCGGCGCGCCGACCATCGCCTTCAGCGCATCCACGTATTTGGTCGCGACGAAATAATTGATCGCATTGATGTCGCCCGCGCGGATCGACTGCGACACCATTTCGGTCGCCTTCGCCTCGGCTTGCGCGGAACGCTCGCGCGCCTCGGCCTCGCGGAACGCGGCTTCGCGCTTGCCCTCGGCGGCGAGGATCACGGCCTGCTTCTCGCCTTCGGCCTTCAAGATCGCCGACTGGCGCAGGCCTTCGGCTTCGAGGATGTTCGCGCGCTTTTCGCGCTCTGCTTTCATCTGCCGCGCCATCGAATCGATCAGGTTTTGCGGCGGCTGGATATCCTTGATCTCGATGCGATTGCACTTGAGGCCCCAGGGATGCGTCGCCTCATCGACGACCTTGAGCAGGCGCGCATTGATCTCGTCGCGCTTGGACAGCGACTCGTCCAAGTCCATCGAACCCAATACGGTGCGGATATTGGTCATGATGAGGTTCAAGATCGCCTGATTGAGATTGGCGACCTCGTAGGCGGCCTTGGCCGCATCGAGCACCTGGTAGAACACGACGCCGTCGACGCGCACGACCGCGTTGTCCTTGGTGATGACGTCCTGCGAGGGCACGTCGAGCACCTGCTCCATCATGTTCATCTTCTTGCCGACCGTATGATAGATCGGGATCAGGATGTGCAGGCCCGGCTCCATCGTCGCGGTGTAGCGACCGAAGGTTTCCTTGGTCCACTCCCACCCCTGCGGCACGGTGCGTACGGTTTTGAGCACGGCGACGATGCCGAGCACGATGAGGATCAACGCGATAAACCCGGACATCGAACTCTCCTGCGACGAAGTAACGGCGAGTATAGCGCCGGCGCGTGTGACAGCCGTTACGGCGTCTGCACGTAGAACGCGCGAAAACGCGGCGCGAAGGTCGCCGCATCGGGCTGTGTGCGCGCATCGAGCGCACGCGCGGCGCGCACGTCTGCACGCGCGGCATCGAGCAGGCTCGCCTCGCCACCCGTATTCGCGAGCATGAAGCGCGCTGCGGCGCGGACGAGGTAGGCGTGGAAGCGCGCATGCGCGTCGGGCAATGCCGAGGGCTCGACACGCGCCGCTGCGGCGTAGCGTCCGGCGATATAGTTCTGCAGCGCTGACACGAGCGCGTCGGGGGCGGCGGGTTTTTCGGCCGGCGCGGTGCTGGGCTTGAGGGATTTGTCTGCGGCGACGGGCTTGGACACGTCTGGTTTTGCCGGCTCGGCGGGAGCGGGCTTCGCTGGCTCCACCGGCGCGGGTGCAGGAGCAGGCGCTTGCGCGACCGCCGCGGGTTTGCAATTCGCCAGCGCGTTCTGTTCCTGCTGGCGCAGCATGTTCAAGCGGCCGAGCATGCGTCTGTTCGCCGCGCTGTTCCAGTATTTCGCCGCGCCCTCGCAATCGCCCTGGCGCGCCGCCGCCACGCCGAGAAAGTGCAGCGGCAGATACGGCTGCTCGTTGCCGCCGATGTTGACCTGCTCCGCCGGCTCCGGATGCGCCGCAAGTGCGCGTTGCAGGTAGTCCTTCGCTTCGCTGAGCCGGCCCTGATCGAGCGCCTTCAATCCGGCGGCGTAGTCGTCTTCGAACGATGCCAGCGCGCTTGCCGCGCCGATCAGCGCGGCAAGCGCACACACCCACAAGCTGGCTTCACCAGCCCGCACGCGACAGATACCCCTGCGCCGAGGTCGTGGCGAATGCCGTGACCGCCTGCGCGCGCTTGCCCGCTTCGACGCTGACCACCACCGGCACCGGCTTCGTCGATTGCGGATTACGGAAGGTGACGGTGTACTTGCCCGCAGGCAACTGCAGTACGAAGGGCGTGCTGACGTCGGCGGGCAGCTTCACCGCCTGCTGACGCTCGTCGAGTACCGATTCCACATTGGCCCACGGCAATGCATTGAGCAGCAACTCGCCGTTGGCGGGTGGCTCGGGTTTCGGCGCTGCCGCGTTCGCGGAAACCGGCGCCACTGCCGAAGCGGCGTTCAGTGAGGTTGTCGCATTCGCCGGGCTCGTTGCAGGCGGCGTTGCACTTGCCGCGGGTGCCGTTGCCGGAGCCGGCGCACCTGGCGTCGCGGCGGGGGATGACGCGGCGGCATCCGGTGTCACAGCAGCGGGTGCAGTAGCCGATGCACTCTGCGCGGCGATGCGCGCTTTCAAGGCGAGCAGCTCCGCATCCTGCGGGCGCACGCGCAGACCTTCCTCGATCAATGCGAGCGCAGCTGCCGAATTGCCGCCGACGAACGCCGCCTGTCCGCGTGCAAGCGTGAGCGAAGCGATACGGTCGAGCAGAATCTGCGCAGTCGGATTGGCCGGCTCCTTCTGCAGCACCTTTTGCAGAAAATCGTAGGCACTGTCGCCGTCCTTGGCCTGCGTGAATTGCCCCGCCTCGATGCGCTGCGCCGCGCGGTCGAGCCAGGCGGAAACCAGCTCGGCGCGTTCGGCACGCCCTTCGCTGCGCCAGCGCGACACCGACCAGCCGCCCACGCCGAGCAGCAGCGCTGCCCCGACGCCCGCCGCGATCAGCCAAGGCGTGCGTCTGGTCGCTGCAGGTGGCTGCGCTTGCGGCAAGCGCGAGCGTGGTACCGGCGTCGGAGTGCGCAGCGAGGAAATATCGCGCACGCCGCCGGCACTCGGCGTGCTGGTGGAAAAGCCGAGCGCACGCAGCTGTTCCGACGAAGGCTGGTTCGGATCGACCTGCAGGCGCAGCATCAGCGTGTCGCTGTTGAACAGGCGCGATTTCAGATCCTCGCTGAACTCGTTCAGATTCGGGTAGCGATCGTCGCGGTTCTTCGCGAGCATGCGCGCGAGCACGTCCTCGAACGCATGGAACTCCGGCGGCAACGGCGGCAGCGGCTGCGACAGATGCGCCATCAGCACCGCGATCGAGGTGTCGGCGCGGAACGGTGGCGCGCCAGTGAGCAGTTCGTAAAAAAGTATACCTAGGCTGTACTGATCGGCTCGCCCATCGACGGCAACGCCGTTGATCTGCTCCGGGCTCATGTAGGTCGGCGTGCCGACCAGCATGCCGGTCTGGGTCAGGCGCATGGCCGAGCCGTCCTGCGAGCGCGCGATGCCGAAGTCGGTCAGCACCGGCGCGCCGGTATCGCGGAACATGATGTTCGCGGGCTTCAAGTCTCGGTGCACCACGCCGCGGCTGTGCGCGAACTCGAGCGCGCTCGCGATCTGCACGATCACCGCGACCGCGTCGGCGAGCGAGAGTCCGCTACGCATGCGGTCGGACAGCACGCCACCATCGAGGTATTCCATCGCAATATAGGCGATGTCGTCGTTCGAGACGATGTCGTAGACCGCCACGATGTTCCGGTGCGGCAGCTTGGCCAGCATGCGGCCTTCGAGCAGGAAGCGCTTTTCGATCTGCGCCGAATCGACGTCGGCGGTGAACACGCGCCGCATGACCTTGATCGCGACCTTGCGTTCGAGCGAACGCTGCTGCGCGAGGTACACGGTCGACATCCCGCCCGCCCCGAGCGGACGCAGGATTTCGTAACCGGGAATCTGGATCGAATCCATAGGCACAGCCCAACCTTCTCCCTTTAGAAGGCGCCCCAACCGAAACCCGGCTGCCCGAGCCTCGTGCCCGTGCGGTGCGCACAAGGCCAAGACCTTAACATCGCCGCCCTGCGCCGACGTGCTACGGATTCATCATAGCACTGCAAACCGGATCACGGTTCCATGATGACCTGGGGGCGCTTCAGCGCCAGCCCGAAGTGATCGGATACCTGCGCTCGCGCCCGAACGCGCGCCGCGACACCTTCGGACCGGGCGCGGCCTGTTGCCGCTTCCATTCACTGATGCGCACGAGTCGCACCACCTGTTCGACCACTTCGGCGCTGAAGCCAGCGCGCACGATTTCCTCGCGCGACTGCTCCTGGTCGACGTGACGGAACAGGATCGCATCGAGCACGTCATACGGCGGCAGCGAATCCTGGTCGGTCTGGTTCTCGCGCAATTCCGCGCTCGGGGCGCGATCGATGACCTGCTGCGGAATCACCGGCGCGCCCGCAACCGTGTTGCGCCAGTTCGCGAGGGCGTAGACCTCGGTCTTGTACAGATCCTTGATCGGCGCATAGGCGCCGCACATGTCGCCGTAGATCGTCGCGTAGCCGACCGCGTACTCGCTCTTGTTGCCGGTCGTGAGCACGAGGCCGCCGAACTTGTTCGACAGCGCCATCAGGATCGCGCCGCGCGCGCGCGATTGCAGGTTTTCGGCAGACAGATCCGCGCCAGCCGGCGCCGCGTCAAACGACGCAAACGCCGGTGCGAGAGCTTCGAGGAATCCCTTGAATGGCGCCTCGATCGGCACGGTGATGAGTTTGACGCCAAGCGCACGCGCCTGCTCGTCGGCCAGATCGTTGCTCAAGGCAGAAGTATGCTTCGACGGCAGGCGCACGCCCGTGACGTTCGCCGCACCGAGTGCATCGACCGCAAGCGCGAGCACGAGTGCCGAATCGATCCCGCCGGAGAGGCCGATCCACACCTTGTCGAAACCGTTCTTCGCGCAATAGTCGCGCGTGCCTCGCACGATCGCGCGCCAGGCCAGCGCATCGCGGCTTTCGTCGGTTTCGGCCGGCCATTCGACCGGCGCGAACTTGCCGCTCGCCGCGTCGAAATCCGCGACGAGCCAACGATCCTCGAACGCGCGCGCCGCCGGATGGATATGGCCGTCGGCATCGGCCAGCACCGAGGCGCCATCGAACACCAGCGCATCCTGCCCGCCGACGGCGTTGAGATAAGCCAGTGCCGCGTGCGACTCGCGCACGCGCGTGGCGAGCAAGGCATCGCGCTGCGCATGCTTGTCGCGCTCGAACGGCGAGGCGTTCGGCACCACGACGAGACGCGCGCCCTGCTTGACCGTGTCTGCAATCGGCTCGGCGAACCAGCAGTCTTCGCAGATCACAACACCGACCGGCACGCCACCTACTTCAAAGACGCAAGCGCCGCCATCCGGATCGACTTCGAAATAACGCCGCTCGTCGAATACCGCGTAATTCGGCAGCTCACGCTTGCGGTAAGTCGCCTCGACGCGCCCGTCGCGCAACAAGCTGGCGGCATTGTATACAATTGCACCCGCTGCCTGCGGCCAGCCGACCACGGCGGCGATGCCGCGCACATCCGCCGCAATGCGCTGCAGCGCGGCCTCGCACGCGGCGAGGAAACTCGGCCGCACGAGCAGGTCCTCGGGCGGATAGCCGCTGAGCGCAAGCTCGGGGAACACGACCAGATCGGCGCGCAGCACATCGCGCGCGTGCGCGATCATCTGCGCGATGCGCTCGGCATTGCGCGCGACCGCACCCACGGGGAAATCGAATTGGGCCAAGGCGACACGCAGCTTCGCCATCGCTTCTACTCCAAAACAAAAGGCCGCGAAATTCGCGGCCTTTCATTATCACCCGATTTTCATTGCGCCTTGCGGCTTACTTCTGCAGGCGCGCCGCAATCGCCTTGCCCAGATCCGCCGGCGACTTGACCGTGGTCACACCGGCCTTTTCGAGCGCCGCAAATTTCGCAGCAGCCGTGCCCTTGCCGCCGGAGATGATCGCGCCGGCGTGACCCATGCGCTTGCCCGGAGGGGCGGACGCGCCGGCGATGAACGACACGACCGGCTTGGTCACGTGCTCGGCGATGAACTCGGCCGCTTCTTCCTCGGCGCTACCGCCGATTTCACCGACCATGATGATGCCTTGGGTCTGCGCATCGTCCTGGAACAGTTTGAGGCAGTCGATGAAGTTGAGCCCATTGATCGGATCGCCGCCGATGCCGATCACCGTGCTCTGGCCGAGGCCTTCGTTGGTGGTCTGGAATACGGCTTCATACGTCAGCGTGCCCGAGCGCGAGACGATCGCGATCTTGCCCGGCTTGTGGATGTGACCCGGCATGATGCCGATCTTGCACTCGCCCGGCGTGATGATGCCGGGGCAGTTCGGGCCGATCAGTACGGTGTCGGGATAACCCTTCAGCGTGTTCTTCACGCGCAGCATGTCGAGCACCGGAATGCCCTCGGTGATCGCAACGATCACCTTGATGCCCGCATCGGCCGCTTCGAGAATCGCGTCGGCTGCGAACGGCGGCGGCACGAAGATCATCGACGCGTCGGCGCCGGTTTCATCGACCGCCTCCTGCACGGTGTTGAACACCGGAAGACCGATATGCTGCGTGCCGCCCTTGCCCGGCGTGATTCCGCCGACGAGTTTGGTGCCGTAGTCGAGCGCCTGCTCGGAGTGGAAGGTGCCCTGCTGGCCGGTGAAGCCCTGGGTGATGACCTTGGTGTTCTTGTTGACCAAAACGCTCATTTTTATACTTCCTCGAATCAGGCTTTGACTGCGGCAACGGCTTTCTTTGCCGCATCGTTCAGATCGAGCGCCGGCGTGATCTTGAGACCGGAGTTCGCGAGCAACTCGCGCCCGGCCTCGACATTGGTGCCTTCCAGGCGCACGACGACGGGAATCGTCAGGCCGACCTCCTTGACCGCGGCGATGATGCCCTCGGCGATCAGGTCGCAACGCACGATGCCACCGAAGATGTTGACGAGGATCGCCTTGACCTTGTCCGACGACAGGATCAGTTTGAACGCCTCGGTCACGCGCTCCTTGGTTGCGCCGCCGCCGACGTCGAGGAAGTTCGCCGGCTCAGCGCCATTGAGCTTGATCACATCCATCGTCGCCATCGCGAGGCCGGCGCCGTTGACCATGCAGCCGATGTTGCCGTCCATCGTGACGTAGTTGAGATTGTGCTTGACCGCGACCGCCTCGGCCGGATCTTCCTGCGACTCGTCGCGCATCGCGGCGAGCTCCGGATGACGGAATTCGGCGTTGTCGTCGGAATTGACCTTGCCGTCGAGCGCAACGAGATCGCCGGCCTTGTTGATCGCGAGCGGATTGAGCTCGACCAGCGCCAAGTCCTTCTCGTTGAACAGCTTGTACAGGCCGAGCATGATCTTGGTCAGCTGGCCGGCCTGCTTGGCGTTCAAGCCCATCGCGAACGCGAGCTTGCGGCATTCGTACGGCTGCAGGCCCTGCACGTAGTTCACTTCGAGCGTGTGGATGTCCTCGGGATTTTCGTGCGCGACCTGCTCGATATCGACGCCGCCACGCGCCGAGGCGATGAAGGCGACTGTTTTCGAGCCACGGTCGACGAGGATCGACAGATACAGTTCCTTGGCGATATCGCTCGCCTCGGTGACCAGCACGACATTGACTGGCAGCGCGCGACCGCCGGACTGGTAGGTTTCCATCTTCGTGCCGAGCATCTTGGCCGAGGCGGCCTTGACGTCGTCGAACGTCTTGACCAGCTTCACGCCACCGGCCTTGCCGCGGCCACCCGCATGGATCTGCGCCTTGACCACCCACTCGTCGCCGCCGAGCGCCTTGGCCGCTTCGACCGCCTCGTCGGGGGTCTTGGCGATCTTGCCGGGCGGCACCGGGATACCGTACTGGGCGAACAGTTGCTTGGCTTGGTACTCGTGAAAATTCATGCTTACACCTGCGGGAGTGGGCGGCCCGACGGTGCGGGCATCTCGTGGCGGTCGCCTCGCACATGGCAGCGCAACCGGGGCGCGTATTGTGATGAATCGCCCCCGCAAAAAAAAGCCTGTTGCGGCGCAAAAAATACTTTCCGGGTCACCGCTGCCCTGTTCGCCAACGCCTTGGCGTAAAAAATGCCTTGACCTGCGTATACTCGGACCCGGGGATCAGATCAGGAACGCGCGCGTGGCCGCAACTGCCATCAATGTCAGTGTCCCGAATACGACCAGCACGACGATCCGGCTGATCCGGCGCGAAGTCTATTTCTTCAATCTGTTTCGCGTGCTCGAGGCGGTGATTATCGCCGGACTCATGTTTAGCCCGCTCGCGGTGGAATGGGTGCAGGTCGATCACCCGACCCTCGGCCGCTCGGTCGCGATTGCCTACATGCTGTTCTCGCTGTTCGCGCTGACTATCGGTACACGCAGCCAGCACCGTGAGCGCGAATGGGTCGACACAGGGTTGTTCGTCGACATTGCCGCCATTGCGCTTGCGATGTATTCGATCAAGAACCAGTACAACTCGCTCGCATTGCTGCTACTGGTCAATATCGGCGGCAGCGCCTTCCTGCTGCCGCGGCGCTGGTCGTTCCTGTTCGCGACGCTCGCATCGGCGGCGATTCTCGCGCAAGCCGTCGCGAGCAATCTGCTCGATCACGGCAACCGCGAGTTCCTCGAGGTCGTGATTTGCGCGCTGGCGTATTTTTCGGTTACCAGCCTCTGTCTCTTCATCGGCAAGCGCATCCGCGAGAGCGATGCGCTAGCGGTGCGGCGCGGCAGTGATCTGCTCAATCTGTCGCAGATCAACGAGTTGATCATTCGCCGTATGAAGACCGGCGTGCTCGTGGTCGACGAGACCAATATGGTGCATCGCTGGAACGAATCGGCCTGGGCGCTGATCGGCAATCCGAGCCACGCGCAACTCGAACTCAACAAGCTCGCGCCCGAGTTGTCACGCCGCCTCTACCACTGGCGCTCGACGCAGAAGATCGACAATACCTCGGTATCGCTGGCCGAGGGCGCACCCGAGGTGATCCCGCGTTTCACGCGCATGTCCGCGCACGATCTCGGCAATGTGCTGATCTTCCTCGACGACACCTCGCTCGTGTCGCGCCGCGCCGAGCAACTGACGCTGAGTACGCTCGGCCGTCTGTCGGCATCGATCGCGCACGCGATCCGCAATCCGCTCGCCGCGATCAGCTACTCCGCGCAATTGCTCGGCGAATCGAAACTCGACGCCTCCGATCAGCGCATGGTCGAAATCATCCGCAACCATACGAGCCGCGTGAACGAGATCGTCGAGAACATCCTGCATCTGGCTCGGCGCGAGCGCTCCGCGCCGGAGAGTCTCGACCTGGCGAACTGGGCAACGCGCTTCCTCGACGACTACAAATCCGGCAATGACATCACGCCCAACGTGCTGACGCTGATGCTGCAGGTGCCGACAATCGAGGCCTTGGCCGATCCTGCGCAATTGCAGCAGGTCGTGTGGAACCTGGTGCAGAACGCGCTGCGCTACGGCCATCTGCCGAACCAGCCGGCGCGCGTTTCGGTCGTGGTGCGGCGCTCGACTGAACGCGGCCAGCCGGTGCTCGAAGTGATCGATCGCGGACCCGGCATCCCGACCAAGGTGGCCACGCAGATTTTCGAACCATTCTTCACTACGCACGAGTTCGGCACGGGCCTCGGCCTCTACCTCGCGCGCCAGATGTGCGAAGCCAACCAGGCTTCGCTCGAATATGTCCCCGTGGCCGGCGGCGGCAGTTGCTTCCGCATCACCTTGCCGACGTCGCCGACCACAGTGGCGCCGCGCGCACCCGCGCCCGCCTGAACGGCTCGACTGGGCGCCGGGTTTGGCCGCGACGCGGACTACTCTGGTAATCTTGTCATCGTTCCCCCCCGGTACCCCTTTTCATGCCGCAAGCCGCTGCTCTCGTCATCGACGACGAACGTGATATCCGCGAACTACTGGCGATCACGCTCGGACGCATGGATCTGCAGGTCGATACCGCGAGCAATGTCGCCGAGGCGCGCGCGCGCCTGGCCGAGACGCGCTACGCACTTTGCTTCACCGACATGAAGCTGCCCGATGGCACCGGGCAGGAAATCATCGAGCTGATTTCCGCGCAGTATCCGCAGACGCCGGTCGCGATGATCACTGCGCACGGCAACGTCGATGCGGCAGTCACTGCGCTCAAGGCGGGCGCTTTCGATTTTGTCAGCAAGCCAGTCGATATCGCAATGCTGCGCCGCCTGGTGCAAACCGCGCTGCGTCTTTCCGAAGAAAAGAAGGCGGCGCCGGCGACCGAAACGAGCGCATCGCGCCTGCTTGGCGACTCTTCGGCGATCCAGCTGCTGCGCGCAACGATTGCCAAACTCGCGCGCAGCCAGGCGCCGGTCTATATCAGCGGCGAGTCCGGCGTCGGCAAGGAGCTCGTCGCGCGTCTGATCCACGAGCAGGGCCCGCGCGCGAGCGCGCCGTTCGTGCCGGTCAATTGCGGCGCAATTCCGGGCGAGTTGATGGAATCGGAATTTTTCGGCCACAAGAAAGGCAGTTTCACCGGCGCAGCGACCGACAAAGACGGCCTGTTTCAGGCCGCCAGCGGCGGCACACTGTTCCTCGATGAAGTGGCGGAACTGCCGATGCACATGCAGGTGAAGTTGCTGCGCGTGATCCAGGAAAAAGCCGTGCGCCAGATCGGCGGCCGCGCCGAAGTACCGATCGACGTGCGCGTGCTGTCGGCAACGCACAAGGATCTCGCACGTCTGGTCGAACTGCACCAGTTCCGCCAGGACCTGTACTACCGCATCAACGTGATCGAGCTGCGCGTACCGCCGCTGCGTGCGCGTCGCGAGGACATTCCGAAACTGGCCGGCAAGGTGCTCGAACGTCTGGCCAAGGATGCTGGCACGCCGCCGGCGCGGCTCACGCCCGAAGCGCTCGCGACTCTGCTCAAGTATCAGTTCCCCGGCAACGTGCGCGAACTCGAAAACATCCTCGAACGCGCCGTCGCCCTGTGCGAGAACAACATCATCACACCGGACGATCTGCATCTTGCCCCGGCCGCAGCCATGATCGACACGCATCCAGGTTCGCATGGCGACGACGATATCGCCGAAGACGAAGGCGACGCGGCGAATGAGGTCGGCCTCGACAGCTACATCAGCAATCTCGAGCGCGAGGCGTTGATGAAGGCGTTGCAGGAAACTCGCTACAACAAGACCGCGGCCGCGAAGAAGCTCGGGATCACGTTCCGCGCGCTGCGTTACAAGTTGAAAAAACTGGGGATCGACTGACGCACAAGCGGGCCTTGCGCTGGCGTGCAGCGCCGATGAAAAATATCCGGCGAAATTTCAGAGGAGCGCATCATGTCCCGCTGGAAGGCCGCCGGAACCCATCTTGCGATTAGTTTCATCGTCGCCGCGCTCGTCGGCAGCGTCATCTACTTCGTCTGGTATCCGCCGCCTTACTTCACCGTGGCCGGAGGCAGCAACCTGATGCTGCTGATCATGGGCGTGGACGTCGTGATCGGCCCATGCCTGACTCTGGCCGTATTCAAAAGCGGCAAGAAAGGCCTGAAGTTCGATCTGGCGGTGATCTCAGCTCTGCAGATTGCGGCGTTCGGCTACGGATTGAACGTCATAGCGCAAGCGCGGCCGATCTTCATCGTCATGGCCCAAACGCAGTTTTTTTCCCCGGTATACGCCAATAGCCTGAGCGACGCCGACCTTGCCGCTGCTGCGCCGGAGTTCTCGCGACGCTCGTGGACCGGTCCGGTACTCGTCGGAGCCGTACTTCCGGCCGACGCCAAGGAGAAAAGCGACCTCGTGTTCGCGGCCGCACAAGGAAAGGACATCGACAAATTCCCCAAATACTATGTGTCTTATGCAGAGGTGGCCGCAGCGGCGCTGGCCAAAGCGAAGCCGCTTTCGGATTTGGCCGCCAAGTCGCCGCAGAACCGGTCGATCGTCGACGCGTTCCTGAAGAATGGGCAGCACCTGGACGACCTCGTCTATTTGCCCCTGCACGGTCGCACGAGCGAATTCTCGATGATCCTGTCGCGCAGCTCGCAACGGCCGATCGGCGCATTGGCTATAGATCCCTGGTAAGGCTAGTACAAGCTGGCACGGTTCTTGGATGTTTGGAGGCCGGGCGGGGGGTTACCAGTGGATCAAGATGCCAGCCACAAAAATCACGATTGTTGAATGGATGGTGTGGACTGCGGTACTCATCACATTAGGCGCAATGACTTTGCTGATGTGATCTTGTTCGCAGTCGCGCTTCCAAAGCCGATTCGTCTGACGCACAGTGTCACGATGTGACGCTTTACGTCGCGCGTCCGCGTAATACGCCGCGCTTTCTTTGGCGCCGTTCACACTATTCATCTCCCGTTTATTCTTGCCTTTGTGGCACGAGTTCTGCATCATTCTTAACGAGTGCCAATGATTGACCTGTCCGTTTAGGGGTGGACGGGCCGGTCCACACTCGGGGCATCCATTTCAACCAACTCATTCCAAAGGATCGCAGTCATGAACCTGAAGAAACAGCAGGGTTTCACCCTGATCGAATTGATGATCGTGGTCGCGATCGTCGCCATCCTCGCCGCCATCGCGTTGCCGGCGTATCAGGACTACATCATCCGCTCCCGCGTCTCCGGCCTCGCCGTGATCGGCGACGGCATGAAGGCCACTGTCGGCGAAAACATTGCAGCCTATAACGGCTTCAGCCTCTCCACCTGTCTTGGCCTTACCGGCGGTGCCGTCACTGACAGCAACGTTGCGTCGACCGCTTGCACCGCCGCCACGGGCGTCATCGCCGTCACCGGAACCGCCAAGGCCGCGGCTGTTGTCCTGACGTTCACGCCAACCATCACCAACACGCACGGCGTGGGTACGACTTGGGTTTGCACCGGCACCGGCTCACCGAAATACCTCCCTGCGACCTGCCGTTGATCGTTGACGAAATCCGAGCTTCACCTCGAAACCCCGCGCAAGCGGGGTTTCTTTTTCCGGATTCGCGCGCACGTGAACCTATAGATGCTTGGCACAACGGATAAGCTTGCAGTTTCCGGGACGGCGCCAATGTACGGCGCAAGATGGGTGTTCGCCCTCGCGCTGTCGGTGACGGTGCTGGCCTATTGGACCGGCCTTTACGGCCCGTTCGTGCTGGACGACGCGAACAATCTCAACCCCATTCTCGAATGGCTGCGCGGTGACAACACGTGGCAGCATGCTTTGTTCGGCAACGCGTCGGGAATGTTCGGGCGCCCGGTGTCGATGGCCTCATTGATGTTCAACGCCTGGGCCGGCGGTTACGACCCCTTCGCATTCAAGCTCGGTAACCTGTTCGTGCATCTGCTGTGCGGTCTGGCCGGCTGGTGCATGCTGCGCCGTGCCTTGGAACACGACCCCAACCTGGCTGCGCGCGCGGATTTGATCGCCGCACTGCTGGCGTCATGCTGGCTGCTGCACCCACTCAACGTCAGCACGGTGTTGTACGCCGTGCAGCGGATGGCGCAAATCAGCTCCCTTTTCACTCTGGCGGCGCTATGGACCTACCTTGCGGCACGCACGGCACTGGAGCGGGGGCAGACGCGACGCGCCGCTCGCGGACTGTTTCTGCTGTTTCCGCTACTGCTGATCGCCGGCCTGCTGGGCAAGGAAAATACGGCCGTCGCGCCGGCCCTCTGCCTGGTCTTCGAGCTTGCCTACTTTCAGCAATATCGCGCCGACCAAGCACAATCCGCGACCAAGCGCACTCTTGCCGTTTTCTATAGCGTGCTTCTGATTGTACCGGCCGTGCTGGCGGTGGTCATTTTTGTGCAGCACCCGCGTCGGATCCTCGGCGCCTACGCCATTCGCGACTTCACCCTGGCCGAACGCCTACTTTCGGAAGGCCGGGCATTGATGGACTACTTTGGCGCGCTACTGCTGCCGCGCAACCCGGCGATGGGTGTGTTCAACGACGACTTCACCGTGTCCACGGGGTTGTTGTCGCCGACATACACCTTGTTCGCGCTGCTGGCTTTAGCCGCGATCAGCGTGCTGGCAATCGCACTGCGCAAGCAGGCGCCGAGTGTTTTCGCCGGATGGTTTTTCTTTCTCGTCGCGCATTCAGTGGAGTCGAGCATTCTGCCGCTGGAACTCTACTTTGAGCATCGCAACTACCTGCCCGCGTTCGGCATGTTGCTGGGCCTGGCAGGCACGGCGGAATTGCTCACGCGCCGCATCGACCCCGGCGCGCTACCGCGTTGGAAGCTTGGCTTGCTCGCAGCAGGCGGTTATGCCTTGGCGCTGGGCGTCGCAACCGGTGCGCGCGCTTTCGTGTGGGCCGACGAGGGACGACTGTTGATCCGGGAAGCCGCGCAGCACCCCGAATCCGTGCGCGCAAACACATCACTGGCTTTTTACGCGATCCGCCAAGGCAACGTGAAGTTCGCACAGGCCAGGCTTGAAGTCCTGCTGCGAAGCCCGAATCCACGTGTTCGCGAACTTGCGTACTTGAGTCGTGTGTTGGCCGATTGCGTCGCTACGGGAAATGCCAATCCGAACGATTTGCGGGATGCAGTGGCGCTGGCGCGCCCGCTGGTCACCTTCGACGAAATGCATGTTTTCGGGGATCTGGCGTCAGTCAACGATCAACGCAGCTGCGTCGGCGCTGACCCTCTGGATTTGGCCAATGCCGTCGTGGCCACACTCGCGGCGGCACATAACCAGCCCGACGGCGTCCAACCCCAATGGAGCTTGCGACATACTGCCGCGCGACTCTACGCGGCTGCCGGCGACTGGAAGCTGGCGTTGCCGCAAGCCGAGCTGGCGTGGCAATCCGGCGGAGACGCGCCGGTCGGCGCGTTTCTCGTGCGGGTCTATGTTCACAATGGAATGCTAGAAAAAGCCGAGCGCACGTATGCGGAAATTGCCAAACGCATCAATCGCGACGATACCAATGAGCGAAACGGGTTGACTGAACTAAAAAATTTCCTCGACCGGGCCAAAGCAGATTCGGACAAGGCGACCCACTCCAACTGAGCCGTATTGCGCTAATTTCGCCAGCCCGAATTCATGCGAGGATCGCGAGAGCACCGTCATGATCACCACCGCGAAGCCCACCGCCACCGTTGCGGACGCAGGCGCATGGATCCCCCGAAGATAACCCGCCGCATCTGGCTCGGTCTCGCCGCCGCATCGGCGCTTGCCATCATCGCGTATTGGCCGTCGCTGTATGGCGGCTATGTGTTCGACGACCTCGCCAACATCGTCCTGAACACGAATGTACATGTGCATTCGCTGGATTGGGAGTCATTGCGCATCGCGACCTTGGGTCAGCCTTCTGCCGCGCGGCGGCCACTGGCGATGATCAGCTTCGCCATCGACTGGTACCTGGGCGGTGGCGATCCGCTGCGCATGAAAGTCGAAAACCTGATCATTCACCTGATCAATGGCCTGCTCCTGTTCGGTTTGCTGCGCGCCCTGCTGCGAGCACTGCGGCCTACGCTGGAGGCTACGCATGCCGACATGCTCGCCTTGTGCGTAACGGCCGCGTGGCTGCTGGCGCCGATCAATTTCACCGCAGTCGCCTACATCGTGCAGCGCATGGAAAGCCTGAGCCAGCTTTTCACGCTTGCCGGACTGTGGGGCTACGTCGCCGCGCGCGTGCGCATGCAAGCAGGAAAATCCGGATTCCTGCTTGCCGCGGCGAGCATCGTGTTAGGCACCGCAATTGGCGGACTGGCCAAGGAATCGGCCGCATTGTTGCCGCTGTACGCTCTGATTGCCGAATGGATTCTGTTCGGATTCGCGCGCAGCGACGGCAGGCCCGACCGTCGCCTGCTCGCGATGTATGTTGTGCTGTTGGTATTGCCCGCTTGCGCAGCGCTGTATTGGGCGATCATGCATTTTCTGCCCGCGGCGGCGTGGGCCGGCAGGCCATTTACGCTGAGCGAGCGCCTGCTCACCGAGTCACGCATTTTGTGGGACTACGTGCAATGGTCGCTGCTGCCATTGCCGAACCAAATGGCGCTGTATCACGACAACATCGGACTATCGCACAGCCTGCTCGATCCACCGACCACGGCACTTGCGATCCTCACGCTCGCAATCACCCTCGTCTCTGCCTTGCGCCTGCGCCACACGCACCCGCTGGCTGCGCTCGGCATCGCCTGGTTTTTTGCCGCGCACCTGCTCACCGCCACGCTGATTCCGCTCGAACTCGCTTTCGAGCATCGCAACTATTTCGCCAGCATCGGCTTGTATCTGGCGTTGTTTTCCTTTTTGTTGCCGCCCATCGCAGCAAGGTTGGCACCACTGCGCAAGGCGGTCTGCGTCGTGCTCATCCTGTTCTTTACCGTCGTCACCGGGATTCGTGCGCTGAACTGGGCCAATCCACTCCTGTTCGCGCTCAGCGAAGAGCAGATGAATCCGCAATCGCCACGCGCCGCCTACGAAGTGGCGAGCGTCTACATGATCCTGGCGCAATCCCGCGCCGACTCGCCGCTAATTCCTGACGCATTCAAGGCCCTGCAGCGCGCCGCTACCATGCCCGGCGCCAATATCCTGCCAGACCAAGGCTTGTTGCTGCTTTCCGCGCAACTGCATCGCGCACCACCCGACGGCACATGGGAGCGCATGCAGCACAAGTTGGCCACGCAACCGCCGTCAGTGCAGAACCTCGACGCACTGTACAAGCTCAACAATTGCGCGATGCAAGGCGATTGTGTGCTTCCGGCCGACCAGATGGTAAACACGTTCCTTGCCGCCCTGAAGCAGACGCCGCCCGATACGACCGTGCTCACGATGTATGCAAGCTACGCTTTCAACGCCCTGCACGATTCCGCGCTTGCGCTCGATCTCTCCCGCGATGCGGTCAAGGAAAAACCTAACGACATGCAGATGCGTCACAATCTGCTGCGGCTGCTCGCCGCCGCCGGGCAGCACGCAGAGGCGGAAAAATTCTATGCGGAGACCTTGCACGAGCTACCACAGGCAGCGCACGACAAGGCGTTTCGCGCCCTGCTCGACTCACCCGCATCCACAGTTTTGCCAATTCCGGGTGCACAATGACGAGCAGGAGCATGCTCAACACTGGGGCGGTCCTGCCGCAGAAGGGCGAGCGCACGATTGGCAGCCACGCGGTGTACACAGTCGGCTAAGATGACAAGGGCGCAGCGTTCCATCATGCGCAATTCATGGGGCGCAGCCCCGGGCCAAAAGGGTGGCTTCACGATGCCATACGCGTATCCTGCCGCGCGCAACCTCTGGGACGAGTTCTGGACGATGCGGAAGTTGACAGGCGGAGACTCACAATGAAAGCCGTCATCCTGGCAGGTGGGCTCGGCACACGGATCAGCGAGGAAACCGCCGTACGTCCAAAGCCGATGGTGGAAATCGGCGGCAAACCGGTACTCTGGCACCTGCTCAAGCTTTATTCGCACCACGGCATCAACGACTTCATCATCTGCCTTGGCTACAAGGGCTACATGATCAAGGAGTATTTCGCCAACTACTTCCTGCACATGTCGGACGTCACGTTCGATTTGCACAACAACAGCATGGAAGTGCATCACCAGCACGCCGAGCCTTGGCGCGTGACGCTTGTCGACACCGGCGACACCACACAGACAGGTGGCCGCCTCAAGCGTGTAGCCGGCTATCTCAATAATCAAACTTTCTGTTTTACCTATGGCGACGGTTTGTCGAATGTCGACATCTCCGCGAGCATTGCATTCCACCGACAGCGCGGCTCGCTCGCCACCGTCTGCGCGGTGCAGCCGCCAGGGCGATTCGGCGCACTCGACATTGAGGGGAATCGCATCACTCGATTCGAAGAGAAGCCGTCAGGGGACGGTAGCTGGATAAATGGCGGCTTCTTCGTGCTGGAACCCGAGGTAATCGACTACATCGGAGGCGATCAGAGTATCTGGGAACGCGACGCGTTGGAGTCCCTGGCGCAACGCGGCCAACTCTCGGCTTACATGCACTCCGGTTTCTGGCAACCGATGGACACGCTGCGAGACAAGCTCAAGCTTGAAGAACTGTGGCAAAGCGGCCACGCACCATGGAAAGTCTGGTCTTGAACTCGTTATTCGGCGGCGTCTACGCCGGTCGCAAAGTGCTGGTGACCGGACATACCGGTTTCAAAGGGTCTTGGCTGTGCCTATGGCTATCGGCATTGGGGGCTCGTGTCACCGGCCTGGCCCTGGACCCGAATACGCAACCCTCGCACTGGCAGCTGCTCGCCCTGGAACAGGTCGACGATCTGCGCGTCGATTTGCGCGACGCGAAGGGTATGCAGCAAGCGATGCAACACGTGCGGCCCGAAATCGTGTTCCACCTCGCCGCACAACCGCTGGTCCGGCATAGTTATCGCGAGCCGCTGACGACGTTCGAGACAAACGTGATGGGACTCGTCCATTTGCTGCAGGCCGTGCGCGATTGCGATTCGGTTCGGGGCGTCGTCAACGCCACCACGGACAAGGTCTACCTCGACCATGGCGATCGCAATTATCGCGAGACCGATCCGCTCGGCGGGCACGATCCGTACAGTACTTCAAAGGCATGCGCCGAGTTGGTTTCCGACTGCTATCGCAAGAGTTTTTTCACTGGCATCAACCCGAACGGGGTGCGCTCGGTAACGGCGCGCGCCGGCAATGTGATCGGCGGTGGCGATTGGTCCGAGGATCGTTTGGTCCCGGACTTCGTACGCGCAGCGACGACCGGGGCGCCCTTGCGTATCCGCAATCCCAATGCGATACGCCCATGGCAGCACGTGCTCGAACCACTGTCCGGCTACTTGCGATTAGGCCAGGGCTTGCTGTCAGGCGAAGCCATCGAAGGCGCATGGAATTTCGGTCCTGCGGGCGACGCGACGCTGCCGGTCATGGCACTCGCGCAGCGCCTGCAGAGTGAGTGGCCGGGACTGCAAATCGAAGCGGACGCGGGGTCAAATCCGCACGAAGCGGAAATCCTCCAGCTCGACTGCGGCAAGGCCGCACGCGAACTTGGCTGGCGTCCAGTGTGGGACGCTGAAACCACGTTGCGTCGCACTGCGCAGTGGTACCGCCGCCACCATGAGCGCGGCGAGCTGCTCACGACTCAGGACCTGCGCGATTACGTCGACGATGCGCGTGTAGCGGGCTTGGACTGGGCGAAATGAAATTCCACGCCACTCCTCTTGCCGGCCTGATGCTCGTGGAAACCGAGCCCGTAAGGGACGAGCGCGGGCGCTTCATCCGACTTCATTGTGAAAACGAATTTGCGCCTCTGCGGCAATCACTGCACTGGTCGCAGATCAATCTCTCGCAAACGAAGCTGGCTGGCACGATACGCGGAATGCACTTTCAGCATCCACCAGCAGCAGAGGCCAAGCTGATTCGCTGTCTGCGCGGATCGGTGTTCGATGTCGCGGTCGACTTGCGCGCAGGTTCGCCTACGTTCCTGCGGTGGCATGCTGTCAAACTGAGCCAGGACAGGCCGCAGCAGGTTTTCATTCCGGAAGGTTTCGCGCATGGATTCCAGGCTTTGACCGACGACGTCGAACTGCTTTATCTGCATACCGCGCCGTGGAATCGAGAACACGAAGGCCGCTTGCGCTACAACGACCCGATGCTGGCCATCGACTGGCCGCTTGCGGTGACCATGGTGTCGGACAAGGATCGCGACGCGCCGTTGCTCGACCGCCACTTCGCCGGAGTGCGCGCATGAAATGTAGATTCTGCGCCACCCCGCTCAGCGATGTGTTTCTTGATCTCGGCTCGGCACCGCCTTCAAATGCCTACTTGGGGCGCGAAGCCCTCAACGCGCCAGAGACCTGGTTTCCGCTGAAGTTGTTTACCTGCCCAGCGTGCTTTCTCGTGCAGGTCGACGAAGTGCAGTCGCACGCGGCACTGTTTGCCCCCGACTACGCGTACTTCTCATCGTATTCAAAGTCATGGCTCGCGCACGCCGAGCACTACGTTGAATACGCGGCCAATCGGCTGGGATTGGGAAACGATTCCCTGGTCATGGAAATCGCCTCGAACGACGGGTACCTGTTGCAGTACGTGGCCGCGCGCGGCATTCCCTGCCTGGGCGTCGAGCCGACCGCCGGCACCGCCAAGGTTGCGCAGGGCAAGGGCATCGAAACCCTGGTGCGTTTCTTCGGACGCGACTTGGCCACAGAAATCGTGAAGAGTAAACGCCGCGCCGACCTGATCGTCGCCAACAACGTGCTCGCGCACGTGCCTGACCTCAACGATTTTGTCGCGGGACTGGCGCTGGCACTGGCGCCCGGCGGCACGGTCACGGTCGAGTTCCCGCATTTGATGGAACTTGTCGCACAGCGGCAGTTCGACACGGTTTACCACGAGCATTTCTCGTATTTCTCCCTGCACACGGCGCAAGCGATATTCGCCGCGTACGGCCTGAAGGTCTGGGACGTTGAACAACTATCCACCCACGGCGGTTCGTTGCGCCTGTGGATCAGTCATGTAGACGGTGCACGTGCGGAAACTCCCGCCGTGGCTTCCTTGCTGCGGCTAGAAAGTGATGTCGGCATGCGCAGGGCGGATTACTACAGCGACTTTCAAGCGCAAGCTGACGCGGTCAAGAATGATTTCCTCGAATTTCTGCTCGCGCAACATCGCGCAGGCTGCAAGGTAGTAGCGTATGGCGCCGCGGCCAAAGGCAACACGCTGCTCAACTATGCTGGCGTGAGGCCCGACCTGTTGCCCTACGTTGTCGATGCCTCGCCGCACAAACAGGGCAAATACCTTCCCGGCTCGCGCATTCCTATCGTGGACGAGGCACAATTGCGAGTCGAAAGTCCGGAATTCGTCGTGGTGCTGCCTTGGAACCTGAAATCTGAAATCATGGCGCAACTCGCGTACATCAGGGACTGGGGTGGCCGTTTCGTGATCGCTGTCCCGCGCTTGGAGATACTGTGACTGCACCGAGCCGCATCTATTACACCAAACCCTCGATCACCGAACGCGAGATCGCGTATGCCACCGATGCCGCCGCGAACGGCTGGGGCGAGCACTGTTACGACTACATCCATCGTTTCGAGCGTCAGTTCGGCGAGCACTTGGGAAGCAGCTTCGCCATCGCCACAGCGAGCGGCACCGGCGCCCTGCATCTGGGCATGGCTGGATTGGGCATCGGCGCCAATGACGAAGTGATCTTGGGCGACATCAACTGGATCGCCTCCGCTGCCCCGATTGTCCACCTCGGCGCGAAACCGGTGCTCGTCGATGTGCTGCCGGACACTTGGTGTTTGGATCCAGCCGCCGTCGAGGCGGCGATCACGCCGCGAACGAAAGCGATCATGGCCGTTCACTTGTACGGCAACCTGTGCGACATGGACGCGCTCGCGTCGATTGCGCAGCGTCATGGCCTGCACCTGATCGAAGACGCCGCTGAAGCGCTCGGCTCGGTCTGGCACGGGAAACGCGCCGGCTCGATGGGGGTCTTCGGCGCCTTCTCCTTCCACGGGACCAAGACGATTACCACAGGCGAAGGTGGCATCTTCGTCACCGACGATGCGGACTTTTACGAGCGTGCGCTGACCCTTTCCAACCATGGCAGGGCTCGCGGCGAGACCCGCCAATTCTGGCCGGTACGCATCGGCCACAAATACAAAATGTCGAATCTGCAGGCGGCGATCGGCTGCGCCCAACTCGAACGCATCGGCGAGTTGGTCGCGGGGAAACGCCGCGTCTTTGAATTCTACAAGGACGTATTCGCCGGCTTGCCCCTGGCGATGAATCCCGAACCGCCCGAAACCACGAACGGCTACTGGATGCCGACCATCGTAGTAAATGAAGGCGTGCCATTTGACCGTGAAGCGCTTCTGACGGCTTTCAGGGCCGACAACATCGACGGGCGGGTGTTTTTTTGGCCGCTGTCGTCGACTCAGCTATTCCATTCCGAAAGGAAAAAACCTTTAAATTAATCGTTTTCCAAATCGGTCATGT
>CAZDWH010000014.1:28714-29827 GCA_964509025.1 uncultured Rhodanobacteraceae bacterium
GAAAATCCTGTAAGTTATGCGCTTTCCAATCGGGCTATGAATCTCCCCAGCTACCACGATATGTCCACCGATGATTTGGAGCGTGTCGTCGCGGCAGTTCGGAGCGTGCTATGACCTCTTCGCCGATGCCGCGCCGCCCATGCCACATCAAGGTTGATGTTGCGGATTTTCGTACCGGAATATGCGCGTAGTTATTTCGCAGTCCATGCTGTTTCCCTGGGTCGGAATGCTCGAACAGATCCATACTGCGGATGTGTTTGTGCATTATGATGATGTTCAATTCTCCAAGGGTAGTTTCACCAATCGCATCCAGGTGAAGACTCCTCAAGGCACGCGTTGGCTGACAGTTCCACTACGCTCCCTACACCTTGGACAGAGGATTGCCGATGTCCAGATTCAGCCGATCTCGGAATGGCGTGACAATCACCTTGAGTTGCTTGCACGCAGCCTGGATGGCGCCCCCTATTTTCACGATGCAATCGGTATCGCTGAGAAAACGTATTCCTCGGATCACGCGACAATCGGCAACCTTGCGCGTACTTCGCTCCTAGGTATTGCAGAGTATTTTGGCTTTACCAAGTCGACACAATTCGTCGATGTGGCCGACCTCGGAATATCCGGTTCCGGATCAAGTCGAGTATTGGCAATCGTCAAGCAACTGGGAGGTACCTGCTATGTGACTGGGCATGGTGCTTCTCGATACTTGGACCATGCTGCGTTCGAGAGCGCAGGGGTCGACGTGGAATATATGGATTACCACCGACTCAGCTATCCGCAGCTTCATGGCGAATTTACCCCATACGTGACCGGACTTGACCTGATAGCCAACTGTGGGCCACAGGGACGCGAATTCATTCTCGGGCGCACAATACCGTGGCGTGACTTCATCAATCGTCACGATGGACACGAGGCGACAGGCAACGATGTACAAAACCGGGTGACGCCGTGAATATCAAGCTGCCGGCAAGTTCCGCGAGCGTTTTCTCGCCGCACACGATCGCCAAGGCCAACTTAGCCGACTTGGCTTTGAATTCCGGTGAGTGGTTACGACGATTTCTTTGTCCGACTTTCCGCTTTCTAATTAAAGGCTGATCGTCCCCTGAATTTCAGCGG
>CAZDWH010000015.1:0-29269 GCA_964509025.1 uncultured Rhodanobacteraceae bacterium
GTCGATCTGATCGTGGTGCGCGAGAACACCGAAGACATCTACGCCGGCATCGAGCACTACGTCGGACCGGGGCGCTCGGCCGCCGAGTCTATAGCGGTCATCACGCGCCACGGCTCGGAGCGAATCGTCCGTTGGGCGCTCGAGATGGCGGTGCGAGAAGGGCGCAAGCGCGTCTCGCTCGTGCACAAAGCGAACATCCTCAAATCAACCTCGGGCCTGTTCCTCAAGGTTGCGCGCGAGGTGTCGGCGCAGTATCCCGACATCGAGCACAACGAGATGATCGTCGACAACACCTGCATGCAGCTGGTGCTGAATCCGTGGCAGTTCGACGTGATCGTTACGACCAATCTGTTCGGCGATATTCTTTCGGACCTGTGTGCGGGACTCGTCGGTGGACTCGGGCTTGCGCCGGGCGCGAACATCGGCAAGGACGCGGCGATCTTCGAGGCGGTGCACGGCTCGGCGCCGGATATCGCGGGCAAGGGCATCGCCAATCCCTGCGCCTTGCTGCTCGGCGCCTGCCAGATGCTCGGTCATCTCGGCGTGGAGGACGAAGCCAACCGCGTGCGCACAGCGATCCGCGCGACCATGACCGCCCGCGACCGCGTCACGCCCGATCTCGGTGGCAACGGCACGACCGACAGCTTTGCCGACGCGCTGATCGAGCGCCTCAAGTAGGAGCGCGTTTCGTCCGCGGCGCCGCGGGTGCGACGTGCTCGAGGATGCGTGCTGCGCCTTTGCCGATCGCGCGCGCGCGCGCGTAGGCGCCTTGCAGATACGTCTCGGCGGCGTCGACCGCCGCGCGCGGCGTGCTCCCGAGTGCGATATGGGCGGCGATCGCCGAAGCCAGCGTGCAGCCCGTGCCGCGCGCCGCGTATGCGCGCCGCGCATGTGCGTACTTCACCGCGCCCTGCGCATCGGCGAATACGTCGCGCACCACGCGCGCCGACGGCGCATGCCCACCCTTGAGCAGCACGGCGCGCGCACCGAACGCGCGCAGACGCTGCGCCGTGGCGACCGCGTCTTCACGGGGATCCGGCATGCCAAGCAGTGCCTGCGCTTCGGGCAGATTCGGCGTCAGGATGTCGGCCAGCGGCAGCAGTTCGTTACGCAGCGCCGCAAATCCGCGCGTGTCGAGCAAGGCGCGTCCGCTGCTCGATACGAGCACCGGATCGAGCACGATATTGCGCAGACGCCGCGCCTGCAGCCAGCGCGCGACGGCGCGAACGGCAGCAGCATTGCCGAGCATGCCGATCTTCACCGCCGCGATATTGAAATCGGCGTGCAGCGCGTCGAGCTGCGCGAGCAGCAGCCGTGCCGGCAGCACGCGAACTGCGGTCACTGCGCGCGTGTTCTGCGCGGTAATCGCGGCGATGGCGGAGAGGCCGTGCACACCGCAGGCGGCGAAGGTCTTGAGGTCGGCCTGCACGCCGGCGCCGCCGCCCGGGTCGGATCCGGCGATCGTCAGCGCGCAAGGGGGTAGATCGGAACGCGGCATGCGGGATAGGGGACTGTTGCATGAATACAACGGAATTGGGTGGGCAAACTGTCGACTGCGACAACAAGCCTAGTGGAATATCGCATCATTGCTTGTCGAAATCGACTTGTTAAAAATCCGCCGCAGCTTGACCCGCTGTGGTTTTTTTGCCAACATCGCGCGCTAGGGGTTTCACTGGACGCGAAGTCTGGGTTTTATGCATCGAACTGTTACCGCACAACGTTTGCTCGCATTCGCGATTGGCTGCGCCCTCGCGTTGCCCTGCGCCATCGCTGGCGCTGTCACTCCCGTCAGCAAGACGCGCCCGAGTGAAGCCAACGCGATCAACGAAAGTTCGCTCGCGCAAATCGCCGAATCCGAAGACGCCGTCGAGGCGTGGCGCGACTACGCGCTCAACTCGCTCAAGGCCAATTTTTCGTGGGCGAGCGAAGCTGGCGCCGCGGTCGAAGCGCCTTCCATTTTCAATCGCGGCCGCTCGAGCTTGACGCATGCGTCGATGCTGCGCTTCCCGGGCACAGCGGTGTCCGAGTCGGCCGCATTCCAGGTCGCGCTGCAGTCGTCGCGTGTCGCACTGTCGCCGATCTACGCCACGGCCGAGGCGAGCAGTCTTTTGCCTGATCATTCGCCGGGCTTGCGTCGCACGGTGATCGCGCCTTCGTTTTCGCAGAAGCTCGGCGATGCCGGGTTTGTCTCGGTGTCGGCGATCCTCGCCTACGAACGCTTCGCCGGCTTCGATGTCGGCATGAGCAGTGCGGTGTCGCCGCTGCTGACCGACACCGCGCGCTTCGCGCCGACGCAGTGGCGCAACCAGAGCAGCGCCGCCGGCGCCGGTGCACGCGTCGATTTCGGCAACCGGTTCAACGAGCGCGTCAGCTGGCAGGCCGGATATCAGTCGCGCGTCAACATGGATGGCTTCAATACGGCCGAGGGCCTGTATGCGCGCCGCACCGGCATGTTCGATATTCCGGCGAGCATGAATCTCGGGCTCAACTTCAAGCTCACGCGCGAGTTCGCCGCGGATCTCGGCGTCGAGCGCGTGATGTACAGCGCGATTCCGCCGTACATCAGCACCGATCTGCCACTGCAGGTCTTGGCGCAGTTGCACGGTTACCGCGACACGTCGTTTGCCTGGCAGGACCTGGTCGTGCGTTCGGCAGGCCTGAGCATGCACGATGCCGACTGGGGTGATTTGCGCGTCGGCGTCACCTCGCGCCAGCAGCCGCTGCCGACTCTGCCGGTACTGCAGCAGGCGCTCGCGCCGCGCCTGTCCGAGCATAGCTGGGAGCTGAGCTACGCGCGCGTCGTCGGCGAGCATTCGATGCTGCGCTTCCTCAGCGTGTACGCGCCGATCCAGCTGCTCGGCGCGCCGACCGCGAGCTACAGCCTGTCGAGTGCAAATGGCGCGAACCAGATGCGCCTGGAAGCCTTGTGGATGACGACGTTCTGATTGAACGCGTAACGATTGAATACAAAAAAGGGAGCCGCGCGGCTCCCTTTTGTTTTGCACGATCTGCATTTTGCGAAAGTCGACTCGGACCTGCTCTGACCGCGTTTTTCTGTTTTCTGGTGTTGGAAGTTCAAGAGGAAAAGGCATGCTGAACGCGGCTAAGAGACTGATTACTTTTCCGGTTAAACAAAGGATTGAAAACTACCTGATAAGTAGAGCCAAAAATAAAGACAAGGTGCGCTTGTTCGGCGACCTCGCGCCGCTCGTCCCCTGCGCAGAACAAATGTTCGAAGGGCCGCAAAGTCTGGAGGAGTTCAAGGCTAACGGTGAGGAGTTCCTTGCCATTTACAAGGAAATATGTGGCCTTCGACCAGATGAGAGGATGCTCGATGTCGGCTGCGGGATCGGCAGGAAGACCGTGCATCTGACCCGCTATTTCAATCAGCGGGCGGTCTACGAGGGCATCGACATAACAAAAGCGGGTATCGACTGGTGCCGCGAAAAGATCACGCCTCGTTGCCCGAATTTCCATTTCCAGCAAATTGACGTTTACAACAGGCTCTACAACCCGCGCGGGACATGTCTGCCCTCGCAGTATAGATTTCCCTTCGGCGATGAGTCCTTCGACTTCGTGATGCTGGGCTCAGTCTTCACCCACATGCCACCGGGCGACGTAAAGAATTATCTGTCGGAAATCCGCCGCGTGTTGGCGCGCGGCGGACGGTGCCTGATCTCGTACTTCCTGCTCAACGAGGAGTCGCTGCGGCTGGTCGAGAGCGGCAAAAGCACACTTGATTTCAAGTACGTCATGGATAAGTACCGGACCATTTCGCCTCAGACTCCGGAAGATGCGATTGCGATCGATGAAGGCTGGATCAAAGATACGTACAGAGATTTGGGATTGAAGGTAATGCGTCTCGACTACGGTTCATGGTGTGGACGAAGGGACTATCTGAGCTACCAGGACCTGACTTTGGCGATGAAGGAATAAAGGAAAAAAGTGTGAACGGAGGAATTTTTCGTTCGACTTGCCCGGCTAAGTTGCGACAAGCTGGACAAATCGACAAAAGTCGACTCTGCCCCCCAATTTCCTGCCAATTTCCTGGGAACTCCACTCAATACGCTTTCACTTCTAAAACGATATCGGTGCGTCGATATGGTATCGCCAATCGGCTCAACTCCGATCCCAGAAGGCGAATATTTTGCTCCTTAAAACCTCGCCCAAATTGAGTCGATGACTTTTCCCAATAGAACTTAGCGGGAACTATCACATGCGCCAGATCACGATACGCGTAGGATTGGCGCCACAAACCGCCATCCGCGGTTTTCGTCTCAAGGATTTCCTCTTCGTTGGGAAATCCGCAATTCCAATAGCGAGCAAGGTGGCTCAAACTGGAGAATGTCGTAAAAGCGCACCACGATTCGCTCAAAGATGATTCCCAAGCCCCTTCGCCACAAACTCTGCGACAAGTTCTCAGGAACATCCGCCACGCCTCATCATTTAATGAGTGCATCGTTAGATAGGGTCAGGTTCCGTTAGATAGGGTCAGGTTCGACTTTTAGACCGAATTGAGTGTGCTTGCTTCCGCTCAAAGCATCTCCGAGGCAAAATCAGCCAAGCGCGAACGCTCACCACGCCGCAGCGTCACATGCGCGGAGTGCGACCAGCCTTTGAAGCGATCGACCGCGTAGGTGAGACCCGAGGTCGTTTCGGTCAGGTACGGCGTGTCGATCTGTTCGACATTGCCGAGGCAGACGATCTTGGTGCCTGGGCCGGCGCGCGTGATCAGCGTCTTCATCTGCTTCGAGGTGAGGTTCTGCGCCTCGTCGATGATGAGATAGCGATTCAGGAAGGTGCGACCGCGCATGAAGTTCATCGCGCGGATCTTGATGCGCGAGGCAAGCAGGTCATTGGTCGCCTGACGGCCCCAGGCGCCGCCTTCCTGCGGCGTGGCGAGCACTTCGAGGTTGTCGGTCAGCGCACCCATCCACGGCGTCATCTTTTCTTCCTCGGTGCCGGGCAGGAAGCCGATGTCCTCGCCAACTGAGACGGTCGCGCGCGTCATGATGATTTCGCGATAGCGCTGCTGGTCCATCGTCTGCGCGAGACCCGCCGCAAGCGCGAGCAGGGTCTTGCCGGTGCCGGCGGTGCCGAGCAGGGTGACGAAGTCGATCTCCGGATCCATCAGCAGGTTGAGCGCGAAGTTCTGCTCGCGATTGCGCGCATGCACGCCCCACACGCTGTGCGAGCCGCCGACATAATCGTCGATGATCTGCAGCGTCGCCTTGCCATCGGCAATGCGCAGCACACGCAGTTCGATCTCGTTCTGGCCGGGCAGGTAGATGAATTCCTGCGGATACCAGGTTTCGTCCTTGCGCAGTTTTACCTCGTAGAAGGTGTGGCCGCGCTCCGACCAAGAGCGCACCTCGGGGTGCTGTTCCCAGAATTCGGCCGGCAGTTCGTGATGGCCGGCGGGCAGCAGGCTGAAATCGTCGAGCGCGCGATCGTTCTCGTAGTCCTCAGCCTGGATGCCGTAGATCGAGGCCTTGATGCGCAGATTGATGTCTTTCGACACCAGTACGACCGGTACTTCCGGGTGCTGCTCGCGCAGGTCGACGATCGAGGCGAGGATCAGGTTGTCCGGAACGCCTTTCTTTTTCTTCGCCTGCTCGGCGGTAATGCCGATGTTCTGCGTCTGGAAATATAGACGTCCGACCTGGCTGCCGCGGTCGAGCTGCAGCGTTTTCGGCAGCTGCAGTTGCAGACCCTGGTCGATCGGCTTGCCGTTGCCGTGGTCGATCAGTTCGTCGATGAAGCGACTGACCTGGCGCACGTTGCGCGACACTTCCGAGGCGCCTTTCTTGGCCGCGTCGAGTTCCTCGAGCACGGTCATCGGCAGGAACACGTCGTGTTCCTCGAAGCGGAACAGGGCGGTCGGATCGTGCATCAGCACGTTGGTGTCGAGCACGTAAATGCGCTTGCCTCGGGTCATGCGTGATTCGCCCCTGCGTGATGGAGAGTGTGGTTGTCGAGTGCCGCCGGCATCATGCGGCCGCTTTGTGACAGTCGTTCGGAACCGTTTCGCGTCACGCGCGCGCCGCGTCGAGTGCTTCGAGGACGGCGTCGACGTGACCCTTGACCTTGACGCCGCGCCATTCCTGCACGAGCTTGCCTTCGGAGGAGATCAGGAAGGTGCTGCGCACGACGCCGAGCGAGCGCTTGCCGTACAGCACCTTTTCGTGAATCACGTCGAAGGCTTTGCACCAGGTCTCGTCGGTGTCGGAGACCAGCTCGAAGTTGAGCGACTGCTTGGCGCAAAAATTGGCGTGCGACTTGGTCGAGTCGCGCGATACGCCGAGGATCACCGCGCCACGTTTGGCGAAATCCTTTTGCCGATCGCGGAAGTCCTGCGCCTCGAGCGTGCAGCCCGGCGTCGAGTCCTTCGGATAAAAGTATACGACGACGTACTTGCCCTTGAATTCGGCGAGGCGTACTTCGCCGTCTGCGGTCGCGCCTTTGAGCGCGGGAACCTTGGCACCGACTTTGATTGCAGGCATCAGAACTTCACCGGATCCATGATTGCATCAAGATTGAGCCCGTCGCAGAACTCGAGGAAATCGTCGCGCAGCCCGGCGATATGCGTGTTCGCCGGAATGCCGACCGTGATCTGCGCGGAGAACATGTCGGCGCCGGTCTGCATGGCACGGTAGCGCGTCGACTGCAGTTGTTCGATGCTGATCTCGTGTCGCGCAAAAAACTCGGCGAGCTGGAACAGGATGCCGGGCTTGTCCGCGGCGACCACTTCGACCACGTAAGGCAGCAGATTGGACTGCGTCGCCTTCGGTCCGGTACGGTAATAGTTGAGGCGCAAGCCGTCCTCGCGTTCGAGGCGGCCGAGCGCGGATTCGAGCTTGGCGATCGCGTCCCAAGGACCCTGCGTCAGCACGAGCACGCCGATGTCCTGGCCGAGCGTGGCGACGCGCGATTCGGTCAGATTGCAGCCGCAGTCGGCGATGCGTTTGGCGATCGCGACCAGCGGAGATTTGGCGTGCGCGGCAAAGGCGCTGATCAGCAGGAAATTCTCGTTCGCGGCGGGGCGTGCAGCGGTATCGATAGAAGCCATCTTTCCTGCCGGTGGTGAGTCGCTTTAAGTCCTCGCCGCGAGAATACTTGCCACGTGTTTTGGCCGCAAGTAACATCGCTCGCAGCCACGCTTTCCAGCCCCTGGGGCGCTTCTTGAAGAAACTCACCGGCAGCATCTGCGCCCTCGCCACGCCGTTCCGCGCTGGCGCCCTCGATCTTGATGCCTATGCGCGCCTGCTCGACTACCAGATCGACGGCGGCACGCAGGCGCTCGTCGTCGCCGGCTCGACCGGCGAGGCGCATGCGCTCGATCAGGAAGAATACGATCGTTTGCTCGGCTTTGCGGTGCGCCACGTGCGCGGGCGCGTGCCCGTGCTCGCCGGTACCGGCACCGCGAACACGCACAAGACCATTCTCGCTACGCAGCGCGCGCAGAAGCTCGGCGCCGATGCGGCACTGGTCGTCACGCCTTACTACGTGCGCCCGACCCAGGCGGGCCTCGTCGCGCACTATCGCGCGGTCGCCGATCAGGGCGGACTGCCGATCGTGCTGTACAACGTGCCCGGCCGTACCGGTTGCGACATGCTGCCCGAGACGGTCGCGCAGCTCGCAGGTCACGAACGCATCGTCGGGATCAAGGAGGCGCGCGGCGATGCCGAACGCGCGGCCGCGCTGATCGCGCTCAAGAGTCCAACTTTCGCTGTGTTGAGCGGCGACGATCCGACCGCGATGCGCTCCATACTCGACGGCGCCGACGGCGTAATCTCGGTGGCCGTCAACGCTGCGCCTGCGGCGTTCCGCGCACTGTGCGACGCGGCGCTTGCGCGCGATCGCGCCCGCGCGCAGGCGTGGAACGATCGGCTCGCGGCGCTGTACGACGTGTGCGGCATCGAGTCCAATCCGATTCCGGTCAAATGGTGCCTGTCCGAAATCGGCATCGGCACGGCCGAGCTGCGCCTGCCGATGTTGCCGCTGAGTGCGCAGCATCATGCGCATGCGCGCCAGGCGCTGGCCGATCTCGGACTGCTTGCGCCAGCCGCGGTTCAGCCGCTGCACAGCAGCGCTGCCTAAAACTTCGGTTAGTCTCAACGCTTCGCGTTGGACTAACTGCCGCCGTTCAAGCGATGCGATGCGTCGCTTGAAGCCGGCGTCGCGGGGCCACTGCTACAGCGTCGCGTCATGGTGGCGCGGCGTTATAATTGTCTTTTGCTTAGGATGGAAACCGTGAAGCCTAATTTGTCCCTGACCCGGAGCGCCGTGGCGCTCGTCATCGCCGTGACCTCGCTCTCCGGCTGCAGCTGGTTCCATCGCGACACGGTGGAGTACTACAAGAAGGCGCAGGAAACGCGCCCGCTCGAAGTGCCGCCCGATCTCGACTCGCCGGTGACCTCGAAGGAACTCGTGGTGCCGGGCGCAGCCGCGCCTGCTGCGCCAGCACGCTCGGCCGCTGCGGTCAGCGCAACGCCTGCTGCCGCGTCCGTCGCATCCGCCGCGAGCGTAGCGCCGCCTTCTTCGATCACTGCCGAAGGCAATGAACTGCACGTCGCCGACTCGGTCGACAGCACGTTTCAGCGCGTCGGGCTGGCGCTCGAACGCGCGCAGGTCGGCACGGTCAGTTCGCGCGACGCCGCCGCGCACAGCTACGCCTTCGATTTCAACGGCAGCGTCGAGGAAGCGCCGGCGGCTCCGACCGAGCATCACTGGTATTCGCGCATCCTGCATCCGTTCGGTGGCGACAAGGCCAAGACGCAGAGCGCCAAGAGCGCGCTGCGCATCAATGTGAGCGAAGACGGCAGCGGCGCGCGCGTAAGCGTGAGCGGCGACAATGCCGCCGCGGTGCAGCGCGTGCTGCAGGTGTTGCGCGAGCGCTTGTCCTGAACATCGCGAACGCAGCCACAAAAAAAGCCGTCGTTCGCGACGGCTTTTTTGTTAGAGTGAACGCCGGAAGCTCAGCGCTCCAGCAACGGCAGCTTGTCCGGCTTGCCATCCCATTCCTTCGCATCCGCGGGGGCGTCCTTGCGCACGGTCAGCACCGGCCAAGACTTCGACAACTCCGCATTGAGCGCAACGAAATGCTCCTGTCCCGCGGGCACATCGTCCTCGGGATAGATCGCATTGGCCGGGCATTCCGGTTCGCACAGCGTGCAGTCGATGCACTCCTCTGGATCGATCACGAGGAAATTCGGACCCTCGTGAAAGCAATCGACCGGACAGACCTCGACGCAGTCGGTGTATTTGCACTTGATGCAGTTTTCGGTAACGACAAAGGGCATGGGCTTTGAAAGCTATAGCAAGGGCCGGTTAGAAGGGTTTTCGAGCTAGAAGCGTCGCGAGCGAAGGCGAATGAGGCGCGCACGGAGCGCAGGCAGCGGAGTGTACTCAAGCGTACATGAGCATGCCGAGCACCGTACGCGCCTCATTCGCCGAGCGCAGCAGCTTATAGCCGAAAAACTGGCGCTCCCAAGGGGATTCGAACCCCTGTTTAGGCCTTGAGAGGGCCCCGTCCTAGGCCTCTAGACGATGGGAGCGCGGGATTTGGACGTTGGGTAAAGCAAGTCCAAGCGTTAGTATATCGTTTTGGGCGGCGCCGAAAAAGGGAATCCACGCGTGCGCCCGGCAACCACAACAAGTTTTCAATGACCGACCCCGCTTCGACTTTATACACTGCACCCCGCGTGAATCTGCGCATCATCCCGCGCGAGCAGCACAACATCTCGCGCAAGAATATTTCTTCCGGAGCGCTGCGCGTACTCTACCGCCTCAACGAAGCCGGCTTCGCCGCGCATCTGGTCGGCGGCGCGGTGCGTGACTTGTTGCTCGGCGGGCAGCCCAAAGATTTCGACGTCGCCACCAATGCCACGCCGGAAGACGTCAAGCGCCTGTTCCGCAACTGCCGCTTGATCGGCCGCCGCTTCCGTCTCGCGCATGTAGTGTTCGGCAACGAGATCATCGAGGTCGCGACGTTCCGCGGTTCGAGCGACGACGGCTCGGGCGACCGTCATGTCGTCGATGGGCGCATCGTGCGCGACAACGTCTACGGCACGATCGAGGAAGACGCGGTGCGGCGCGACTTCACCGTGAACGCGCTGTACTACGATATCTCCGATTTTTCCGTGCGCGATTACGTTGGGGGCTATGAAGACCTGCAACGCCGCGAGCTGCGCCTGATCGGCGATCCGGTGCAGCGCTATCGCGAGGATCCGGTCCGCATGTTGCGCGCTGTGCGCCTCGCGGCCAAACTCGAATTTGCGATCGCCAAGGACGCACGCGCGCCGTTCGACGAACTTGGCGAACTGCTGCTGCAGGCGCCGCCGGCGCGACTGTTCGACGAATCGCTCAAGCTGTTCCTCGCCGGGCACGGGCTGAAGAGTTTCCGCGCGCTCGATGCCTCGGGGCTGCTCGCCGATGTGTTCCCGTTGACGGCGCGTGCGCTCGCGTTCCGCGGGGGCGACGCGTTCCGCGCGATGATCGAGCAGAGTCTCACCGACACCGACGCGCGCATCGCGGCGGGCAAGTCGGTGACGCCGGCGTTCCTGTTCGCAGTGCTGTTGTGGGGGCCGCTGCGCGCGCAAGTCGAACGCGAGATCGGCAAGGGCGTGGAGCCCTCGCTCGCCTGGGTACGCGTGGCCAACCAGATCGTCGCCGAGCAGGCCAAGCATGTCGCGATCCCGCGGCGCTTTTCGATCACCATGCTCGAAATCTGGTTGCTGCAGCCGCGCTTCGAGCAACGCATACGCAAGCGCGTATTCCGCCTGCTCACGCATCCGCGTTTTCGCGCGGCCTACGATTTCCTGCTGCTGCGCGCGCATGAAAGCGCGGAACTCGCCGAACTCGGCGCGTGGTGGACCGAGGCACAGAAGGTGTCGCACGAGGCGCTCGCGGCGCAGTTGAATGCGAACGCACCCGCGCCAGCCCCGGCTGCTGCAAAGATCGAAGCGACAGCGGAAGGCAGCGTGCCTCCCCCCGCGAAGAAGCGCCCACGCCGGCGCCGGCGCGGCGGCAGCGGAACCAAGGCGCCAGCACCATCCGAATGAGCCTGGCACCGATCGAAGCCTACGTCGGCCTCGGCAGCAATCTCGACAATCCGCGCCGACAGGTCGAAAACGCCTTGCATGCGCTTGCGCGTTTGCCGCAGACACGGCTGTTGGCGCATTCGAGGCTGTATCGCACGCCGCCGTGGGGCGGCATCGCGCAACCCGATTTCATCAACGCCGTCGCGCGGCTCGAAACCACGCTCGCAGCCGAGGATTTGATGCGAGCGCTGCTCGACCTCGAGCGCACGTCCGGACGCGAACGCGGCACGGAACGTTATGGCCCGCGCGTGCTCGATCTCGATCTGCTGCTTTATGGCCATCAGCGCCTCGACGCGGCGGGGCTTACCGTGCCGCATCCGCGTCTCGCGGAGCGCGCCTTCGCACTGGTGCCGCTGCATGAAATAGCGCCCGATCTCGAGATTCCGGGGCGGGGCGGGATTGCGGATCTGCTTGCGCGCATCGATGTCGACGGGATAGCGCCGCTGCTATAGCCACCATTGCCTTGAAAGGCGATGCTGCAGCGCACATAACCGGCTGCAGTCGAGTAAACTACGCGGCCGCGTTCCGGCTAGACGGAAACGCGCGTCCGCTGTGTTTTTCCTTTGCGAGCCGCCGCCATGTCCGCTGTCCCACAGCCCGCTTCGCGTACGAAAAAAATCACCGCGCCCTATCTGCGCGAGATGAAGGCCAAGGGCGAAAAAATCGTCATGCTCACGGCCTACGACGCGAGCTTTGCCGCGCAGTGCGAGAACGGCGGTGTCGACGTCGTGCTGGTCGGCGATTCGCTCGGCATGGTCGTGCAGGGACATAGAAGCACGCTGTCGGTGACGCTCGACGAGACGGTCTACCACTGCGCCGCCGTGGCGCGTGGATTGAATTACGCGCTGTTGCTGGCCGATCTGCCGTTTATGACGTTCCGCGATGTCGACACGGCCTTGCGTACCTCTGCGCGCCTGGTGGCCGAGGGCGGCGCGGCGATGGTCAAGGTCGAAGGCGCCGGCTACGTACTCGAAGTGATCCGCGCGCTCGAGCAACACGAGATTCCGGTATGCGCGCATCTGGGCCTGACGCCGCAGTCGGTGCACAAATTTGGCGGTTTTCGCGTGCAGGGTCGCGACGAAGCCGCAGCCGAACGCCTCGTGCGCGATGCGCATGCGGTGCAGGACGCAGGCGCGAGCATGCTTGTGCTCGAATGCGTGCCCGCGGCGTTGGCCAAGCGCATCAGCGCGGAGTTGACGATTCCCACCATCGGCATCGGCGCTGGCGTCGACTGCGACGGACAGGTGCTCGTGATCTACGACATGCTCGGCATTTCGCCGGGCAAGCGCGTGCGTTTCTCCAGGGACTTTCTTGTTGGCACCGGTTCCGTGCGCGGCGCGATCGAAGCCTATGCGCAAGCAGTGCGCAGCGGCGCTTTTCCGACGCTGGAGCATTCATTCTGAGCATGGATACCGTTAGCACCGCGAGCGAACTGCGCGCACAGCTCGACGCCTGGCGGCGCGACGGCGCGCGCATCGCGTTCGTGCCGACCATGGGTAATTTGCACGCGGGCCACTACTCGCTCGTCACGCTCGCGCGCGCGCATGCCGATCGCGTCATCGCGAGTATTTTCGTCAACCCGACCCAGTTCGGTCCGAGCGAGGATTTCGGCCGTTATCCACGCACGCCGGACGAAGATCGCACAGGTTTGGCCGCGCATGGGTGCGACTTGCTGTTCGCGCCAAAGCTCGAAGAAATCTATCCGTACGGCGCGAGCGCGACGACGCGCGTCGAAGTACCCGTTGTGAGCGAGCCGCTCGAGGGCGCGATGCGGCCGGGGCATTTCGCCGGCGTCGCTACGGTCGTGACCAAGCTGTTCAATCTGGTGCAGCCGGACGTCGCCATCTTCGGACGCAAGGACTATCAGCAACTGCTGGTGATCGAGCGTATGGTGCGCGACCTGTGCATGCCGGTCCGCATCATTGCAGCGCCGATCACGCGCGAAGCGAACGGGCTCGCCATGAGTTCGCGCAATCGCTACCTCTCCGCCGCGGCGCGCGAGCACGCGGGTCTGATCCATGCGACGTTGCTGTCGATGCGCGATGAGCTGCGCGCGGGGCAGGAGATCGTGCAGATCGAGGCTACGGCGCGGACGCGCCTGGAGGCGGGCAATTTCAGCGTGGACTACGCCGCATTGCGGCGCGCCGGCGATCTGCACGAACCGATGTCGGGCGAGCGCACCGATCTGATCGCCCTGATCGCGGCACGGCTGGACGGCACGCGCCTGATCGACAATCTTGTCTGCTGAGGTTTGGGAGTACTCAGCTTTGCGCCCGAAGGGCGCCAAGAGTGCGGCTACGGATGGCCGCTTCGTGATCTGCTCCTGCGATCAGGGACGATCGCAAAAGTACTGCGCAAAGATACTTGTAGCAAAAAAGTTTTGCCTGTGGTATTCTCGCTACCGTCACTGGGTTTTTCGCAACGCGAGCTCGTTGCCCCAGTGCGCAGGGCGCATGTTTGGTAATCGTCACTCTGACTTACAAACCCTCGCTGGATTCAGCTGAGGGTTTTTTTTCGCCCATAATCAGCATTTAACTGATTGAATAAAAACACTATTTTATTCTTGCGCAGCGGATGAGGCCGAACTGACGCGGTACTGTGGCCGGGCTGGCGCCTTGCTGGATCGTAGTTTGTTGTAAAAACACTACAGAATCGCGGGCATCCCGCCAGAGTTCATGCCTTTGCGCCGCTGCTGGACCAGTGCCCAATCCACATGTTCGCGCACCAGTGCCGATGTGTGCGTCGCACGCGTCTCGAGCGCAGCCACAATGGAGGAGTCGTGCGGCGCATTGCCGAGTGCGACGGCAATATTGCGCAGCCAGCATTCATGGCCGATGCGGCGGATCGCCGAGCCCTCGGTATACTTTTGGAAGTCTTCCTCGGTCCATGCGAACAGTTCGACCAGCGCGGTCGCGTCGAGCCCGTGGCGAGCGATGAAATCGGTTTCCGCGCTCTTGTGCGCGAACTTGTTCCAGGGACAGATCAATTGGCAGTCGTCGCAGCCGTAAATACGGTTGCCGATCGCCTCGCGCAACTCGAGCGGGATCGAGTCGCGCAATTCGATCGTCAGGTACGAGATGCAGCGGCGCGCATCGAGCACGTTCGGCGCGAGGATCGCCTGCGTCGGGCAAATTTGTATACATTTGACGCAGGTACCGCAATGTTCGCTTGCGGGCGCATCGACGGGCAGGGGCAGGTCGACGTACAACTCGCCGAGGAAGAACCACGAGCCGGCGTCCTTGTTGATCAGATTGGTGTGCTTGCCGATCCAGCCGAGGCCGGCGTTGCGCGCCAGCGCCTTCTCCAGCACCGGCGCCGAATCGACGAAGGCGCGATAGCCGAACGGCCCGATTTCCTCCGCGATGCGGTCGGCGAGTTTCTGCAGGCGCGCGCGCAGCAGCTTGTGGTAGTCGCGCCCGAGCGCGTAACGGGAGACGTAGCCGAGCGTCGCGTCGTCGAGCACTTCCCAGGCGTCACGCGCGCGCGGCGGGTCGTAGTCCATGCGCACGGAAATCACGCGCACGGTGCCAGGTTGCAGTTCGGACGGCCGGCTGCGTCGGGTGCCATGACGCTGCATATAGTCCATCGCGCCATGGCGCTCGGCCGCGAGCCAGTTCAGCAGGTGTGTCTCGTCCTGCGCAAGGTCGGTTGTCGCAATGCCGACTTGCTGGAAGCCGAGTTCGCTGCCCCAGCGCCTGATTCGCGTCGCGAGCGCTGCATGATCGATCGGCGGGCGGGCGGGCAGGGTCATTGCTCCAGTATACTTCTGCCATGAGCATGACGACCTCACACTCGCTGCACACCGTCGCGCAAGTGCGCGCGATGGAAAAGGCTGCGCTCAAGGCGCATGGCATGAGCGGGTTCGACCTGATGCAGCGCGCCGGACGCTCGGCATTTGCGCTGCTGCGCCGGCGCTGGCCCGGTGCGCGGCGCATTGCCGTGTTGTGCGGCAACGGCAACAACGGCGGCGACGGGTATGTGCTGGCCAAGCTGGCTGGAGCGAGCCAGCTCGCGATCGAAGTGCTCACGCTGGCGCCGCCCGCGCCTGGCACCGAGGCGGCGTTCGCGTTTGCCGATTGGCTGGCGGCGGGCGGAACGGTCGGCGCGGGCGATACGGACTGGCCGCAGGCCGATGTCTACGTCGATGCATTGTTCGGCATCGGGCTGTCGCGTGCGCTCGAGGGCCAGGCTGCAGCCTGGGTGGCGCGCCTCAATGATGCCGCGCAGCCCGTGCTCGCGCTCGACGTCCCTTCGGGCCTCGACGCCGACACCGGTGCGGCGCACGGGCTGGTGGTACGGGCGGCGACCACGATCAGCTTCATCGCACGCAAGCGCGGCCTCTACACCGGCGCGGCGCCCGATTGTTGCGGCGAAATCGTGTTCGATGCGCTCGGCGTGGACGACGTCGACTTCGCATCGGACGCGCAACTGCTCGACAGCGGCGATCTGCATGAGGCATTGGCACCACGCGCGCGCGCCGCGCACAAGGGCCGCTTCGGCCATGTGCTCGCGATCGGCGGTGATACCGGCATGGGTGGCGCGATTCGTCTCGCGGGCGAAGCCGCCTTGCGCGCCGGCGCGGGGCTCGTCAGCGTGGCGACACAGGCGGCGCACATTTCGGCGATCAATACCGCGCGACCGGAATTGATGGCGCACGCGGTCAACGGCGTGCAGGAATTGCAGGCCTTGCTTGAGCGCGCCAATGTCATCGCGATCGGTCCCGGACTCGGCCAGCGCGCCTGGGGCCACTCGCTGTGGCACACCGCAATCGCGAGCGGCAAGTCACTCGTGCTCGACGCCGATGCGCTCAATCTGCTCGCGCGCGATCCGCTGGCGTTGCCGACGCAGAGCGTGCTCACCCCGCATCCGGGCGAGGCCGCGCGCCTGCTCGGCTGCGATGTCGCGGCGATCGAGCGCGACCGTTACACGGCTGTGCGCGAGCTTGCGCAGAAGTATCAGGCCGTTACGGTGCTCAAGGGCGCGGGCACCTTGATCGCCAACACGCGGGGCGAGGTCGCCGTGTGTCCGTGGGGCAATCCCGGCATGGCGAGCGGTGGCATGGGCGATGTGCTCACGGGCGTAATCGCCGGTCTGCTCGCGCAAGACCAGACCGCCTGGGAAGCGGCGCGCTGCGGCGTCGCGCTGCATGCGCAGGCGGGCGACGCCGCAGCGGCGAACGGGGAGGCGGGCACGCTCGCGAGCGATCTGTTCGCGCCATTGCGTCGACTGCGTAACAATCTGCCGCCGCAATGAGCAGCGACGTCGGCGCGCAGGCGCGCGAGCTCGACGAGCCGCAACTGATCGCCGTCGCGCAGCGCCTCGCAGACATCGTCGATGAAGGTGGCGTTATCCATCTGCACGGCGATCTCGGCGCGGGCAAGACCACGTTCGCGCGCGCCCTGCTGCGTGCGCTCGGAGTTGGCGAGCGCGTGAAGAGTCCGACTTACAGCCTGATCGAGTCGTATGTGGTCGGCGATCTCGCCGCACATCATCTCGATCTGTACCGCATCGCCGATCCGGGCGAACTCGAGTGGCTGGGACTCGCCGATCTCGCCGCCGGCAAACATCTGATCCTGATCGAATGGCCGGAGCGCGCAGGCAATGCCGCGCCGCCCGCCGATCTGACCGTCCATCTCGCGCATGCGGGTACGCGGCGTGCGCTGCGGTTCGAAGCCAAATCCGCGACGGGAGCCGTATGGTTGGCGCGATTGATGCCGATGGAAGCTTAGCCCCATCTACTCGTGTGATGGTTCATGAACGTCTCGTAGTCGACGGATTTTCAAGGAAAAACACTTGATTTTTTCCGCGAATTCGGATTGAATCCGTGCTATGTGGGGAACCCTGCGCCAAGGTTTTGCGTGCTGTGCGATCGGCGGATTGCTGATGGCGGGCAGCGCTTTTGCCTCGGAGAGCGAGGTCAAGACCGCGCGCGTGGCCGTCGAACGCGACGTCACGCGCATCAGCTTCGACTTCTCCGCCGCACCCGACTACAAGCTGTTCGAGATCGCAAATCCCGAACGCATCGTGCTTGATGTGCACGATGGCGCCTTCGCCGATGGCTTCGCCGCGCCGGCATCGAAAGGCGTGCTCAAGTCGATCCGCACCGGCGTGCAGAACAAGACCGATGCGCGCATCGTGTTCGATCTGACCGGCTCGGTGCGCGCGAAGAGTTTCATCGACGACAGCGCCGGCAGCTACAAGCTCGTCGTCGAACTCACGCCCAAGATCAAAGGCAAGACCGAGGTCGTAAAGTCGATGCGTACGGCGCCAGCGAAGGCGCGCGACGTGGTGATCATGATCGATCCCGGTCACGGCGGTCCCGATGTCGGCGCGATCGGCAGCGCCGGCACTTACGAGGCGAACATCACGCTCGCGGTGTCGCGCGAACTCAAGCGTCAGATCGACAAGACGCCAGGCATGCGCGCGGTGCTGACACGCGAGGGCGATTACTACGTCGCGCTCGAAGACCGCTATCACCGCGCGCGCGAAGTGAAGGCCGACCTGTTCGTTTCCGTGCACGCCGACGCCTTCAGCTCGGCCGATGCGCGTGGTTCGTCGGTGTGGATGCTGTCGCCGCGCGGCGCGACGAGCGAAGCTGCGCGCTTCCTCGCCGATCGCGAAAACAATTCCGACGTGGTCGGCGGCGTCAAGCTCGACAAACGCAAGGACAACACACTCGCGGCGGTTTTGCTGGACTTGTCGCAGGGCGCGACGCTCGAAGCGAGCGGTGTCGTCGCCCAACAGGTGCTGCGCGCATTGGCCAAACTCGGGCCGACGCACCGCGGCTATGTCGAAAAGGCGAACTTTGTCGTGCTGCGTTCGCCCGATGTGCCATCGATCCTCGTCGAGACCGCGTTCATCACCAATCCGGTCGAAGAAAAGCGCCTCAACAGCGCCGAGCAGCGCGAGCAGCTGGCGACTGCGATCCTCAGCGGCGTACGCAACTACTTTGAAGTCGCGCCGCCGCCGGGCACGGTGTTCGCAGCGAACGCCGAGCGCAGCAAGGGCGAGCGCCTTGCCGCGCGTAAACTCACCACCGCCTCCGAGGCGGAAGAAGTCAACGACGAGAGCGTTGCGGCGCGCGTGCCGCGTTCGTAGCGCGCGCCGCGTGTTCATCCGCTCGACGTTTCGCACTCCTGAATAGGCTCCTCGAACGATCTGCTGCAGCTCGCTTGATTCGCGGGTCGCGACGAGAGCGCGGCGCAAGCATTTAGCGCAAGAAAAGCACTAAGCAAAGCGACACGCACTAGCACGGATGGGTGGATGAATTTGAGTGCAGACATGGCTTCATCCCACCGAGGTGTTGCACACGGTATAAGGCTCTTCAAGTACGCCGTTGCAGTCGCGCGCTTGATCCGCGGGCCGCGAGGTGAGTGCCGCGCAGGCATTCAACGCGAGGATCGAGCCAAGCAACGCAACGCGCACGAGCGTACGCAAGCGGACGAAATGGTTCGCTGACATTTTGTTCTCCGAGAGATTAGGGAACGGGGCTGCAGTCCGCGTGCGTAGGAGATCGATTGGCAGCGCGATTTATTCCCTCTAGAAAAATTCCGCGCAGCGAATTCGCTATGATGTGCGCCATCCATGCCGTACATTCGTCAGCTTCCGCAAGAACTCGTCAACCAGATTGCCGCCGGTGAAGTCATCGAGCGGCCCGCCTCGGTCGTCAAGGAACTGGTCGAGAACAGTCTCGACGCCGGCGCGCGGCGCATCGAGATCGATATCGAGGATGGCGGCGCGCGTCTGATCCGCGTGCGCGACGATGGCGCGGGCATCGCTGCGGAGGAGTTGCCGCTTGCCGTATCGCCGCATGCGACGAGCAAGATCGCCTCGCTCGAAGACCTCGAACGCGTACGCACGCTCGGTTTTCGCGGCGAGGCCTTGCCGTCCATCGCGTCAGTGTCGCGCTTCGCGCTCGTGTCGCGCGCGCGGGAAGCCGATTCGGCCGCACGCGTCGAAATTGAAGGCGGCAAGACTTCACCCGTGCGTCCGGCGCAGCATCCCGTCGGCACGACGATCGAAGTACGCGATCTATTTCACAACGTGCCGGCGCGGCGCAAATTCCTGCGTGCGGAGCGCACCGAATTCGGCCATATCGACGAACTGGTCAAGGCGCTTGCACTGGCGTGGCCCGATATCGAATTCCGCCTGAGCCACAACGGCAAGCCTTCGCGTCTGCTGCGTCCGGCGGATAGTGCCGCCGCGCTGACGGCGCGATTGAGCGAGGTGCTCGGCGAAGAATTCCCCGCGCGAAGTCTCCTGATCGATCACTCTGCGGCGGGTCTGCGCTTGCACGGCTGGGTGGGCCTGCCGACCGCGTCGCGCAGTCAGGCCGATCAGCAGTATTTTCACGTCAATGGACGTCTCGTGCGCGATCGCGTGGTCACACACGCGGTGCGCCAGGCCTATGCCGACGTGCTGTTCCACGGACGCCATCCGGCTTACGTGCTGTTTCTTGAACTTGATCCCGCCATCGTCGACGTCAACGTGCATCCGGCCAAGAGCGAGGTGCGTTTTCGCGAGAGCAGGCTCGTGCATGATTTTCTCTATCGCACGCTCAACGATGCGCTGGCCGAGACGCGTGCGGGCAGCGTGACATCGGTGATCGCTGGCACGTCACCGGTCGAAGCTATTGCACATGCGAGCGGCGCAACCCATGCATCTTCAGCGTCCGCATCGGCTTGGCGCGAACAGGCGGGCTTGGGTCTGGGTGTGCGCGAACCACGTGTCGATTATCTCGCGATGCTTTCCGGAGATGCGGAAGTTGGCTATGTGGATCAGCGCCGCATTGTGGATTTTGCGCAAATTGCGGCATCGTCATCAGCTGCGAACAGCGCGGCGTTGCCGGATGAAAACGTACACCCGCTTGGCTACGCGCTCGCGCAGCTCGCGGGCATCTATGTGCTGGCGGAAAACGCGAACGGCCTGATCCTGGTCGATATGCATGCCGCGCACGAGCGCATCACTTACGAGAAACTCAAGGGCGCCCAGGCTTGCGACGGCATCCGTGCGCAGCTGCTGCTGGTGCCACTGACGCTCGCGGTCAGCGCGCGCGAGGCCGCGACGGTCGAGGAGCACCCCGATCAACTCGCCGCGCTCGGTTTCGAGATCGTGCGCTCGGGGCCGCAGAGCGTGACGATCAAACGTTATCCCGGTCTGCTCGACGGCGCCGATGTGAGTGGGCTCGTGCGCGATGTGCTCGCCGATCTCGTCGCGCATGGCAGCTCGCGTCGGCTCGAAGAGGCGCATAACGATATTCTTTCGACCATGGCCTGCCACGGCTCGGTGCGCGCGAACCGTCGCTTGAGTTTGCCGGAAATGAACGCATTGTTGCGCGAGATGGAAGCGACCGAGCGTTCCGGTCAGTGCAATCACGGGCGACCAACCTGGGTCCAATTGTCGATAGCTGATCTGGACAGGATGTTCTTGCGTGGCCGTTGATCGATCTCGATCGGAGCAGATGCGATGAAATTAGGAAACGTACTGATGACAGCCGTAATGTTGGCCGGTCTCGATGCCCACGCCGCGGGCAATGACGATAGCTGGCGCAAGGAGGTCACCGAATGGCGCACGGCACGTCTGGAACGACTCAAATCGCCATACGGTTGGCCGAGCCTCATCGGCCTCGAATGGCTGAAGGAAGGCGCAAACACGGTCGGTTCGGCGAGCGACAACGCGATCGTCATCACCAAGGCGCCGGCGCATCTCGGCACGGTCACGCTGCACGCGGGCAAGGCGACGATCGCGCTCGATGCGCAGACCGACGCGACGATCGACGGCGAAAAGAAAACCACTGCGGCGCTGATCGACGACAGCCAGCCCAAGCCGACACAGATCGGCTTCGGTACAGTGAAGTTCTATCTGATCCAGCGCGGCGACAAATTTGGTCTGCGTATCAAGGACAGCGAGGCGGCGACGCGGCTGAAGATGGTCGCGCAGGGCGTGGAAAATTTCGACTTCGATCCGTCGTGGCGTTTTGATGCGAAGTGGGAGGCCTACAACCCGCCGCACGAGGTCGAAGGTGTGAACATCATCGGCCAGGTCGAGAAGTACCAGATCATGGGCAAGGCCACGTTCACGCGCGACGGAAAAACCTACAGCGTCGAGCCGATGCTCGAAAATCCCGGCGACACCGAACTGTTTCTCGTGTTCGCCGACCGCACCAGCGGCAAGGAGACCTATGGCGCCGCGCGCTTCGTCTACACGCCGATGCCGCAGGATGGCAAGCTTCTGCTCGACTTCAACAAGGCCTACAACCCGCCTTGCGCATTCACGCCCTATGCGACCTGCCCGCTACCGACGCCGCAGAATCGGCTCAACCTGCGTGTGACAGCGGGGGAGAAGAAGTGGAAGGGTGGGCATGAGTGAACAGACCATACGCGAAGTTGGAATGACTCATTTTGGGCCATGGCACGTCGAAGATTTTGAGTTGCTGAATTGGCACGACGTGCACGTCCACGGGTTCCGACTTGATGCTTTCCTCGCCGACGAAGGAGCATCAGACCTCGTGTTAGACCTTGACTACATCCTGAAATGGCATAACACGGATAAAGGGTTTGAATTTACAGTCTGTCAAGCTGAGCTTAGGTTTCACAGAGTGTTCGGCCTAAAGTTTGCTCTTGACTATTCGACTCCAACTGCTGGGATGTGTCCGTTCTCTATCGATGGCATTTATCGAGAGGTACGCGAACATTCAACTGGGTTTAAGTCCTTTCTTTGGCGTATTCCGATTAATTGGCCACAAGGGTCGATAGAGTTTGAGGCCCCAAGCTTTACACAAAGACTAATTGGTGAACCGATCGTGCAGCCGGCACAGTCGCTTTCACCCGAGCAGCGCCGCGCTGGTATGGCCATAAAATAAGTTGGTTTAGCGCGACTACGGTCAGTCACCCTTGAACACCGCCTTGCGCCGCTCCAAAAACGCCTGAGTCCCCTCGCGCATATCGGCGGTCGAGAAGCACAACCCGAACGCCTTCGCCTCGTAATCGAGTCCGGCCTCGATGCCGTTTTCGCCGCCGATCAGGATCGTTTCGAGGATGCCGCGCAGCGCATACGGTGCGCTCGCGGCGAGTTGATCGGCGAGCGCGTCGACTTCGGCATCGAGTTTGTCCGGCGCGACCACGCGCGTGACAAGGCCGAGCGCATGCGCGCGCGCGGCGTCGATCATCGCACCAGTCAGGGTGAGTTCGAGCGCGGCGGCTCTGCCGGCGAGACGTGCGAGGCGCTGGGTACCGCCGAAGCCGGGGATTACGCCGAGCGTGATTTCTGGCAGGCCGAGCTTGGCCTTTTCGCTCGCGATGCGCAGATGGCAGCACATTGCGAGCTCCAGTCCGCCGCCGAGCGCGAAACCCTGCAGGCGCGCGATCACCGGTTTGCCGAGTCGCTCGATGCCGAGCATCATCGCCTGGCCGCGGCGCGAGGTGTCCTGCGCCTGCAGCGGCGTCAGTGCGGCGAGTTCGGAAATATCCGCGCCGGCGACGAAGGCCTTCTCGCCCGCGCCCGCGAGCACGATCGCGCGCACCGCGTCGTCGTGCTTGGCCTGCTCGAACGCGATCGCGAGTTCGTTGATCGTCTCGCGGTTGAGCGCGTTGAGCTTGTCAGGACGGTTGATCGTGATGCGGCGGACGGCGCCGCGGTTGTCGACAAGCAGGTTGCGGAAGGACATAGGGGATTCTCTGGCATTCGCCCCTGAACCAATCAAAGGGCGATGGTGGATATGAGGTCGTGGTGACTTACGCGATCCGGGCGCTCGCACTTCGGGCCATTCGTTGCGGCTTCCTGCCTGCGCAGTCGATCCCCGCCACGAACGGCTGGCCGGGGCTGCGAATCATATCCCGTTCAGGCTACGCCGGTAGTATCGCTGGCCGGAGCGGGGCCGGGTCGGGTAAACTTCCCGTTTTCGCGCAGCGCCCGGAATAGGCGGCGCAAGCCGGATCAGCGATTTTCTTCCCCTTTGGAGGTTTGCATGAGTTTGCGTGGTTTTGTTGCGGCGGCCGCAGTGCTGGCCGCGGGTTCGGTGTTCGCGCAGAACACCCAGGGTGGCGCCGCTGCCCCGAAGGGCACGGCCGCAGCAGCGCCGGCGGCGCAGCAGCAGAAGGCGCCCGCGCCGCTGACCGCGGCGGACAAGCCGAATCTGTCGTACGCGATCGGCTACCAGATCGGCAGCGATTTCCTTGAGCGCAAGATCGACATCGATCTCAACACCGTGATCAAGGCGATGCAGGACGGCTACGCCAAACGTCAGCCGACCGTCGCGCCGGAAACCATGGGCGATGTACTGATGCGCATGCAGTACCAGGTCATGTCGCAGGCCAAGGCCGAGTATGACAAGGCTGCTGGCGCGAACAAGGCGAAGAGTGCAGCGTTCCTTGCCGAGAACAAGGGCAAGAAGGGCGTTGTCACGCTGCCGAGCGGCGTGCAGTATCTCGTGATCGAAGAAGGCAACGGCACCAAGCATCCGACCCTGCAGAGCGATGTGACGGTCAACTTCCGCAGCTCGCTGACCTCGGGTCTGGAACTCGACAGCTCGTTCGCGCGCGGCGAGCCGTTCAAGTTCAAGGTGGCCGAAGTGATCAAGGGCTGGCAGGAAGTGATCCCGCTGATGAAGGTCGGCGACTACTGGCGCATCTTCGTGCCGGCGGAATACGCCTACGGCGAACGCGGCGACGGCCGCCGCGTCGGTCCGAACGAAGTGATGGTGTTTGAAATGAAGCTCATGGATACGAAGCCGTAATATTCGGCGTTGCTTTCCATCTTGGTACTAACACCAACGCCGCGTTTTCGCGGCGTTGGTGTTTTGAGGATTCGTCTCACGCATGTTTTTCCGCAGCGCCCCCACGCCGAAACCGCATCCGATCCTCACGCCATGCATCGGCGTGTGCACGCTCGATACGGCGGGGCTGTGCGAGGGCTGTCACCGCACCATCGACGAAATCGCGCATTGGGGCTCGCTGCCCGACGCCGAGCGCCTGCGTCTGATGGATGAAGTCCTGCCGCAGCGCGCCGCGAAGCGTGAGGCGTCGTGAACTTGCCGGCGCCTGATCTGCGCGGGCGCGTGCAGCGTGCGGTGCGCACACTCGATGATGTACCGAGTGCGCCCGGCTGGAATCACGCGGAGCTGGTGGAACTGCTCGGCGACGGACCGCTGCGCAAGGCAGCCGTGCTGGTCGCGCTGGTCGACCGCGGCGACGCCATCGACGTGCTGTTCACGCGTCGTCACGACGATCTCGCGCAGCATGCCGGGCAGGTGAGTTTTCCCGGCGGCCGCATCGACGACAGCGACGCCGATGCGCTCGCCGCCGCATTGCGCGAAACGCACGAGGAAATCGATGTCGATGCCGCGCTGGTGCGTCCGTTCGGCTATCTCGATGCATTCGAAACGATTTCGAGTTACGTCGTCACGCCGGTCGTGGCATGGCTAGATCCGGAATATCGCGCGACGCCGAATCCACGCGAAGTCGCCGAGGTGTTCGAAGTGCCGCTCGCGTTTTTTCTCGACTCCGCCAATCGCCATCTCGTGCGCCTGAATTTCCGCGGACGCGTGCGCGAGCTTTACGAATTTCACTACGGCGGCCACCGCATCTGGGGCGCGACCGCTGCGATGCTGCTGAATCTGGTCCAGCGTATGGAGCTCGTCACATGAAACTGTCGACCTTGATTTCGCCGGAACAACTCGCCACGCAGATCGGTATGACGGATCTTCTCATCGTCGATTGCCGTTTCGAGCTGTCCGATCCTGCGCGCGGCGCGCGCGAGTATGCGCAAGGACATGTTCCGGGCGCGGTGTATGCCGATCTTGATCGCGATTTGTCGGACTTGTCGAAGACCGGCCTCGGGCGGCATCCGTTGCCTGAGGCGGCGGCGTTTTCCGCCGTGCTGTCGCGCTGGGGCTGGACGCCCGCTACGCGTGTCGTGGCCTACGACGATGCGGGTGGCGCGATCGCTGCAGCGCGGTTGTGGTGGATGCTGCGCGCGGTCGGCGCGCGCGAGGTTGCGGTGCTCGATGGCGGTTTCAAGGCCTGGCGCGAAGAGGGTTTGCCGCTGGACGCCAGCGTACCGCAGCACGCGCCGGCGCAAGTCGGTGTCGATTTCGACGCGGCGGAAATTGTATACACCGATACCTTGCGCCAACAGCTCGCGGACGGCGCGCTGCTGATCGATGCGCGCGGTGCACCGCGCTTTCGCGGCGAAGTCGAACCGATCGATCCCGTCGCCGGCCATGTCCCTGGCGCGCGCAATCGCCCGTTGACCGACAATTTCGATGGGCGGGGGCGCTACAAATCAGCCGAGGCATTACGCGCCGAGTTCAGCATGCTGCTCGGCTCGCACCGACCGGGCGAGGTGTTCCATATGTGCGGCTCGGGCGTCAGCGCCTGCGTCAATCTGCTCGCGATGGAACACGCGGGCCTCGCCGGCTCGCGCCTGTACGCGCCGTCCTGGAGCGGCTGGATCAGCGATCCGTCGCGCCCGGTCGCGAAAGGCGGATGAGCCGCGCGCGTCGCTCAGGTTTTGGACTTGAGCTTCGCCATCACCGCCGTCAGTGTCGCGCGCGATTCCTCGCCGAACCAGCCGCGCACGAATTCCTCGACATCGCCGGATGCGGCGGCATCGAAGGCGGCGACGAGATCGGCGCGCGCGATGCGCCGCGTCTGAGTCATCGCCTGCGGCGGCAGCGCAAGCAACGGTTTGAGCCACGCGATCGCGCGCGTGATCACTTGCTCGGGCTCGGCGAGTTCGTCGACGAAGCCGATGCGCAGTGCTTCCTCCGCGTCGGGCATTGCGCCCGCGACCATCAGGCGTTCGGCACGATGTGCGCCGACGAGACGGCGCAGGCCGGTCTGCACTTCGGGCGGCACGGTCAACCCGACCTGGGTTTCGTTGAGACCGATGCGAAATGGTTTGGCCGGATCGGCGCTGCGCGCCATCACGCGGTAGTCGCAGAACGTCGCGAGCACCGCGCCGCCCGCGGGGCTGTGCCCGGTGATTGCCGCAACGACAGGAATCGATGACGCCGCAATCGTGCGGCACAGGCCCGAATATTCGCGCCACAGCTCGGCCATACGGCCTTCGCGGTCGAGCTGCAATACCGCGGCGACATCGAGGCCGCCCGAAAACATGCCGATGCGATTAGACGACAGCACGATCCCGCGCGCGCCGCTCGCAGGCGCCGCGTCGATCGCTTCGCGCAGCGCGCGCGTCAGCGCCACATCGAAGGCGTTGACCGGCGGGCGCGCGAGGCGCAGTTCGAGGATGGTGTCGTGGCGGATGGTTTCGAGCATGGCGGCGGCTCCGAGGCGCTTGGTGATAACGCAACGTTAGCAGTTTGCCTGCTGCGCTGCATGCGGCGGGAACCGCCGTTCTGCCGCGCTTCAGCGCAGACGCGCGCGGCTGCGCTATGCTGCGTTGCGGTCGACCTGGCGTAGGCAATGAACAAATATTTTGTGATGGGCCTGCTGCTCGCTGCGGCGGCGAACGACGCTGCAGCGGCAGGCCATCTTCTGGTCGAGCGTGCGTGGATACGCACTGCGCCGCCGGGCGCGATGATGCTCGCGGGCTACGCGATTCTGCGCAACGATGGCGATGCGTTGATCACAGTCACGGGCGCCAGCAGCACGGACTTCGGCTCGGTGTCACTGCACGAGAGTGTGGAGGAGGGCGGCGTAGCGCGCATGCGCGCGCTCGATCGTGTCGAGATCAAGCCGGGTACGACTGTCATGTTCGCGCCGGGCGGCAAGCATCTGATGCTGATGCGCCCGCAGCTCGAGATCAAGTCCGGCGGAAGTGTAAAAATCCATTTGGATACATCTGCTGGGGATGCAACGGCCGAGTTCGTCGTGCGCGACGCGGCCCCGTAGAGAAGTGGCGCCACAAAGGCGTCGGAAGCGTCCGCGTTGCGTCTCTTGCGGGCGTTGTGTAGGTTAGTCACGCAGCTTTCAGTGTACGAGTTTCGGATATGAAACCATTGGGCCCTGACACACCCCCCGCGCGTTCCTACACCATCAACTGGGGTGGGACGGCGATCCAGCCGGCGCGACCGATGACGTCCGAGTGGCGTCGCTGGGTCGCCGAGAATGTCCTTCTCGGCAAGGAGCCGAGCACGATTGTCGCGGCCATGGTGCGCGATGGCTTCGATCAGGCCAGCGCGGCTCAGGAGGTGCGTGCTGCGCTTGAACATCCGTACATCGCTGCGGCGCGTGCGCATACGACCGGCGGGGCACCGACGCTGGACAATCAATTGAAGAAGCGGGAATGGGTGCTCGACGTTTATCGCAGATCGATGCGGCAGTCGAGCCAATGGGGTCGCGTTCCGCGCATCCACAAGCCAAGCCGTCAGGAGTTCCTCGACCAGTATTACGCGCTGAACCAGCCGGTGGTCATCGAGGACGCCATGTCGGACTGGGCGGCGATAAAAAAATGGACCCCTGACTATCTGAAACGACAATTCGGGGAGCGGAAGGTCGAAGTGCAGGCCAACCGCGACGCGGATCAGAGCTACGAGATCAACTCCGCGATGCTCCGGCAAGAGATGTCTTTCGGGGAATTCGTCGACATCACCGAAACGGCGGGTCAGACGAACAACTACTACATCACCGCGAACAATTCCGGCACGAACAAAGAGGCGTTGCGCGAGTTGTGGGACGACATCGTGCCATTTCCGGAGTACCTGCGGGACGACCCGGGCAATCGCGGATTTTTCTGGTTCGGTCCTGCGGGCACGATCACGCCGCTGCATCACGATCTGACCAACAATTTCATGGCGCAGGTGCGCGGCAGAAAGCAGGTGCGATTGATTGCGCCTTGCGAGTTGCCATATCTGTACAACCACCGCCACTGCTATTCGCAAGTCGATCTTGATCGAGTCGACTTCGACCGTTTCCCGGAATTCCGCAACGCGCAGGTGATCGACTGCGTCATCGGCCCTGGCGACCTCTTATTCCTTCCCGTCGGTTGGTGGCACTATGTGCGCGGCCTGGACGTTTCCATCACCATGACGTTTACCAACTTCGTGTTCGACAACGACTACTATTCGTCTTATTCGACCTATAGCGACATTTAGTCGTATCACAACACGACAGGCGTTGCGGTCAGGCAGGAGTAGCTCGAATCATGCGTGTTCCGTCTGATCGCCGGAACTGTGATGAAGAACCTATGCGCAGATATCGCGGATGATTTGCGGCAGGGCCACTGGCCGTCCGCTTGACGGATCGATCCACACCATCACCACATTACCGTCGAGATAGACGATGGTGGCGTCGACCGCGTCGACGATGCGATGCGCAATCGTCAGCGAGGTATTGCCGAGGCGTTCGGCATACAGCTCGACCACGACGCGGCCCGGCCAGTTGAGCTGACGCCGGTAGTTGAGCTGCGTCGCTGCCATGATCGGCGTGACTGCGCCGCGATCCCAGCTCTTGAACAGTCGCGACAACCAGACGATGCGCGCTTCCTCGAGATAGCTGAGAAAGGTCGAGTTGTTGACGTGATTGAACGCGTCGAGATCGCGCCAGCGCAGGGTGATCGGCACTTCGGCTAGCTTGCGCAGCACCGTCGTGGAAGTCGCCGGTGCGCTCATGCCGCCTTCTTCTTTTTGCCGTTGCCCTGCGTGAGCACGCGCGCGAGGAAGCGTCCTGTATGTGATGCGGGATTCTTCGCGATCTCCTCCGGCGTGCCGGTTGCGATGATCTGTCCGCCGCGATGGCCGCCCTCGGGACCGAGATCGATGACCCAGTCCGCGGTCTTGATCACATCGAGATTGTGCTCGATCACGACGACCGTATTGCCGTCTTCACGCAGGCGATGCAGTACCTGCAGCAGCTGCTCGATGTCATGGAAATGCAGGCCCGTCGTCGGTTCGTCTAGGATGTAGAGCGTGCGTCCGGTGTCGCGTTTGGACAGTTCGCGCGACAGCTTCACGCGCTGCGCCTCGCCGCCGGACAGCGTGGTCGCGCTCTGGCCAAGCTTGATATAGCTCAGGCCCACGTGCATCAGAGTTTCGAGCTTGCGCGCGAGTGCGGGCACGTTCTCGAACAGCTTCAGCGCGTCCTCGACCGTCATGTCGAGCACATCGGAAATCGTGTGGCCCTTGTAGTGGATCTCGAGCGTCTCGCGGTTGTAGCGCTTGCCGTGGCACACGTCGCAGGGCACGTAGACGTCGGGCAGGAAGTGCA
>CAZDWH010000016.1:0-27521 GCA_964509025.1 uncultured Rhodanobacteraceae bacterium
GCGATGGCGGTGCAAAGTACGCGCAGCCCCGTGTGCGTGCGAACGATCTTGAACATCTGGTACTCCCCAGGGTGTGTGACGAACACCGCATTATGCCAGTATCGCGGCGCGCGCCTAGCTGCGGCGCGTCACGCGCACGCGACACCGCCGTTCTGCGACAATAAGCGCTGCTCTCACGCCAATCGCAGCGCATGCCGTATTTCCACGATATCAATCCCATCGCGATTTCGCTCGGCCCGCTCGCGGTGCACTGGTACGGCATTATGTATCTGCTCGGTTTCGCCGGCGCCTGGTGGGTCGGCGAACGACGGCGCGCGCGCGGGCGGCTGCCGGTCAGCCACGAGGCGTTTTCCGACCTCGCGTTCTACGTGATGCTCGGCGTGATCCTCGGCGGGCGCATCTGGTACATGCTCTCCTACGTGCCGATCGACTGGATCTGGCACGATCCGCTCGCGCTTTTCCGCGTGTGGGATGGCGGCATGTCGTTCCATGGCGGCTTGCTCGGCGTGCTCACGGCGGGGTGGCTGTGGTCGCGCAAGAATCAAGTGCATTTTTTCGACACGATCGACTTCGTCGCGCCGCTGGTGCCGATCGGCCTCGGACTCGGTCGTCTCGGCAACTTCATCAATGGCGAACTTTGGGGCAAGCTCACCGATGCGCCATGGGGCGTGATTTTCCCGAGCGATCCCGATCTCGCCAATCAGACGCACGAGCAGTTGCGTGCGGCGTATCAGGCCGGGCAGCTCAATCACTTCGCGCGGCATCCCTCGCAGTTGTACGAATTCGCGCTCGAAGGCGTCGTGATGTTCGCGGTGTTGTATACCTTTTCATTGAAACCGCGGCGTCGCTACGCGGTGTCGGGCCTATTCGCGTTGCTGTATGGCTGTTTCCGCTTCGCAGTCGAATTCGTGCGCGTACCCGATGCGCAGCTCGGCTATCTCGCCTTCGGCTGGCTGACCATGGGGCAGGTGCAGTCGCTGCCGCTGGTCGTGGTCGGGCTGGTGCTGCTGTGGATGTCACGGCGGGCGCCGGTGGCGCCGCAAGGCCCGAACGTCGAGGGTTGAGGGCTGTCGAATGAAACCATACCTCGACCTGCTGCGCCACGTCCTCGATCACGGCGCCGAGAAATCCGACCGCACCGGCACCGGCACGCTGTCGGTGTTCGGCTGGCAGATGCGCTTCAATCTTGCCGACGGTTTTCCGTTGGTCACGACAAAGAAGCTGCACACCAAATCGATCGTGCGTGAGTTGCTTTGGTTCCTGCGCGGCGATACCAACATCGGCTATCTCAAGGAACACGGCGTCGGCATCTGGGACGAATGGGCCGATGCGGCCGGCGATCTCGGGCCGGTTTACGGCAAGCAGTGGAGAGCCTGGTCCGCGGGTAATTTATGCGCGAGTCCTTCGCGCGAAGATCAAAAAGCCGCCATCCCTAGCGGCACTATTCACCAAGAGCAATCGATCGATCAAATTGCTCGAGTGATCGAGGAAATCAAGCGCAATCCCGATTCGCGCCGCCTCGTCGTGAGCGCGTGGAACGTCGCCGATCTGCCGCGGATGGCGTTGCAGCCTTGCCACGCGCTGTTCCAGTTCCATGTCGCCAACGGACGCCTGTCGTGCCAGCTGTACCAGCGTTCGGGCGATATCTTCCTCGGCGTGCCGTTCAATATCGCGAGCTACGCCTTGCTCACGCACATGGTCGCGCAAGTCACAGGCCTCGTGCCCGGCGACTTCGTGCATACGCTCGGCGATGCGCATTTGTATAAAAATCACCTCGAGCAGGCGCGCGAGCAGCTGGCCCGTGCGCCGCTGCCGCTGCCGAGGTTGAAATTGAATCCTGCGGTGAAGTCGATCGACGAGTTCCGCTACGAAGACATCGCGATCGAGGGCTATCAGTCGCATGCGGCGATCAAGGCGCCAATTGCTGTATGAAGGACGGTGCCGTATGAATCGTTTCGTGGTCTGACCGGCGCGCGCCATGTTCCGGCCGAATGTCGACTATGCGCCGTACCGCGAACGCCTTCTGGCGAACTCGCGTGTGCAGATCCCGAACATCCTCGACGACGGCTACGCGACGCAGTTCCACGACGCGCTCGCGGCCGAAACCGAATGGGAGCTCGCCTATCAAGTCGGCACCGAGGCGAAGGTCGTCGCGCCGGCCGAGTACGCAGCGATGGATGCAGCGGCGCGCGCGGAATTCGTCGCGCGCTGCGCGCGCGAGGCGGCCGGCAAGTACGCCTATGCGTTCGACAACTATGCGATGAGCATCGATGGCGTGGCACGCCCACAGCATCTGCTGCATCAGCTTGTCGGTGTATTTCACTACGCGCCCGTGCTCGACTTCGTGCGCGCCCTGACCGGCGACCCCGGCATCGAGCGCGTGCGCGTGCAGGCGACGCGTTATCTGTCAGGACACTTTCTGCGCCGCCACGACGACACGGGCTACGATGCGCAAAAGCGCCGTTTCGCCTTCGTCTTCAATCTTGGTCGCGATTGGCGTGCGGACTGGGGCGGGCTGCTGCACTTCCTCGACGCGGAAGACCGCGTGGTCGACACGTTCGTGCCGACTTACAATTCGCTGTCGCTGTTCAAGGTGCCGCAGTATCACTGCGTGTCGCAGGTCGCGACCTGGGCACAGGCGCCACGGTATGCGCTTACCGGATGGTTCATCGGTGACTGAGACCTCGCACATCGCTTTGATCGCCGCGCTCGATCGCAACCACGCCATCGGCCGCGACGGCGCGATGCCCTGGCATCTGCCGGACGATCTGAAGCGCTTCAAGGCGCTCACGCTCGGCAAGCCGGTGCTGATGGGGCGCAAGACCGCGCTTGCGATCGGGCGGGCGCTGCCGGGACGCAGAAATCTCGTGTTGACGCGTGGTGGCGCAGCGCCGTTCGCACAACAGGAAGTCGTCGCGTCGCTCGATGCGGCAATTGCGGCGGCGCAGGGCGCAGAACTGATGGTGATCGGAGGTGGCGAGGTCTACGCGCTCGCGCTGCCGCGTGCAACGCGTCTGCATCTGACCTGGATCGATACCGTGGCCGCGGATGCGGATGCATTCTTTCCGCGTTTCGATCCCGCGCAGTGGCGCGAGATCGCACGCGAGGCACACGCGGCCGACGCGCGGCATGAGTTCGTCTTCAGTTTCGTCGACTATGCCCGGCGTTGATACGCGCGACCGATGGGCCGCGCGCGCCGTCAACGATTATCGCGATATTCCTGGGCGGGAGTGCGCAGGGGCGCACGGTACGGGAGCCAGTGTCGGCCAGGGCACCAGCTTTGGCATCGTACGCTGGTAGTCGCGATAGTTCTCGCCGTGTTGCGCGACCAGATCGCGTTCCTCGAGAAACTTCACCGCGACGAAGATGTACGCCGTCGTCATCAGGGTGAAGAGCAGATGCCCAATGCTCATCGTCGGCGTTGCCCAGAATGCGATCAGAAATCCGAGCATCAACGGATGCCGCACGATGCGATAGAACGCACGCGTGACGAACGGTGTATCTGGCGCCGTGCGCCCGCTGGCGAACAGCCACACCTGTCGCAGGCCGAACAGATCGAAATGGTTGATCAGGAACGAGCCCGATAGCACGAGAAGCCAGCCAAGCGCGGACAGCGCGTATAGCGTCGCGCGGGAGATTTCGCCGTCGAGCTGCCACACCAATTGCGGCAACGGCCGCCACTGCCAGAACAACACAATCAACGCGAGGCTGCTCAGCAACACATACGTGCTGCGCTCGATCGCTGCCGGCACGAAACGCGTCCACCAGCGCTTGAACGCGGGCCGCGCCATACCGCTGTGCTGTACGGCGAACAGGCCGAGCAACGCGAGATCGATCGCCAGCGCGACGGTGAAGGGGACCGTGTCGCCGTTGTCGATGTGCTTCGGCGCGAGTCCGACAACGAAGGCGATAGCGTAGAGAAATGTTGCGAGAAAAACGAGATAGCAGGCGGTTCCGTAAAGCAGCGCAAGCAGGCGAGACATAGCGGTCGAACTCCTTAGAAGTAACCTGCGTATGTTCGTCGGATGTTGCGCATGACACTATGAGCAGCTTGTCCCGGTTGGTGCACGATTCGGACTCCGGTCGGGACAAATGTCCCGTCTGCCTTGCCGCCTCAGACTTGTGCGGCGCTCAATCGGCGTGGCGCGCCTGTGTGTGCACCAGCGCCTCGACGCGGCTGCGCACGCCGAGCTTGCGGTACAGATTGGAGAAGTGATTGCGCACGGTCTTTTCGGTGATGCCGAGTTGCCACGCGATCTGCGCGTTGCTGCGGCCTTCGCGCAGCAGCGCGAGCAGCCCTCGTTCGCGCAGCGTCAGATTGTCGGCGGCAGTGTGGGCCTCGGTCTGTTCAATCCCACGCTGGCCAGTGAACTCCAGCACTGATCCGCAAAATTCCCGCCATGCCGGCTCATGTTCGAGCAGCACGTGATTGCGAGAATCGAGTTGCACGAACTGCGCGCCCGGGATGTTGCTGGCGAGATAGCGTCCCTGTTCCAGCGGCGCAATCTGGTCGTGGCTCGCGTGCAGCACCAGCGTCGGCACGCGTACTTGCTGCAGGTAGTCGCGTACGTCGATGTCGCCGCGCGCGGCGAGCAGAGCACCGGCGTTCTCGTTCGAAGTGGTGCGCCGGCACAGATCGTTGAACCAGTCGAGCTGCGTTTGGTTGCCGCCAGGCACGAAGCGCGACGTGAACAGTTGACGGAAAGCCGGATTTCCACTGCCCCAACCCAACCGCACAACGTCGGTTACGGCACGGTACATCTCGCGCCGCGCCGGATCCTCGCTGCGGTTGCCGCCCAGGGCATAGCCGCCGTACAGGATCAGATGCGAGACTCGCTGCGGGTGTTTTACCGCATAGCGGATCGCGGTGGCCGCTCCCTGGCTCATGCCGAGCAGCACGAACGGACGCTCGATGCGGGCCGCCTCGACCACGGTTTCGAGATCGTCAACCCAATGCGCCGAGGAGAGGTCGGGCGCATGCCAGTCGGACATGCCGCTGCCGCGTTCGTCGTAACGGATATAGCGGAAACGTTCGCTCAGAAAGGCGATCCAATGCGACCAAACCGGACTTTGCAGATCGTATTGCAGGTGCGTGAGCCAGGTCGCCGCCCTGACCAACGGCATTCCCCGCCCGAGTGCGCTCCACGCCACGTTGACTCGATCGGCGGTGGCGACATAGCGAACATGCTGCTTCATCGCGGCTCTCGTCTTGTTTCCATATTGCGGCAACGCTCAGTCGGTAGCGCCGGAGGGCTTCTTGCGCGTCGACTTGATCGCGAAGAACTGCGGCTCTTCGCCATCGAGGCGCAGCGCGATCAATTCGCCGCCCCAGACGCAGCCGCCGTCGATCGCATAGACGCCCATGCCGGCAAAGCGGCCCAACGTGGACCAGTGCCCGCAGACGATCGGGAGTTCGGCGCGCATGCGGCCGGGCACTTCAAACCACGGATACAGACCGGGTTTCTGCGTACCCGGCATGCCTTTCTCGTGATAGGCGATGCGCCCGCGCACGTCGCAGTAGCGCAGGCGCGTCATTACATTGATCGTCGCGCGCAGGCGGTCGATGCCGCGCAGGCGCGGCGTCCACATATCGGGCTTGTTGCCGAACATCGCAAGCAGCAGGCGCTTGGCGCCATCGCCGGCGAGACGTTCTTCGACCTCGCGCGCCATGCCTTCGGCGCGATCGAGCGTCCAGCCCGGTGCGAGCCCCGCATGCACGAGCGCGAAGCCGAGCACGCGATCGACGTGCAGCAACGGACGCGTGCGCAGCCAGTCGAGCAGTGCCGTGCGATCCGGTGCGAACAGTACTTCACGCAGCTCGGCATTGGTCTTCATCTGATCGGCCTGTTCGCGCTCGGCGATGGCGAGCAGTGACAGATCGTGATTGCCGAGCACGACGAGCGCGCTCTTGCCGAATGACTGCACCAGGCGCAGCACGGCAAGCGACTGGCCGCCGCGATTGACCAGATCGCCGCAGAACCACAGGGTGTCGCGGGCGGAGTCGAAGCGGATTTTTTCGAGCAGGCGCGCAAGCTCGTCGTAGCATCCTTGCACGTCGCCGATCGCGTAAGTAGCCACGTTCAGTGCACCGTGCGTGGGATCGATAGAGTGAACTGCTTGATCGGCGCATCGAAACGGCGACCGTCGTCGGCGAGCATCTGATAGCTGCCGCGCATGGTGCCGATCGCGGTTTCGAGTACGGCGCCGGAGGTGTACTGATAGTCGTCGCCCGGGCGCAGCCAGGGTTGCTCGCCGACCACACCGTCGCCGCGTACTTCCTGCACCTTGCCGTTGGCGTCGGTGATGATCCAGTGACGCGAAATCAGGCGCGCAGGCACGCTGCCGGTGTTGGCAATGCGGATGGTGTAGGCGAAGGCGTAGCGATTCTGCTCCGGCGCGGATTCGTCCTGCAGAAACCGCGTTTGCACGGCGACGCTGATGGCATAGGGCGAGTCGCTCATGCGTCGATTCTTGCGCAGCGTGGCCGCGCTACGCAAGCCTTCAGCCCAGTTGCCGCGCCAGCGCAACGAATTGCGTCGGCGCAAGCTGCTCCGCGCGCGCGCGCGGGTCGATGCCGGCCGCGACGATTTGCTCAGGCGTGGCGACACCGTGCAATGAATTCGACAGGGTCTTGCGGCGTTGGCCGAACGCGGCACGCACGACGCGATCGATCGCGGCGAAATCGGCCTGCGGCAATTTTTCCGCGGGCAGAGGCAGCAGCCGCACCACGGCCGAATCGACTTTCGGCGGCGGCCGGAATGCGCCGGGCGGCACGTCGAACAAGGGCTGGACGGCACAGCGCAACTGCAGCATCACGCTGAGCCGGCCATAGGTCTTGCTGCCCGGCGCGGCCGCCATGCGGTCGACGACTTCCTTCTGCAGCATGAAGTGCATGTCGCGAATCGCGTCGGCGTGTTCGAGGCAGTGAAACAGGATCGGCGTGGAAATGTTGTAGGGCAGATTGCCGACCACGCGCAGCGGTGTGCCCGGGGCCAGTTCGGAAAAATCGACGCCGAGCACGTCACGGTTGACGATCGCGAGCTCGCCGAGCGGCGCGGCTTTCGCGCGCAGGGGCTCGATCAGGTCGCGGTCGAGTTCGATCGCGGTGAGCTTGCCTGCTACTGGCAGCAGCAGCAGCGTCATCGCTCCCTCGCCGGGCCCGATCTCGACGAGGGTGTCGCCGGGCCGCGGCGCGATCGCCTCGACGATGCGGCGCAGGATGTTCCTGTCGTGCAGGAAGTGCTGGCCGAAACGCTTCCTCGGCACGTGGCGGACGTCAGGAAAATCGCTCATGTGTCGGTGCAGTGGCAGGGTGGGGAGGTGCGCAATTCTTCGTTGAGCCATTCGCGAAACAGCAGCAGCGCCGGCTTGTTCGCGTGCTGCGGCGGATAGACCAGATGGCAGGTCGAGGGCGAGGGCACGCGCAGCTTGAACGGCGCGACGAGCACGCCGGCGCGCAGCTTGAGCACCGCGAGCGAGCCGCGCGTCAGCACCGCGCCCTGGCCCTGGATCGCGGCCTGCAGTGCGAGTTCGGAGTCGTTGAACACCGGGCCGCGTTTGGGCTCGGCGAGATCGACACCGGCTGCGGCGAACCACGGCGCCCACGGCTGCTGTCGGATGCGCAGCAGCGGAATGCGCGCGAGATCGGCGGGCGAACGCAGGCGCGATTTCTTGTACAGGGCGGGGCTCAGCGTCGGGAACAGTTCGTCGTCGAAGAGTTTTTCGCTGATCACGCCTTCCCAATTGCCGCTGCCGTAGCGGATCGCCACATCGACGCCGTCGTTGCGGAAATTCGCGACCGCCGAGGTGCTGTCGAGACGCAGCTCGACGCCGGGATGGCGCTCGAGAAAGCCGCCGAGACGCGTGACCAGCCAGGCCGCGGCAAACGAAGGCAGCACACTGACTGTGAGCGAATTCGACGTGTCCTGGCCGCGCACGCGTTCGACTGCCGCGGCGAGCGTGTCGAGCGCACCGCGCACCTCCTGCGCGAGCTGACGGCCGGGATCGGTCGCGCGCATCTGCCGGCCGACGCGCTCGAACAGGGTCATCCCGAGCGCGTCTTCGAGCGCATGGATCTGGTGGCTCACCGCGCTATGCGTCAGATTGAGCTCGCCCGCCGCGCGCGAGTAGTTCTGATGGCGCACGGCGGCTTCGAGCACACGTAGCGAGCGAAGGGGTGGAAGACGATGCCAGGGGTCCATGTTCGACTGTTGAGCGGTTATGTGAGCGCAATTCACAGTTGCGGAGAGAAAATAGCGTTTTTCGCGCTGTGACGCCAGGATTAGACTACTCGTCCGTTCAAAATATCGCGCATGCGCGCGAGGAGCATGAAGTGAGTCTCGCCGTCGTCATTCGTCTGATTCTGCTCGGTATGATCTGGGGCGCATCGTTCCTGTTCCAGCGCGTCAGCGTGCCAGTCGTCGGCGCGGGCATGACCGCGGCGATGCGCATGATCTTCGGCGCGCTGACGCTGCTGGTGCTGCTCGCCGTGCTACGTAAGCCGTTCGAATGGCGCACGCATTGGCGCAACTATCTGCTCGTCGGCGTCACCGCGACGACCTTGCCATTCCTGCTGTTCGCGTTCGCCGCGTATTACCTGCCGGCCGGCTATATCGCCGTGCTCAATGCGACCGTGCCGATGTTCACGGTGCTGCTCGCCTCGTTCGCTGGCACGCGTGCGTCGCTGTCAAAGTGGCTCGGTGTCGTGGTCGGTTTCCTCGGCGTGTTCACGCTGGCACGCTTCGGCACGGTGAGCATGAGCGTTCAGGTGGGACTGGCATTCCTCGGCTTGCTCGTCGCCTCCCTGTCGTACGCGTTCACCGCGCGCGCGGTGCAGGAGCGCTTCAAGGGCGTCGACCCGCTGACCGTCGCCGCGGGCAACATGATCGGCGGCACGCTGCCGTTGCTGCCGGTGGCCGCGTATACCTGGCCGGCGCAGATGCCGTCCCTGACGGTGATCGGTTCGCTCGTGATCTTGGGCATCGTCTGTACCGGACTCGCCTACGCGCTGCACTTCCAGAACATCCGCGAAGCCGGCAGCGAGCGCGCCGTGACCGTGACCTTCCTCGTGCCGCTGTTCGCCCTGCTCTGGGGCGCGCTGTTCCTCGGCGAGGCGATCACCTGGGCGAGCGTGCTCGGTTGCGGCCTGGTGCTTGTCGCCGTCGCTCTGATCTTCGAGTGGCTGCCGTGGATCCCGCGCGGCACGACCAAGCCGATGCTGGCCAAACCCGTGCGCGACGCGGGCTGATGGCGCAATGGATTTTGCGCGAAGTGGTGCTGCTGATCGCGCATCGCTTCGAGCATCATCATTCGGTTCGCTGAGTGCCCATAAATCGGGATAGGAGAGAGCATGCCGACGTTGTCCACCTTCATCGCCTTCGGCCTCGTCGTGTTCGGCATGGCACTGACGCCGGGTCCGAACATGATCTATCTCGTCTCGCGCTCGATCAGCCAGGGCCGCATCGCGGGATTGATTTCGCTCGGCGGCGTCGCGGTCGGTTATGTGTTCTACGTGCTGTGCGCAGCCTTTGGCATCACCGCGCTGATGTTCGCCGTGCCCTATGCCTACGACGCGCTGCGCGTCGCAGGGGCGCTGTATCTGCTGCACCTGGCTTGGCAGGCGGTGAAGCCGGGCGGGCGCTCGCCATTCCAGGTGCGCGAACTGCCGCAGGACAGTCCACGCAAACTTTTCGCGATGGGATTGATGACCAATCTGCTCAATCCGAAGCTCGCGATGATCTATCTATCGCTGCTGCCGCAATTCATCCATCCCGAGCGCGGCAGCGTGCTGATGCAATCTTTATTGCTCGGCGGACTGCAGGTCGTCAATGGCGTCGTGGTGAATGCGGTGATCGTGTGTCTTGCCGGATCGATCGCGGCGTTTCTCGCCGGACGCCCGCTGTGGCTCGTCGCGCAGCGCTGGCTGATGGGCACGGTGCTCGGCGGGCTGGCGGTCAGCATGGCGACCGAAGCGCGGCGATAGAACCTATCTCAAAATCTACTGCGCTCGATATTTCGCGCGCCGGCGGTGCTCGGAATCCTCATGTACTCGACTGTACACTCCGGTTCCTGCGCTCCGGCGTCGCGCGAACTCTCTTCGCTCGCTACGATTTTGAGATAGGTTCCACTTCGGAAAATGATGACTTCCGTAACGACGCTTCATGGCGGTTGTCACTGCGGCTTGCTGCGCATCGCGTTCTTCACCGTGCAGGATCCGGCAACACTGGCGCCTCGTGCCTGCGACTGTTCGTTCTGCCGCAAACACGGCGCGGCTTATGTGTCCGATCCTGCCGGAGGCCTGTCGATCCAGGCACGCGGCGATGCGCTGCAGCGTTATCGACAGGGTTCGAGCAATGCGGATTTTCTGTTCTGCGGCCGCTGCGGCGTGCTCGTCGCGGTGCTGTTCGAACATCGATTGAGGTTGTATGGCGCAGTCAACGCCGGCTGCCTCGATGACGTCGCGCGCCTTGCCGCAGCCGTGCCCGCGTCGCCGCAGACGCTGAGCACGGAGGACAAGATTTCGCGCTGGATCCGCTTGTGGGTGCCGGACGTCGAATTGACGCTATCCGCAGCGGGCGTGACGGAGACTTAGCGCTCGAGTTCGAGCGCAAGCCTCGCCGCGGCGATCAGGCTCGACGCATCGGCGCGTCCCGTACCGGCGAGATCGAGCGCAGTGCCGTGATCGACCGACGTGCGCACATAGGGCAGGCCGAGCGTGACATTGACGGCGTGGCCGAAGCCCGCGTGTTTGAGCACGGGCAGACCCTGATCGTGATACATCGCGAGCACCGCATCGAAGCGCGCGAGCTGCGCCGGTACGAAGGCCGTGTCCGCAGGCAGCGGTCCGATCAGGTCGAATCCCGCGGCGCGCAGTTGATCGAGTGCGGGAATGATGACGTCGATTTCCTCGCGCCCGAGATGGCCGCCTTCGCCTGCATGCGGATTCAAGCCGAGCACGCCGATACGCGGCGCCGCGATGCCGAAACGCGCAATCAGTTCGTCGAGCAGTATGTGCAGCGTGCGCACGAGGCCCTCGCGCGTGATTGCGGCGGGCACGGCGGCGAGCGGCAAGTGCGTGGTTGCGAGCGCGACGCGCAGATCGCCGCGCCTGCCGTCAGTGACGAGCGACGTCAGCGACCGTCCGCCCGCACCGGCAGCGAGCAGCATCATCACGACATCGCGCTGCGCGCGCTGCGCGAAGAATTCCGTGTGTCCGGTAAACGCGAAGCCGGCGTCGTTGATCACGCTCTTCTGCACCGGCGCGGTGACGAGTGCGGCAAACTCGCCGGAAGTGCAGCCGTCGGCCGCGCGCGCGAGCGTGTCGAGCACATAGCCTGCGTTGCGCGGATCGAGCCGGCCCGTCTGCGCGGGCACGCGCAGCGGCACGTGCAGGCAGCGCAGGCTCGCACGCGTGCGCTGCGTGAGTGCGCTGCCGTCGTAATCTTCGATGCGGATGTCGACGTCGCAGTGACGCGCGGCTGCGCGCAACAGTTGCGCGTCGGCGACGACAACGAAGTCGGCCGCGAGATCGGTCGCGGCGAGCGCCGCGACTAATTCAGGACCGACGCCCGCAGGTTCGCCGGCGGTGACAGCGATGCGCGGCAAGGTGAGGCTCATGGCTCGGCTTTGCCTCGCCAGCCGTTGCTAGGCTCGGCCATCCACGGCCTCGCCAAGCAACCCCGCACTACGCATCCTGCTTCGTGCGCTCGGCCTCGCCCGGCGGGCTCGCCTGCTGTAATTGCGATGCGCGGCAGGGCGTCAGTGGGCATTGCTCATCATCGTGACGAGGAGGAGCAAGGATAATCGGAATCCCCGCGGCGCGGGGATATGTCTGCCTTTAGGGCGCGTTCGGCTTTTTTGTGCCGCTTGAGCCACAGGCCTGCAGTTCCGCGGTGACATAGTTCGGGCTGACTGCGCAGAGGTAGGCATCCGAGCGCACGGTGCGCAGGAAACTTTCGTACTCGTCGCCAGCCTTGCGCTGGCGCAGCATGTCGCGCGCCTGCTCGCGCTTGGCCTGCTCGGTACGGTCGGCGCTGCGCTTGCCGAGCAGCTGCACGATATGCCAGCCGACGTCGGTCTGGAACGGCGCCGACACCTCGCCGTCCTTGAGCTTGGCCAGCACTTCGGCAACCTTCGGGCCGTATTGGTCGATCGGGAACCAGCCCATCTCGCCGCCGAGGTTGGCGGTCGGCGGATCGTTGGAAAACTGCTTGGCCAGCGCGGCGAAGTCTTCCTTGCCTTCGACGATGCGGCGGCGCAGGTCGACGACCTTGCGCTGCGCGTCGTCGCTCGACACGAGCTCGCTCGTGGCGACTTCGATGTGGCGCGCATGGTATTCGTTGACGACCTGTTTGCCCTCGGCGCGCTTCTCGACCATCTTGATGATGTGGAAGCCGTTCGGCGCGCGGATCACCTGCGATACCTGTCCGGCCTGCAGCGTCTCGGCGAGTTCGACGAAAGCCTCGGGCACCGAGTCGGTGCGGCGCCAGCCGAGGTCGCCGCCTTCGAGCGCGTCCTGCGCGTTGGAGTAGCGGATCGCCGCGGCGCCGAAATCGAGACCGCCGTCGATCTGCTTCTTCACGTCGTCGGCCTTGGCCTTGGCCTGCTCGATCTGCTTGGCGCTGGCGTTTTCGGGCAGCGCGACCAGGATGTGCGCGAGATGGATTTCGCCGGTCTTCACATTGCCCGAGGCGAGCAGCGCGTCGACTTCGGCATCGGTGACCTGGCCGGAGCCCTGCATCACGCGCTGACGCAGACGCTCGACCAGGAGCTGCTCGCGAAGGTTCTTGCGAAACGTGTCGAAGTCGAGGCCGTCGCGCTGAACGCCGGCGCGCAGCGTGGCGACGTCGATCTTGTTCTGCGCGGCGATGCGCTGCACCGCCTGGTCGACGTCGTTGTCGGTGACGCGGATACCGGTGCCCTGCGCGCGCTGTACCTGTAGACGCAGCATGATCAGGCGGTCGAGAACCTGGCGTTCGAGTTCCGCGCGCGGCGGCAGCTGCTGCGGATTGGATTTGTACTGCTGCAGGATGCTCGCGACCGCCGCGTCGAGTTCGCTTTGCAGGATCACCTCCTCCTCGGCGATCGCGACGATGCGATCGACCGGCTCGGTGGTCAGAACCTGAGCCTGTGCAGAAAGGCCCGCGAGCGCGGAGCAGGCGAGGAAAGCGGAAGCGACGAGCTTGTTCATCGGTATATCGATCCGGTATGGCCGCCCGCGCGGGCGGCAGGAATTCAAGGGGAAAGGGTGGCTGCGCGTATCGCGCTCAGGGCGGCGCGGGGCATGCCTTATTGGTAGCCAAGCATAGCACGGCGCAGGAAATTCTCGGTGCGGTGGCCGCTCGAGCCGATGCCCTTGAACTCGACCTCGAAAAACACCGAATTGGACGGGCGGGCATTGGCGATGGAGTTGAACGGGCCATAGGTCACGTTGTTGAGAAAACGCCGAATCACCACGCGTGTCGCCACGCAGCAGCTGTCGTACTGCACGCCGCCGAACGCCTCGAGCAGGCGCTTGTCCTGCAGCGAATAGTAGTAGCGGCCGATGACGCTCCAGCGCTCGTTGAGCGGAACCAGCGCGGTCGCGTCGACCTGCTCGAGGAAACCGCGGCGGAAGCGATAGGCGAAGTTGAATACGCCTTCGGCGCCGAACCGGTGCTGAACGCCGAACGACGACAGGTCGGTGTGATGGTTGTTCGCGACGTACTTGCCGCTGAGCGGATCGAGCGTGCGCGGATTCGGATTCCACTGCTGATCCCAGGTGAAGTCCCAGGTCTTGCCAAGGCGCAGGTTGAGCTCGGCGATGATGTCCTTGCCGGTCAAGTTGAGGTCGGGACCGTAAGGCAGCGACACGCGCACGTCGTTGAAATAGCGGATCTGGCCGATGCTGCCCGACAGCAGCTGGTCGCCCGAGTTGCTGTCGAGCAGTCGCGAGGTCAGCGCGACGGTCGCATTGTTGGCGTTGACCTGGCGGTCGGCGCCGACGAAGGCGTTGGTGCGGAACAGGCTCGGGAAATCGAAGCTCGGTAGCTGCGTGTCGAACACCGGCAGCGTGCTCTGGTTGCGGTATGGCACGTAGAGATAGAACACGCGCGGTTCGAGCGTCTGCGTCAGCGCGGTGTTAAACAGCGTCAGCTCGCGTTCGAACACGAGGCCCGAATCGAGGCTGAAGATCGGCAGGCTGCGCGAGGGCGAGGTGCTCGTCAGCTGTGGATTATTGGCGTAGAAAAAGTCGTGCAGGTCGTAACTCGTGTAGCGATAACCGAGTTCGGGACGCAAGAACCAGGCCGTACTTTCGAGCGGATAAGCGATATGCGGATACAGGTCGACGCGCTCGCCCGTGAGCGAAAAGTCGCGATGGAAGTTCACGAACTCCGAATCGAAACCGAGCTCGAATCCGCCGGCTTTCTGCAAGGCGTTGAAGGTCAGCCGCGGCAGGCGCGTATACGGCTTGAACACCTGCGGGTTGCTGCACTTCGACAGCGCCACGCCCGGCGTCGCGCAGTAAGGTTCCAGGCTCGGGTCGGTCACCTGCCAGGTGTCGCCGCCGATGCTCGTGCGCCACCAGTCGCCGTGGCCGTTCACGTAGGCGTTCGATTGCAGCAGGCTCACTGCCGTGGTGAGGAAGTTGTCGCCGAAATCGTGCAGGTACTGATTGTCGGAGACATGGTGGATGTCGACGTTCGCGCCCCAGTTCGTGGAGAAGTTCGCCGTGTCCTGCAGGCGCACGAAGCCGCGGTTGGAATGCGTGCTCTCGTCGTCGTGCGGCAGCCAGGTGAAATCGAGCTGCAGCTTGTCCCAGTTCGACAGGTAGCGGAATTCGCCGCCAATCATGGGGCCGCGCTTGGTGAATTCGGTGGCCTTGAGGGTGGCGTCGTAGTTCGGCGCGAGGTCGAAGTAATACGGCACGCCGACCTTGAGGCCGCGCTTGTCGCTATAGCCGATGCTCGGCGCGAGAAAACCCGATTCGCGTTCGCTGCTCAGCGGCCAGGAAAGGTAGGGAAACCAGAAGAACGGCACACCCTCGTAGGCGACGGTGACGCCATGGCCACGTCCGACGTTCTTGATCTGGTCGATTTCCAGGTCGTTGGCGCGCAGTTCCCACTGGCGTTCGGAAGGATCGCAGGTCGAGAACGTGCCGAGCGTCATCGCAGCATGATCGGGATCGGTTTGATTGACCGTGGCCGCGACGCCGTTGCCGCGCTTGTCGAGCATCTGGTAGCGCACATGGTCGAGCCAGGTCGACTGTGGCGTCGTCTTGCCGCGCGCGTGGTCGGACGACATCAGCATGCCGGCGTCCTGATAGCGCACGTGGCCGTCGGCGGTGTAGTCGGTCGTGTTGCTGTCGTAGGTGATGACGTCGGCGCGCAGCAGCGCATCGAGGCGCTGGATCTGCGGATTGTCTTCGAGCCTGGCGTGGCTATTGTCGAGCCAGGTGACCCGGTTCGCGTCGGCGATGGTCTGCGCCTTGCTGCGGTCGCCCGCAGGCGGCAGGCCCGGCACGAAGAAATCGAACAGGTCGTTGCGCTTGCAGCGCGCGAACGGATCGGTCGGCTTGGGGCAGCGCACGACGCCGACCGGGCAGGCCGGCGTCGGCGCGAGCGTGATGACGGCGGTTTCGCTTTGCGCCTGCGCCGATTCGGCGAGCGCGAGCATCACCAGGGCGGGCAGCAGACGTACAGGCAGGCGCAAAGCGGCAAAACGGGGCGGTGTCGGCACGGGCTGGAATCGGCTGATCGTCAAGACCGGCAAGCTTGCCCGAAAGGGCCATTCCGGGCAATCCGCATGGGGTCTTGCGGTTCATCACGATTCACATCGAACTCCTTGCCGCATGTAAGGATTGGCCGCATATTCACGTCCAATCAGCAGAGAAAAACGGAGCCAAACATGAACGACAAAGTCTGCAAGGCCGACAGCGAATGGCGTGCTGAACTCTCGCCCGAGCAATATGCCATCTGCCGCTGCTCGGCGACCGAAGCGCCGTTCAGCGGCAAGTATTACGACCACCACGAGAGCGGCACCTATGTCTGCGCCGCCTGCCAGGCCGAACTGTTTGCGTCGGGCGCGAAGTACGAATCCGGCAGCGGCTGGCCGAGCTACTTCCAGCCGATCGAGGCAGCCGCAGTGAGCGAGCACGCGGACACGAGTCACGGCATGCGCCGCGTCGAGGTCAAATGCGCGCGCTGCGACTCGCATCTCGGCCATGTGTTCCCCGACGGGCCGCGTCCGACGGGCCTGCGTTACTGCATCAACTCGGCCGCTCTCGGGTTTAAGCCCGCAGCCTGAACTAGAACCTGTTCCAAATCGTAGCGAGCGAAGGCAGGTTGCGCGCCGGGCGCGCGCAGGAACCGGAGTGTACAGTCGAGTACATGAGGATTCCGAGCACGACCGGCGCGCAAGATGCCGAGCACAGTAGATTTGGGATAGGTTCTACTCCATCAGGGCGCCGACGTGCGCTGTTGTCGACTGCCGCAGCGCCGTCAGGCTGTAACCGCCCTCGAGCGTGGAAACCACGCGCCCGCGTGCGTAACGGTTGGCGATTTCGACCAGTTCGCGCGTGATCCATTCGTAGTCGGGTGCGCCGAGATTGAGGTTGGCGAGCGGATCGAGATAGTGCGCATCGAACCCGGCCGAGATCATCACGAGTTCGGGTTTGAATTTGTCGACCGCGGGCAGCACGATTTCACGGCAAGCTTCGCGGAACGCAAACGAACTTGCTGCCGACGAAAGCGGTGCGTTGACGATATTGCCGACGCCGGTTTCGCCGGCATCGCCGGTGCCCGGATACAGCGGCGATTGATGCGTCGAGGCATACAGCACGCGCGCGTCGCGTTCGAATATGTCCTGCGTGCCATTGCCGTGATGCACGTCGAAATCGATGATCGCGACGCGCTTGATACCCCGCGCAAGCGCGTGTGCCGCGCCAACCGCGACATTGTTGAACAGACAGAAACCCATCGCCGTGTCGCGCGTCGCGTGATGCCCGGGCGGGCGCACCGCGCAGAACGCGCGCGTGTCCGCGCCATCAATTAGCGCATCCACCGCCGCGCAGAGCGCGCCGGCGGCGCGCAGCGCGGCTTCGAGCGAATCGGGCGACATCGTCGTATCGGCATCGAGCTGCGCAAAGCCCTCTTCCGGTGCTGCGGCGAGCACTTCGTCGATCAGTGCGGCGTCGTGCACCCGTTCGAGCTGCGTGCGCGTGACGCGCGGCGCTTCGATGCGATCGAGCATGGCGAAGCGGTCGCTGTCCAGGCTTTCGAGCACGGCGGCGAGCCGCGCCGGCGATTCTGGATGGCCGGGACCGGGCAGGTGCTTGAGACAGGCCGCGTGAGTGTAGAGCCGCATGATTGGAGTATTAGGGTCTGTTGACAGTCATCCAGGCGGATCGCGTTGCTCTTGGGCGGTTGCCAGACGAGGTGCGTGCCGCGGGCGATAGTCATTCTATCGCCAAGGTGCGCGCCGATGGATGGCGGCCGCCCAAGAGCAACCCTCCGGGACTAGGCCCTTTGCTCGCATCGCTGCAGCGGCGCTCGCTCATGTACATTCAGTACACATCGCTCTCGCCACCTTGCGCTGCAAGCAAAGGGCCGGCGTCGCGACCGTCTGGATGACTGTCAACAGACCCTATGTCGCTTTCGAGATGGCGGTTTGTATGTCTTCGAGCTTGACGCCGCGCGTCTCGATGCCGTCGCGGAACAGCATCAGACCGGAGATCGCCATCGGCACGGCGATCAGCAAGGCTGACGCGACAAAGTGTTCGAAGAATCCCGCGACGCCTAGTCCGGCACCGATGATGCCGCCGAGCTTCGAGCTCGCCGCGATCACGCCGGAACCGGTGCCGCGCAGCTGCACCGGATAGATTTCCGCAGCGTATGGAATCAGCATCGCGATCACGCCGCTGACGCTGATCAACAATGCGACCGTCGCGAGGATCGTTGCCGTGCTCGAGCGCACATCCATGAAACCGAGTGCCGCGAACACGAGCAACGCCGCACTCGTCAACGCGATGAACAGCGCGAGCGTGCCGAACGAACTCCAGCGGTGATAGAGCGAGACGACGACGATGGTCGCGGGCAGCGCGAGCAAAGCGGATTTCGCGAGCACGGCGCTCGTGCCGCTCGCCTCGACGCCGAGATGGACGAGGTTGACCGGCAGCCACAGCACGAAACCGAAATTGACGAGGCCCCAGGCGATGCCGCAGAGCACGAGGCCCCAGCTCACGCGCGCATAACGGCCGTGCAGCAGCTGGCGCGCGCCGGTGATCGCATGGCTTTCGTCGTCGTCGTTCGGCGCCGTCGTCGCAGGTTCGATCGTATTGCCCGAAGCGTCGCCGGTGAATTTCGCGAGCACCGCGCGCGCCTGCGCTTCGAGTCCGACGCTCGACAGGAAGCGCGGCGATTCGGGAATCCAGTGATTGAGCAGCAGGATCACCGCGCCGGTCGGCAGGTTCAGCAACCACAACGAGCGCCAGCTGAAAACCGGTTCGAGCAATGCCGCCGCACCCGCCGCGGCGAGATAGCCCGCCGAGGTACCGATGCCGCCGAGCGCGACCAGCAGCCAGCCGCGATGCGCTGCGGGCACGGTTTCCGCCATCAGCGTGAACGCGATCGGCAGCATGCCGCCGGCTGCCGCGCCCATCATGAAGCACATCGCGAGATTCCAGTTGTAGCTTGGCATCGCGCCGCAGATCGCGGTCGCCATGAACAGCAGCGCGGATAGCAGGATCGCCGAGCGGCGCCCGAACAGGTCGCCGATGCGGCCCCAGATCACCGAGCCGACGGTCGTGCCGATCAACGCGAAGAAAGCGAGCAGGCCGCCGGTCTTCTTGCTGATTTCGTATTCGGCCGTCATGCCCGGCACGACGAAACCGAGCGTCGCCGGCTTCATCACGTCGATCACCAGCGCGATGACCAGCACGATGACGAGCGTCCAGTGTGCGGAGTTGAGCGGCACGCTGTCGGCAATATGGAACGTCATCGCATCGTGCGCACGCTGCAGCACGCGGCGCATCTGTTCGAGCCGCGGCATCAGGCCGTAGCCGGCGAGCGCCACGCCGAACGGAATCAGCGCCATGCCGATCAGCATCGACGCATCCATCGGCATGCCGGCGAGGTGATAGTGCATGTGCGCGCCCATCGCCAGCATGGGCCAGTGCGAGAGCACGCCCGCGACGATCAGCGCGCAGCCGAGCCAGAACGCGATCGGGTGGTGAAAGGAAATGCCGTTGGGGTTCACTGGATGAGTCTATTCAATCCGGTGCATGCCAGCGTATCGCGCATGGCACACAAAGTCGAAAAGTCTGGGAAAGTCTCTAAAGAAGCGTAGCGAGCGAAGGCAGGTTGCGCGTCGGGCGCGCGCAGGAACCGGAGTGTACAGTCGGGTACATGAGGATTCCGAGCACGACCGGCGCGCAAGATGCCGAGCGCAGTAGCTTATTTAGAGGCTTTTTTTTTGCGCCGCTCGTGTTGCCACAGCACCTCGCCATGCCCCGACGCGCGCGCGAGCACGCGTGCGAGCACGAACAGCAGATCCGACAGGCGATTCAAATAGCGGATCGCCTCGGGACGCACCGCTTCGATGCGCGAAAGGGCGACGACTTCACGCTCCGCGCGCCGGCACACCGTGCGCGACACATGGCAGGCCGCCGCGGCCATGCCGCCGCCGGGCAGGATGAAATCCTTGAGTGCCGGCAGGTCGGCGTTGAAGGCATCGAGCGTCGCTTCGAGACGGTCGATGTCCGAATCGTGGATCATCGCCATACCAGGGATGCACAACTCGCCGCCGAGATCGAACAGATCGTGCTGCACCTGGGTCAGCGCCTCGCGCACCGCATCAGGAATCTGTTGCGCGAGCACGACGCCGAGCGTCGAGTTCAGCTCATCGACCGTGCCGTACGCGCCGACGCGCGCCGAATCCTTCGCCACGCGCGAACCGTCGCCGAGGCCGGTAGTGCCGTCGTCGCCCGTGCGGGTATAGATTTTCGAGAGGCGATTGCCCATAAAACTATTTGGTCGCCTTGGGTTGCCAGTTTTCCGCCTGCTGCTTGCAGCTGGAAAATTCTTGCGCGCTCAGGTTATGTTGAAGGTGTTGCGCGCTACGTTCGCTCATCGCTGCGATACGTTGGTCCGATCCCATGTAGCGACGCGCGCGGAACGTCCAAACGCAGGCGTGCGACAAATCTTTCTTCCCATCGATTTGCCCGGCGCCGTAGATGATCACGAGATTCCACATCGCTTCGGCCCAGCCCAGATTGGCAGATTGGGAGTACAGGTCAAAGGCTTTTTTGCGATCCTGGTCCACACTGAGGCCCAAGTCATAGAGATACGCAAGGTTGTTCAAGGCGGGCGCGTTGTTTTGCGCCGCAGCGCGCTCGTACCAAGGTCGTGCTTCGGCATAGCGCTTTTCCGCCTGCAGCACGCTGCCCATGCTGTTCTGTGCTTCCGCGTAGCCAGCCTCGGCAGAATGCTGATACCACTTCCTTGCTTGTGCACCGTCGCGGGGAACGTCACGACCGGTGTCGTACGCGGACCCAAGGCGAAATTGCGCTTCGGCGTCGCCACTTTCTGCTCGTTGCTTCAACTCATCGATGGTGAAGACGCGCAGTTGCGCGTGTAGCGCAAATGGCACAAGGCATAAGAGGATTGTCGCTACGCGGCGCACTATATGCTCCTGCGTCCGCCACAACGCACGCGAGATTCGTTCGCAACGCGAGGGATGTTTAGCGCTGCGCAGCCTGCGCCGCAATCGCCTGCGGCTTTACGAACGCTGCGACCACCGCATGTACCGCAACCGCAGCGCCGAAGTAGGCACCCTGGCTGCGCAGATACGGCAGGAACCAGTCGCCCAGATTCTTGATCCAGCCGCCCATGCTGCGCGGCGCGGGGACGCTGGCCGAGAGCCAGTAGAAGCTGCCGTTCGAGACGAGATAGCACACGACCAGCGCGACGAGGAAGCTGGCGCAGGCGAGGCCAAGCGTGCGCACGTCGAGACCGCGGTAGTTCGCCGCGAGCAGGGCGCCGCCGTACCACATCGCGAGATAGGCCGGCACGAGGAACCAGTACGCTGCAGAGACGCAGTAGTGATCCCAGAACGACATGCCCTGACCCTTGATCACGGCATAGTCGATGAACACCGCTTCGATCATCAGCAGCGCGAACGCCCACGGCAGGCTCTTGCGCAGATAAAAACCGCCGGCGAAGAACACCGCCCACGACGCATCCGGCAGCGGCGCGAAATGATTGATGCGCGTCAGCGCCATCACCAGCACGAGCACGGCCAGGATGGCGTAGCGGACGCCCAGATTCGAGCGCTGCGCGGTGTCTTGGGTGATGGAAGTGTTCATCTCGGTTCCTCCGGATAGACGGCCATTATAGCCGGATTCCGCTGATGTGCCGACGCATTCGGTATCATGCCGGCATGGACGAAACAGTCGATATCCTGATTGTCGGCGGAGGCCTCGTAGGGTCGAGCATGGCTATTGCGCTCGATCGCTCTGGTCTGCGCGTCGCGCTGGTCGAGGCGGCGGCGCCGAAGGTCGACCAGCAGCCGAGCTACGACGAGCGCAACCTCGCGCTCGCGCGCGCGAGCGTGAACGCATTGGCCGCACTCGGCGTGTGGGACAAGGTGGTTACGAAGGCGACGCCGATCCGCCGCCTGCATGTGAGCCGGCGCGGCGAATTCGGTGCGGCGCGTTTCGATGCGGCCGCGCATGGGCTCGATGCATTCGGTGCGACCCTGCCCGCGCGTGAGCTCGGCAATGGACTGCTGGCGCGGCTCGATACCTGCGCTGAACTACTGCGTCTGGCGCCAGCTTCGCTCAAGGCGCTCACGTTTGACGGCGACGCCGCAGTTGCGACGCTTGCGACCGCATCCGGCGAACGCCGCCTGCACGCGCGCCTTGTCGTCGGCGCCGACGGCACGCAGTCGTTCGTGCGCCGCGCCGCGGGTATACAAACCGACAATGTGGATTATGCGCAGACCGCCTTCGTCGCAACGGTGACGCCGCAGCGCGCGATCGACGGCTGTGCCTATGAGCGCTTCACCGCTACCGGGCCGGTCGCCGTGCTGCCGCTCGGCGAGCGCCGCGCGGGCGTCGTGCTGACCGTGCCGACCGCCGATGCCGAGCGCGTCGCCGCGCTCGACGATGCGGGATTCATCGCGTTGCTGCATGAGCGCTTCGGCTATCGCCTCGGGAAGTTGTCGCGACCCGGCAAGCGCGCGTGGTATCCGCTCGCGCGCGTGATGGCGCAGCGCATCGTCGCACCGCGCACCGTCGTCGTCGGCAATGCCGCACAGACGCTGCATCCGATCGCGGCGCAGGGATTCAATCTTGGCCTGCGCGATGCGCTGACCTTGGCGGAAATGCTGATCGAGCAGCGTGGCGATCCAGGCGATGCGGCAATGCTTGCGCACTACGCCGAACGCCGGCGCGAAGATCGCGAAGGCACGGCGGCGATGAGTGACGGCCTGGCCCGCTGGACCGCGGACGAGTCGCTGCCGCTCAAGCTCGCGCGTTCGTTCGGACTCGTCGCGCTCGATCGTATTGCGCCGCTGCAAGATGCACTCGTGCGGCGCGGTATGGGTTTTCGTGCCAACACGCCCCGGCTCTCGCTAGGCGATATCCGATGAGCCGCCAAATCTACGATGTTGCCGTGGTCGGCGCCGGCATGGTCGGCGCCGCGTTGGCGCTCGCGCTCGCACGCGAGGGCTTCGACGTCGCGCTGGTCGAGACGCGCGCGCCCGCTTCGTGGCGCACGCAGGACGAAATCGATTTGCGTGTCGTCGCGCTCGCTGCGTCTTCGATCTCGCTATTCGAGCGCCTGGATGTCTGGACGGCCATCCGCGACGCGCGTGCCTGCGCGTATCGGCGCATGCGCGTGTGGGATGCGCTCGCGCCGGGCGAATTGGGTTTCGATGCCGCCGATTCCGGCGCGAATGCGCTCGGCTATATCGTCGAGAATCGCCTGATCGCGCATGCACTGTGGCAGGCCGCGCAGTCGCATGCGCAGATCGCCGTACATTGTCCCGCGCGCGTCGTGGCGACCGAAGTCGAAGGCGAGCGACGCACGCTGACGCTCGACGATGGCAGCCGCGTTGCCGCGCGCCTCGTCGTCGCAGCCGATGGCGCCGAGTCGGCGCTGCGAGAACTCGTCGGCATCCATACGGACGATCGCGACTACGCGCAGCGCGCCGTGGTCGCGCACGTCGCGCACGAGCGCGCGCACGAGGCGACCGCGTGGCAGCGCTTCCTGCCCGGCGCGACGCTCGCGTTTCTGCCGCTCGCCGACGCGCGTAGTTCGATTGTCTGGTCCCTGCCGGCCGACGAGGCGCAGCGTGTGCTCGCGCTCGACGACGCGGCATTCTGCGCCGAGCTCGGCGCGGCCTTCGATTTCCGCCTCGGTCGCGTCACAGCGACGACCGCGCGCGCGGCGTTCCCGCTGCGCATGAAACTCGCCGAGCGCTATCTCGCGCCGCGCTTCGCCCTGATCGGCGACGCCGCGCATGTCGTGCATCCGCTCGCGGGGCAGGGCGTCAATCTCGGCCTGCGCGATGTCGATGCGCTCGTCGCGGCGTTGACCGAAGCGCGCGCGGCCAAGCGCGATATCGCGAGCGAAACGGTACTGCGCCGCTACGAGCGGCGTCGTCGCAGCGATAATGCCGTGTCTGCGAACGCCTTCGATGCGATCCAGCGGGTGTTCGGCAGCGAGGCAATGCCGCTTGCGGCGTTGCGCGGGGCGGGATTGGCGATTGTCAATCGCGTTGCGCCGCTCAAGCAGCTGTTCGCGAAGCATGCAGCCGGTGCAGTAAGGCTGAGCGAATAGTTTTCGGTTTGTCACTTTGCGGTGGGCGCTATGGGCGAAGAGTATCTATACCATTACACGAATGCGAATGCGCTCATCAGTATCGTCGCTCATCGTTGCTTGTGGGCATCTGAATACTCGTATCTGAACGATGGCCTCGAAGGTAAGCTTATACCCAATATTCTTGAGACTATGGTCAAGCATCCGGAGGTGTTCTCAACAAAGAAATCAAATGAGAAATATACGACCGCACTCCTTCATCAGTTGAGACACCTAAAGACTTTCTTCCTCGCTTCATTCTCAACACGCTCTAATATGCTCGCCCAATTTCGGATGTACTGTCCCCCAGCGGGTGGGTACGTAGTTGGTTTTCCAAGGTCTTTCTTAGCGTCCGCGGGAGCACTTGTTGACGTCGAGTACAACAGGGATGGGCACATCAGATGGTGCCGTGACTTCTTTGATCGATATGTGCAAGCAGCAATGCGTCTTGACGCTCCCGAAAAGGACGCCGAACGGCTTAACTATGACGTCATGTGTGATGGCGCCTGGGTTGAAGAACGGACGCACAAGGGAATTGCATGTAAGTCAGATGAATTTTCGGCCGAAAGGGAAGTTCGTCTCTTGTATAAGAAATCTGGACCAATACAAGTAAACGTACGCGCCACGTCAAACGGGAGCCTCTTCATCCCCTATGTCGAAATTCCCCTCCCGAACGAAGAGGTGACAGTACAAGTTGCTGCGGGACCTTCTCGATTTCCGGATCTCGCACTGCGAGGTATGCAGGAATTGGTTCACGTCGCGCGAAACGCGGGAACGAAATGGCAGGTCTCATATCTGAGCATCGGGGAGTTCGGATATCGTGATTTAGCGTGATTTTTTAAAATCATTGATGCAGCTATTTTTCCAGCCGGTAATTGATCCCCGCCCGACTCGACAACGTTCCATTCTGCATCTCGAACTCGAACAGGCGCGTGAGCTTGTAGCGCAGCGTCACGACTTGGCCCGGGTTGAACAGTCCGACGCCGTAGCCGAGGTATAAACGTGGAGAAAGATACTTTCCGACGGTGAGCGCGGCGCCGCCGACGCTGGAGTTGTCGGCGACGCCGACGTCGTCGAGACCCATCTTCGCGCCGATGCTCTTAGCCAGCAAATCGCCGCCGGCGGTGCCGAGCGCCGAAGCCGCGCTCGAGACGGCGTTGCCGTCGCCGCCCTTGAGCTGCGACAGCGGCTTGCCCGCGACGAGATAGGACAGCGCGTCGGACTGCTCCATCGCCGGCGTCGAGAACACCGTGAGCTGCGGCCGCACTGCGGTGCCGCGCACCTGCAGGCCGACGGTGATGTTCTGATCGGGAAACGCACGAATCGCGCGGATATCGAGCCCGGGATTCTCGACCGGCGTGCCGGCGAACAGCAGGCGGCCCTGGTCGATCTTCAGATCCTGCCCGTAGGCCTTGAACGTGCCGTTGAGCTGGATCTGCCCGCGTCCGATCGGCGCCCGTGTGCCGCTTTGCGAGATTGCAAGCTGGCCGCCGAGATTGCTGTTGAGGCCATAGCCGATCAGGCGCACCTCGGTGCCTTGGCGCAGATCCATCGCGAGCGCATCGCCGGCGCCGAGCTTCAGCGTGACTTCGACGTCGACCGGCAGGTTCTGCGCGGCGGGCGGCGCCTTTTCGTCGATCACCACGACGTCGGGTGAAGGCGCGACCGCGGCGCCGCCTCCCGGCAGCTTCGACAAGTCGACGAACATCGCCGGAATCTGTAGCGTGCCGCCGATGCGCAGGCGCTTGGCATCGCGTTCGATTTTCAGATCCGGCGTGATGTGTACCTTCGCGCCAGGGATATCGGCCGCGAGGAAATTGTCGCCGGTGATCGCGAGATGCAGCGGCGCATCCGCCGCCGTACCGGCCGTGCCCTTGAGCGCGAGCCTGCCCTCGCTAGACGCGATCGCGCCGTCGATATCGAAATTCTCGCCATCGCGCGAACGCACCGCGATATTTCCGTCGTGCAGCTTGAGGCCTGCCGCCGGAACTTCGGTCGCGAAGTCAGCGAGATTCAGCGCGCCGTCGATGCCGGGTTTCGCAGTCGTGCCCGACAGTGCGAACTTCGCTTCGACCTTGCCTTTCGTGCCCGCGGTCTGCGGAGTCAGCAGATCGATAAAACTGAGGTTATTGATGCTGGCGGCGATGTTGCCCGACAACGGCGCGCCACCATCGGCGCCCGCAGCACCGGTCGTGAAATGCCCATCGATGCGCCCGCCGTCGTTGAGATCGCCGGCGATCGTGATCGTGTTCTGCGCGGGTGCGAATGCGGCGTCGACATGGAAATTGCGATAGGCGAGCACCGGCTGCGTCGCGGAATCGGGATAGGTGATCTTGCCCTCGCTCGATGCGATCGTGGCGTTGCCGCTCAGCGCGCCCGCAGGTGTCTGCGCGATCGCGCCATTGCCATTGATTTCGCCTTCGAGCTTGAGCGGCGCATCCGGGCTGGCGAGCTTGGCCAGCAGCGTTAGCGGCAGATGCTCGATCGCGAACTTCGCATTCGTGCCGGCTTTCGCGTTCTGGGTCGCAGAAGCGCAGAGGCTCGATGTGTCCGCGCGCAAGCACAGTTCGTTCAGATCGAGCGCGCCGTCGACGTAGGAAATCGCGGTCGGCTGCGCGAGCTTCCACACCGTCACGCCTTTCGGTTCGAGCGTGAGCGTGTTGAGCGTGCCGCGCCAGTCCGTGGTTTTCTTGTTCTGCGTTAGCGCGCCATCGAGCGCGAGTCCGAAGGCGAGCTTGCCGCGCGCGTCGAGCTGCACGTGATGCGCGGCCTGATCGCCTTTGGCATCGAGTTTGACCGTATCGAACAGATAGCCGCCCGCCGCGAGCGCGCGTGCATCGAGCGCGAGCGTGCCGCTTGGTGCGGACAGATCGTGCGCATCGAGATCGAGCACGAAGCTTTCGAGATGCGTGTCGCCGCTGATGATCTTCGCGCCGCTGAGCTTGCCGCGCGCATCGAGTTTTGGATAAGCACCCCTGAGCGCGATCTTGCCGCGCACGCTACCCGACGCCTTCGGCAGCCAGTCGCCGAGACTCGCGATATTGAGGTCGATATCGAGATCGGTCGCCGCGCCTTTTTCGGCGCTGCCCTTGCCGGTGAGCGCAACGGTGCTGTGACCCGAGGCAAGATCGAGCTTGCCCGCAAGCGCGAGCGGCGGCGCGAAATCGAGTTCGCCGCCACCGCCGATCGCACGCTGGCGCAATGTGCCGCCGAGGTCGCTCAGTTTGAGCTTGCCGGCGGGGCCTTCTTTTTCCATTTTTCCAGAAGTGGACAAGTGGAAATTGATCGTGCCGGGCCATTCCTTGGCGAATGCGCCGGGATCGAGGCGGTCGGCCTTTGCGTCGATGTTCCAGCCGAGTTGCGGCTTGAGCACGACTTCGCCGGTGCTCGCGAGACCGCCTTTCGGCTGCTTCAGATCGAACTGCTGCAGCGTGATTTTCTCGGGCGTGCCGTCGAGCTTGAACGCGAGATCAGCGATCTGACCGATCTTATTACGGGCGGGCGGGCCGATGGCGAGTGCGCCTTGCGCATTGAATTTCTGCGCGCTGCCGCCAGCGCTGATATCGCCGTGCGTCGCGAGCACTTGCCCGGCGAGATCGGCGGGCAGTTCGACGCCTTCCCAGACGAGATGCAGATCGCCGCCGACGGGCTTCGCATCGAGTTGAACTTTGGCCCGCGCGGTGG